>LNEX01000425.1 GCA_001464165.1 bacterium Ga0077546
ACACTGCCCACTTCTACTTCAAGAAAGGGCCACAAGGGCACATGGAAGTTGACCTCATGGTCAATGGTCATCCAGTTAAAGCACTTTTTGATACTGGCGCTAGCGCCTTTTTCTATCGTGATCAGTTAAAAGAAGCTGGTCTTGATCTCAATGGGGCGAAAGCCGGCCGCGGAACTAGGGGTTGGGCCGGAGTAGCAGTGGCCACGTCGACAATTCCAGCGGAAGTCAAACTGGGCACTCTTACTCGCCACATCAACATCACGATGCAAGACAGCACCAGTCACTTAGGCGAAAATTTGATTGGCCAAGACTTTGTTAAAGGCTATCAATACGAAATTGATGACAAAGGCTGCCGAGTTGATCTAAAAAAGACACTAGCAGTGAAGAAGAGTGACATCAACCCGATGTACGACATTCCCCTGACCAAAGAAGGCAAAGACGACTATATAACCTTCACAATCAACAGCCAGCCTGCTAGAGCATTTATTGATACTGGTGCTTCCAATACCATCATCAGCAGCTCTGATGCCGCGCGAATAGGCATACAGCCCAGCGGTGAAAGCGTTCACATGTCCGGGGTCGGCGGCGATATAACCATGCAAAGAGCCTACGTAACTATAAGAATTGGCGCCATGATGCGGGAAGGATTTCCGGTGCTAGTTGGCGGTCACGCTGGCTGCGCTCTCGGTCAAGACTTAATGGAAGGCTGGCGCTACAAGGTCGATCGCGAACACAATTTGCTGCGGTTTTATCACTAGCCGATCATTTTGAATCGCAAAGCCACTTCTTGCTTCTGCTAGAAAGGGGCAAGACACAAGTAAGAATAAAAAAGCTCAAGCCGATAGCAGGTAACAAACCAACCTGCACTAGATAGAAATACCCGGTCAAAAATGGCATTCCCGCAATAACGACCCAGGTCCAGCCATTGAGCGGCCAGAGTAGCTGTCTATAATGATTCCACCATTCAGGCCCACTCTTCAAATCTGCCACCATTGCACCGAGATTCAGCCAGCCCAGTAGAAAGAAAACCTCCATCAACTGGCCTGTTGCTGGCCAACTTAAAAAGTTCCAGTGCTCTATCATAGACGCTGACGTTGGCTGCATGCACCCATACTTGACCAGGCCTATTTTCCAAGCGTAGACCCAGAGTGCATTGGCAAAGAGATAGCAAGTGAAGCTCAGCCACACTATCCACTTTCTAAATCGCAGCAGAAATCTCATATATCAATGATATCAAACCGCCATTGCTTAAGGCCCTTGGCTCACTTTATTCAATACGCGAGTGACAATCTCAATATTGATTTTCAGTGCCTTGGCCTTTGCTGGTGGCGGGTTGAGGCGTGATGCCATCACCAGTGCGTCCCTTGCTTCTTTAAGCTTGTCTTGCTCGTATAAACCTTTTGCAAGGTTGTTGCTGCGAAGTGTAGCAACATTAGTGTCTTAGATACTGGTGAATCCCGGTTGAATCATGGCTGGATAATTCGAGCCTATATCGCTCGGCGCCAAATTCTAAGAACAACCGCTCTTTCACTTCTGCCACCGGATTAAGCGCAGACCAGGGCACTTCTAATTTTGGGGAGGCAAAACTGCCACATGTCCGACACTCCATTCGCCTATTCTCTTTACAAACCCACCCGCACCCCAAATCGCTCAAGAACGACCGGGAAAGCCGCAACACCATTTGGTCTTGAGCAATAACTTCAATGTTGAGGAGAATTTGGTTATGGCTAGCACTCTCGAAGCTCAAGGCAACCCTGAACTCTTCACCGAAGATAGAAACGGTGGCGATAATGCTTCTCTCCAAGCATTGAAAGAGGTGCAACAGCCCGGAACTCAATTGCAGCCAAATGCAGTGGCCGACAGCAGCACTGCCGCCCAGTCTTTGCCCGGCGTAACCCTGGTGGATGGGGCGACTGAAGGCGTTGCCATTAGAGGAGAGGTGAAAGTTCGCCAGGACCAAACTCTCAGCCATATAGCCAAAGAAAACCTTCCGCCAGACGCAACCACACGTGACATCTACAACTATGTCAATCAGATTGCCAAGCTGAATGAAATTGACAAAGACAAGGTCAACTATAATCAAACCTTGATTCTGCCTGAATATGTTGACCCTCGTGCAGCCAAACCAGAAGGTAAAACGGCTGCCGACGCAACACCTGCCGCTCCAGAAGGCATGCAAGCTGGCACCGATGCAGCCCCTACCAGCTCCGAGGCAGCTGCGGTGGACAACGCAGCCAGAGCTGCCGAAATGACCAAAGTATTTCCAACTGGAGCTGCTCTCCTTGAGGCTCTCGGCCATAGTGCCGACGGTTCATTTAGTCGTCAAGAAATTGATGCTGCCCTTACTGCTCTTAGCCCTAATCGCTTTGCCCCGGAGAACAATACATTCGAACAACTCAGGGCCCTTACTGATTTGCAAGAAGCACTTAAGCTGTCACCTCGGCAACAGTTCAGCGCTACCGACTACGACAACCTAGTTGCTGGTATGAGCCCGCCCCCTGCTGCCCGCTAACCACTGGGCAGCGCAGCTGCGCGAGCGAGATCGCCTGACAACAAGGTTTCCAAGCTGTTAAACAAAACCAATATCAAAGCAATCGGCCCAAAACAGTTGGTTTTGGCAGATTGCTTGTGTTAGCTGTTGGTTTACCCTTCCCTTTCTTTAAAAATACCTTTCAAATCCTTCTCAAGATTTCTAAAACACTAACTCGAAACAAATTACCTGCACGTGCGCAGAATTTGTCAGACTAACTTGTAATGGGAGACACCATGACATTTGACCTCACCCAATGGCTGAGAAATCAAGCCAATGAAAATCAAAGCAATCCAGTGCTGCCTATCGAGGCCAGCAATTTCAGCAACGCAGGCATTCTCAACGACCTAGGCAAAGATGACAGCAGAGAATGGCTGATCACCAACGGCCTAGGAACCTACGCCGGCTCATCTCTCTCGGGCGCCAACACAAGACGCTACCACGGCCTCCTCGTAGCCTCTCTGGCTCCTCCGGTGAAGCGCACCATGCTCTTCTCTCGCCTAGACGAAATCATCACCGTAGAAGGCCAAGAAAGCCCCTGCGAACTGGCCACCAACTACTGGCAATCCGGCCATGTTCATCCCCAGGGCTACCACTACCTTGAGGCTTTCAGCGCCTTGCCTGTTCCTACCTGGTCGTATCGCGTGCCTGGCGGTCGCCTGATCAAACAAGTCGTGATGCTACATGGCCAACAGCGTGTGCACATCGGCTACACCTGGTTGCCCGACGACAACGACAAAACCGCCAGCCTGGAACTTTCAGTGCTGCTTGGCTATCGCGACTTTCACAGCGAAACCAGGGGCTCAAACAGCTGGCAGTTTTCGCAGAACATCGTTAGCGACAAACAGGTGAAAATCGAAGCTTTCACCGGCGCGCAACCGCTCTGGCTCGAACTGGACCACGGCGCCTACTCAGCTCAACCTGAATGGTACTGGAACTACAAATGGCCCAGAGAATTCGAACGCGGCCTCGGCGATGGCGAAGATTGCTTCCGCTCCGGCAAAGTCAAAGCAACCCTGGCCGCCGGTGAATCTATCACCCTCACGGCCGGTTTTGAAGCGGCTAACAACAACCAAGAAAAACTGCTCGAAACCCTGGTGCGCCAAAGCGCTGCCGAGAAGCGAGCACTTTTGCCCAAGGCCAATACAGCCGCGCTGAAAAAGCTCACGCTGGCAGCCGATCAGTTCATTGCCCAGCGGCAGTCTACGGCAGGCAGCACCATCATCGCTGGTTACCCCTGGTTTTCGGACTGGGGTCGCGATTCGATGATCAGCTTGTTCGGGCTCTGCCTCGCCACTGGTCGCACCGACGAAGGCCGCAGCATTCTCTCGACCTTCGGCCGCTACCTGAGCGAAGGGATGCTCCCCAACTACTTCCCTGACGGCGGCCAGGCGCCTGAGTACAACACCTCTGATGCCACTTTGTGGTGGGCCTGGGCTCTGCACGGCTACTACAAGGCCACTGGCGACATTGACTTCGTCAAGGCTCAGCTGCCGCTCTTGCAAGAGGTGGTGGACTGGCACAAGAAAGGCACCAGACACGGCCTGCGACTCGACAGCGATGGCTTGATCACTGGCGGTGACGCTAGCGTGCAGCTAACCTGGATGGACGCAAAAGTGGGCAACTACGTTGTCACTCCGCGATCCGGCAAGGCTGTTGAAATCAACGCCCTCTGGTACAACTTCTTGCTCACCTTGAAGTTCTTGCGCGACGAGGTGGCAGCAAAACTCGGTGCCGTAAGCCTGCCGCCCAGCAGCGACGACTATTCGGCGCTAGCTGCTCAGTGCCGGGCCGGGTTTGAAAAGTTCTGGCTCGAGCAAGCAGGTTACCTGGTAGACGTCATTCGTCAAGACGACAGTCTTGACCTGGCCATCCGCCCCAACCAGCTGATCGCTGCCAGCCTCACCTATCCAATACTCTCGCAGGAGAGAGCGGCGAGGATGTTGTCAGTGGTGGAAAGCAAACTGCTTACCCCCATGGGCCTGCGCACTCTGGCTCCGGATCATCCTGAATATCAGGGAGTCTACGGCACTGGCCTGGCGCAAGCTGACCAGTATCACCGCGACATCACCTATCACCAGGGTACGGTCTGGCCATGGCTGCTTGGCCCCTGGGTCAATGCCAGAGTCTATGCTCACGCTGCCGATAGCCAGAGCATGGCCTTCATTCGCAATCACCTGCAGCCAATCATTGCTCACATCAGCAATGAAGGCTGCATCGGCTCAATCAACGAAATCTTCGACGGCAACGCCCCTCATACTCCCCGTGGTTGCGTTTCGCAAGCATGGTCGGTGGCTGAACTTTTGCGGGTTTTGAGCGAGCATCCTGAGCTGACTTAGTGCAAATTGATCTGTACAGATATGAACGAATCTGCCCGGATCTAAATTGAGCCACCCAGTTCTGCGTTTATCAAATCGTTCAGCCTAGCTTGCATAGCTGCTCACCCATAAGGTGGCAGCTGTGTAAGTTAGGTTTTTTCGGAATTACTACTTGTTTATATAGTACAAATTTGAGACTCTCGCCGCAAAGGAGGAGGTCGAAAGCGATTAGGCTTTCCTGGCATCTTCTTTGCAGTTTGCAATTCGCGCCAACCACGCGCACCTAGCAAGTGCACTTGGCACAACAGCAATTCTGGTTAAAAGCCAGCCTGGCGCGCAATAACCATTGGTGCAAGGCAATTGTCGGTGTTACGGTTTAGCTAAATCCACAACGCACGAACATCCAGGAAAAAAGCACTAAAACAGCCCCAAACACCCACCAGCTTAGATATCTCCTTGTTCCGGCAAGAAAGACAAACATTAACTCAGTTAACCGTTGACGCTAGCGCTGCTAAGTAACCTCAGCCAATTAGCTAACCCTCAACTATTTCATTGCCGACCAACAATTAGAGAGGAGTAGAAATAGATGAAATACAACGAAGACAAATCGCCGTGCTCGAAAGATGCAACCTCATGCAGTCGCCGCCTATCGCAAATGACCCTGCTAACCTTAACCCACGCAATTATTCTTGCCTTTACCATAGGCATACTTGCGCCCCTTTTGCTGCCCACTGTCAGCTTCATGCAATCTGCTCGCTCCGCCATAGTGGCAGGGGCAGCTTTTGCTTGCGGCTTCAGAGCAATCGATTACTTACTTTAACGAACCGGCTGATCGAACAGGAATTATTGTCTGGGTCTTCGCTTGCTTCGCCCTGGGATATATTGGCGTTGCCGCCATAGGCCTCATGCTCTGCAATATGCTCAACATCTTTGCCCTCATAAGTACCTTTGACTTTGCCGCCACCACGGCGCTATTGATAGCGGTGCAGAGCATACTGACCATTCATAAATATGCGACCTCAAATCATGATCCGGCCCGCTAATCATCCAGGCCGATCAGGCGTTGCTGCGGCAACGTGAACCCTCAATTGCTGCTGGCACTATGTGAACCAGCAAGAGGTGTGTCATGAACTACAACTCTAGTCTCAAAGAATTGCATACCAACGAACCAAGTGTGAGCGAAGAACTGTTCATCAATCAGTTCAACGAAAAAGTAATCGGACAGCCTGACGCCGAGCGCATCGCCGTCATGGCTCACAATGCCATCCACAACCCCCTACGGGACAAAACTAGGCCCATCGGAATATATTTTCTCATTGGACCTTCTCGCACGGGCAAATCTCTCACTGCTGAAGCTCTTGCCGAGCTGCTGCATGGCGACAAAAATGCCCTTATTAGAGTACAAGCCAGCGACTATATGACGGCAGCCCAGTTGTTAGACCTGAAAGGGGCCCCGCCCATGTATATCGGTTATCGCGATCCGCAAAACCCGGAAAACAAAGTGGCAGAAACAGAGAGCGATCCCACTTCACTCATTTCTGGACACAACATGAATCGGGTGCGTCTTGGCTCCAAATCGCCAGTCGACATTATCGTTATAGAAGAGTTTGAGAAGGGCTGTGATGACTTCTACAAACTTTTCATGGGCATCTTCGACAAAGGCAAGTTGATATTAGGCAACGGCGTACCCGTTGATTTCAGCAACACCATTTTCGTGCTCACAAGTAACTTAGGCATGGCAGCAATGGAAAGAATGTCCAACCAAAAACATATCGGCTTCGGCGTTGGCCCAAAAGAAAGCAGGCCGGATGTCAGCGCAGTGGTTAAAAACGCCTTGCGCCAGAACTACCCGCCAGAGTTTCGCAATCGCTTAGACGCAGTTGTGATTTACGAAGAACTGTCAGCCGGCAGCATGGTGAAGATAGTCGAGGCCGAAATAGCCCAGGTGCAAAAGCGCATCAACTTACTGCCAGAAGAATCTGTATTCACCCTGCAAGCCGACGCAAGCGCAAGGCAATTCTTGCTGCAAGAAGCTACCAGAGATGGCGGCAGTGTGGCTGAACTGAAAAGAGTAATCAGTAAATATCTGCTTGATCCGCTGGGGCGCGAACTCAGCAAAGGCACCATAAATGGAGGTAACAGAATAATCGTCACACACAATAGCGGGGCGGCAGCACTAACCTTGAGCAAAATAGAATCAGAGGCCATTGCGATGCAGCCAAAATTGAGCCTGCAAGCAGCATAAATTCAACCCAGGAGAATGACATGTCATTTCCATCCCCCAATGAAGTGAGACAACGTCAAGCGTCCATAGCTGTAGAACGTGGCATCCAAAGCGCCCTCGCTCAATCCAATTGAAATCGAATTTCACTCGACGCCTTTTGAAGCTGTCGAAGTAGTGGTACAGCAGCTACGTTCAAGCGGCTGGATTGTACTTTCACAGCGCATTAACCGTGGCTATTTCAGTCACTATATAACAGTCAAAAATGGTCGTTAAATTTACTAGGCAGCCAAGCCAATAACAAATAATCCCTGGGGGCGAGTAAAAAAACTCGCCCATGGCCAGGAAGGAGGACCGTCATGAAACGGTCAACTTTGCCTAACTCTGGCTCTAATTCAGCCAGCAGTGCCAGGCTCAAGAAACTTGTAGATGGTGTGCACAAGTTTCAGCTTGAGCATTTTGAAGAAAACAAACTCTTGTTCGAACAGCTCTCTCATGGACAAAAGCCTCAAGTTCTAATGATTACCTGCGCCGACTCGCGCATTGATCCTAACTTAATCACCGCTAGCCAACCCGGGGAACTATTCATCATGCGCAATGTGGCCA
This sequence comes from bacterium Ga0077546, assembly GCA_001464165.1. The sequence continues at coordinate 7,676 of LNEX01000425.1, forward strand.
ATCTCGTGCCACAGTTTCACCCAAACGCTCAAACAGAAGCCGGTGCCGTAATTGAATATGCCGTTTCAGTACTCGGTGTGGCCGAGATAATCGTCATGGGCCACAGCGATTGCGGCGGAATGAAAGCAGTTTTGCATCCAGAAAAGCTGACCTCACTTCCTGAATTATCTAGCTGGTTAAATCACGCTATTGCAGGCACTCTAGCTACTGCACCTACTGAGGCTACAACAGCCAATTGCTCGAGCTGCGACGAATCTCAGCAATTGCTTGAAACAACAAATAACAACATAGTGCTACAGCTCGCGAACCTTGCAACACATCCGTCAGTGGCAGCAGCTATGGCTCAAGGCAAATTACACATTCACGGTTGGAACTACCAAATCGAGAATGGCTCTATCAGCTACTTCGATCAAGATCGAAAACACTGGTGCCAACTTTAACTGGAGACCGTCATGAATGCAAATGACGAGTACACACTAGTCGTAATAGATATGCAGCCGCTTTTCACTGCAGATAGCAACACCATAAGCAACGTCGTACGCGAAGTGATGTTAGCGCGACAGAGACAAAACAGAATCATTTTTCTCTGGATTCCATACTTCAGCGTCTTTCAGTCTGAAATGTTCGCCGGAACCTACCCGGCAATACTCAAAGCCGTGCAGGGCTATGACCACGCGCACTGGAACGAAACCACCAAACTCATCCAAGACGGCTCACGCGAGATACTACAAACCTGCGACAAGAAAGATTTTCCAAGTAAGCGCTTTCGCCTCTGCGGTGTAAACACCGACATGTGTGTGCTCGATACAGTCAAAGGCCTGCTGGCAGCCAATACACCTCGCGTAGAAGCAGTTGAGGTAGTAAAAGATGCCTGCCGCACAAGCAATTCAAAAACAGACAACACTAAAGTCTGGCAGCTCTTTCCCACCGATCCGCGCTTGAGCATAATCGAGAGCGAAGCAAAAGTGCTGGAAATTGCCGATGCTGCCAGACAAAAACGGAGTGCTTGATGAAAACAACAAAAGTGATTCTCTTCGACCTGTGGCGCACACTGGGTTACTCCCTTGATCGTGAACCCATTTTTGCTGTGCAGAAAATTATTGGGTACCAAGTAGCAGTCGTCGCCGGTCGCAATGAAGCAATTGAAGACCCTGATTTCATGCGGGCCTGCCTTACCACCAACATCAGCGATCCAATGGAATTCCTCAATCATATCGCCAACACTTTTGCTTGCCCCAGGCCAAGCAAAGCAGCACACCGCGCCTTTGCCAGGGTGCTTAAACGCGAAGCAGCCGGATTCAAGTTCTATGAAGACACTCTGGCAGCGCTACAAGCCCTAAAAGCAAACGGCTACAGGTTGGGATTGGTTTCCAATCTCTGGCCTTTTCCTGTTCATTTTCTCTTTGAACAACTTGGCTTAGGCGCCTACTTTGAACATAAGATCTACTCGTTCGAGGTAGGCCAAGCAAAACCGCAGCCAGAGATCTTTGAAAGAGCGCTGCAGCTTTTTGCGGTAGCTCCAGAGCAAGTGATGATGGTAGGCGATAACCACATAAACGATGTGAAAGCCGCACTGTCAGTTGGTATGCAAGCAGCCCTAATTTTGCGCCCTGGAGTGGCCAACATTGCTGTCCCGGGCGCCAGAGTGATCAGCTCGCTGATAGACTTGTGCAAACAAGCTAAAATTGCTGCCTAATTTCGTATTGACGATAGAAGCCCCAAACCTAGGCTCTATCGTTTTCTTTTGTTTTACTGTAGATTATAGTTGAAATTCGATCAGCTGGGCTTGACCACGTAACCTGAAAGTGAGGCAAGAACACATAAAGAAACTGAATCACCGGGTAACTGGCGCAAACATCGTCTCGTTGTATGAATCTAAATCACCGACAGGTTTAGCACTAAATCTGTAATACGGAAAAGCCTTCACAAGCCGTCTCTGCTCGCCCGGCACATAACTAGCAAAAGGTTTAGGCAAACCGATGCTAATGATTCCGTGCTTACCCAAAGTCTCAAGAGCCTTCAAAGAGATCTTGGTTTCCTTCAAACTGAGGGTGCGTAATTTAGTTAGCTTCAGCAACAATGGCAGTGCTCTATCATCGATCTGATAGTTGGCATCAATATCAAGATTATTGATAGCACCACACTTACTTACATGCTCCAAACCGCGCAAAGACAAATTCACATTCGTCAAACCAAGCTGCGTCAAGCGAGGAAAATTTTGCAAATAACGCAGGTCATCGTTGTTCACCAACGCACTGCCAAAGCGCAAACTCTCAAGTTTTTTGCATCCAATTAGATGAGGTAAACAGCTACCAGTAATGAAGCCATTGCCCGCAGCCAGATACTGCAACTCTGGCATTGCCCCTAGTTGCGATAGACCCTTATCTGTGATTTCTGATCCTTCAATATCAATTCCTTTGAGGCCAGAAATTCGACGGACAAAGGGAATAGTAGGAT
>LNEX01000426.1 GCA_001464165.1 bacterium Ga0077546
AGGTACTTATTACAGCGCCTGGTGTAGACATCTAAGACCTTACCACTTACCTGTCAGTTTTTATCCTTAGAATTGTTCGCTTTAAGTTAAAATGCACAATTCTTAAAGATGTCAAGTCGGCTTTTCGTTGTATGTTGGGTCTTTATGACATTACTGCGGCTGGCTGCTGTGATTCTTCTTCGGCATCATCATCAGCTTCTTCGTCTGTGTCGTCGTCTTCTTTTTTTAGGGTGCCGAGAACATCTATCTCCGGCTCCTCAAACGAGATGCTTCCGGAGCAGCGTCGCAGGTACACAGTGATCTCTAGATCGATAACCGGTTCATCTGAGTGCTCATTATCGTCGAGCCAGTAGCCGGTGTAGGTGCCCGAGGCAGTCACGGTCACACCGAAGTCAGTGTCTGTGACCTGGCAATCGTCATAGCTTATCTCTTCGAAAAATGCATTTAATGGCTTAGTCAATTCTTCTAGTTCGATATCTAGCTCTGGACTAAGGTGAGCTGGTAGGTATTCCTCCATGACGTACTCTCCGACGTCGAAACAGTCCCAGACTTCGCCGGTGAACAACTCCTCGTCTTGCACGAATTGCACTAGCTCGTCAACAAGCTTTGCAGAGGGCGGAAGTTGTTCGGATAACTCTTTTAAGCATCGCCGGCGCTCGTCGACCAGAGACGAGTCAGGAACAAGCACTGCTGCCTGGTCAAGGTAGTCGACGCTATTGCGTTTGTCGGCAAGCAGTGCGGCATGGCTTTTGTAGCCGAAAAAGGCAGCTACAAGCTCGCGGGCGTGCGAAGCTTTGAGCTCAGAATAACTTTCGCGCAGATAGTCAGAACAGGTTTTAGAAACAATATCGGCCACGTGTAACACCTCATGTTAGCAGCTGGGCTTAAGAAGGTAGAGAGGAGCGTTTAAGCACTACCACGCCAGCGTGACTATACGAAGGTACTCGGTATGGCACGAAACGTGTCGATCAAATCGTCGTCTTTTTGGTCGCTCATAACCATGGCAATCGACTCCAATTTCGAGTATATCATACCGCCGGATCTGTCCTGTTCGCGAGTGCTCTGCCACCATTGGTGGGCAAGAATTTTTTTCTCTGATAGAGCGCCCTAGAGATTATGAGGTCTTGCTCAATCTGATCATCGCCAGGCCACGGAGCCTGGTTTGTGCGCCAAACAGTCAGCACTGTCCGCGGTATCATAAGTCTGCCTCGACGCGCTCATTGATGTGAAGCAGCCAGCGACGATTCACCGGTACTTTTTCTGTATTCAAATCCGTTCGCAGGCTGGTCAACCGAGGCGACTTTGTGGATAGCCATTTGTGCAATGCATCGGCTAGCTTATTTTTCTCAACCAGCTCAAGAAAGTAGCCTAGTCTCTGGACTACTGAGAGTTCTACACCAGCCTGCGCAGCAGCTATGAGACCTCGCGCTGTCATCGAGTTCGCCAGTTCAGAAAGAACTGTCACTACATTTCCATAGTAGCCAGCGTCTTGGTAGTACCGCACAAGATCTAAGGCGGTAGCTTCTGGAGTCGAAACTTTCATGATGCCGGTGGGTGTCTTGTGGTTACTTACTGGAACATCGCCGATATTCCATTTTTTGAAGAAGCGAATTCGATAGCGGGCTATATCAATTGTGCGATGGGCGCGGTCGCACATGACTTGAAATTCTTGTGGGCGCTGATGCGCGGCTCCGTGCATTTCAGCTGCGCTAAGCAGCCCGACGTAATAGTCAGACTGCCAATCCTTCATGAGCGCATCAATAAACCACGCCGGTGGCGGGGCTCCTGTGAGTTTGTATTCCTCTGGTACCACGACATAAAATCCACGTCGAGGGCAGAAGATTCGGCCCTTCTTTTGAAGCCGAAGCAAAGAAAGTTTTATCGCAGCGTCGGATACTGGAAATTGTTGCTCGATCTCAACGCGATTAAAAGTGTAACGGCCGTGTGCTGGCAGCTCATTTACGAAGTTCGCAATATTTCCTCGGCTCATAGTCTAGCCTCACGTTTGCGGAAAGTATTAGTTAGGGGGCACTATTTGATTACTGTACTAGTTGCCAATAGTATTATAAAGTGATACTTTTCGCGAACGATACGGTGGAGTTTGGCAGCAAGTTGCTGCCAAGGTTTGCATTTGCCCCCTACTCCTAATACGTCTGTCGGGCACATTTAGTTCAATCTCTATCAGACGCCCAAGAGAGTTGCAAAAAAAATCGTCTTGACTGCTCACAGCAGAACTTTGCCCGACGTACTAAAATATGTGCCTCGCAAGATCTTGTTGACATGGGGGCGACGTGGATTCTGGCAGCGGCTCTAGCAAGCGCAAATCTAGTAAAGATGGTGTGACACAGCTCCAGCTGCCGCTGTTGTCTGACGCTTTGAAAGAGTCTGAAACCTTGCGCGCCGAACTTAATAAACTTCGACAAGAAAACGCTTCACTCAGGGCTGAAATTATCCAAATGAAATCTGCTTCGAGCGCTGCGCAAGTTGCAGAGAACCCCGCTCGATATTCGGTAGGCGAGTCAATCTCGGCAACCAACTCAATCTCGATAAGCAAGCCGATCTCGGCATCCGAACCAATCTCTCCAAGCCTACCGGTGAAAGGTGATTCACGCGTTAAGCTTTTTCTCAGTCTCTTTCGAGCTCGAGATGATGTATATGCTGAGAGATGGCAGAAGAATGACGGCACCACTAATTACTCACCAGCTAAGTCTCATGATTGGAATAGCCACACGAGAAATGAGCGGGGAAAATTACAGTGTGGGCCAAAGTGTCAGCTCTTGCCGCTTACAGAGAAAGTTGTGCAAGAGCATCTGAATGGTCAACGAACAGTGGGTATTTATCCGCTGCTCAGAGACGAAACGTGTTGGCTACTCGCCGTCGATTTTGATGATGCCGACTGGAATGAAGATGCTTTGGCTTTTTTGGAAACATGTGATGCTCATGCGGTGCCCGCTTATCTAGAGCGCTCTCGATCTGGTACAGGCGGCCACGTTTGGATATTCTTCGACAAGCCTGTTCGAGCATCGCAAGCCAGAGCCCTTGGTGCTTTTCTCATCTCTGAAACTAAACAGAGGAGACATCAACTTAGCTTTAGTTCTTATGATCGAATGTTTCCAAATCAAGACACGATGCCACGAGGCGGCTATGGCAATCTAATTGCGCTTCCTTTGCAGTTAGAGCCGAGTAAGGATGGCAATAGCGTTTTTGTCGATAGAAATTTGCAGCCCTTTGAAGATCAATGGGCTTTCCTTGAATCAATCGTTCGCATGCGTGTTGCCGATCTCGAATCGATAGTGCAAGCGGCTTCGGCGCGAGAAGCTATCTTTACAGTTCCATTGTCTTCAGATGATCCCGATTCGGACGAGCCATGGAAGAAGAAAAAGATTCACGACAAGAAACTGCCGCCGCCGCATCCAGCTGAACTTCAAGTGGTACTCAGCAATATGGTGTATGCGAGGAAGGAGGGTTTTAGTTCTTCTGCATTGTCAAAAATAATGGCAATTGCGGCATTTCAAAATCCAGAGTTCTATCAGAAGCAAGCGACGAGGCAGTCAACTTATGACACTCCGCGAGTGGTTTGCTGTGCTGATAGTCTTGAAAAGTATATTGCCCTGCCGAGGGCGTGCTGGCATAGTTTGGCGGAGCACCTGCTCGAATCAGGTATCAAGTTCAATGTAGACGATAAACGATGTAGTGGCAATCTGATTGATGCGACCTTTAAAGGACAGCTTCGCGATGAGCAAAAAGCTGCAGTTGAGAAGATCCTGAGTAATGACCTTGGCATAATCTGTGCTTCAACTGCCTTTGGCAAGACCGTGGTTGCAAACTACATTATCAGTGAGCGCAAGACCAATACACTGATTCTTGTTCACACACTAGCTCTGGTCGATCAGTGGAAAGATAAGCTTGAGCAGTTTCTTAATATGCCGGCAAAGAGCATTGGGCAGATAGGTGGTGGCAAAAACAAGCGAACCGGAATAGTGGACATTGCTACAATTCAAAGCCTCGTAAAGAAAGGGGATGCCTCAGACATTGTGTCTGAATATGGCCAGATAATTGTTGACGAGTGCCATCATATCTCAGCTTTTAGCTTTGAGCAGGTGATAAAGAAAGCAAAGGCAAAGTATGTTCTAGGACTAACGGCGACACTCGCCAGAAAGGATGGCCATCAGCCAATAATCATGATGCAATGTGGCCCGGTCGTGTTCAAAGACTCTTTTAGAAATCGAAAACACTCTGGTGTGAGTCATGTTGTAGTTACGCGCGAGACTGGATTTCAGATGCCAATTTCCTTAGGAGAAGGCACGAATATTCACGAACTATACGATGCACTTGCAAATAACAAAGAAAGAAATGATTTGATATTCGACGATATCTTGAAAGAACTTGAGAAAGTTCGCTCGCCGCTTGTGATCACAGAACGTCTTGAACACTTGGATGGACTTGCTGAAAAGTTACAGGGCTTTGCCAAGAATATTATCGTGTTGAAAGGCGGCATGACTAAAAAAGAAAGAACAGCAGTATTCGCAAGATTGAAAGCTATTCCAGACAGCGATGAAAGAGTCATTCTAGCAACTGGAAAGTTCATTGGCGAAGGCTTTGACGATGCTCGTCTTGATACTCTATTTCTGTTATTGCCGATCTCTTTTGAGGGGCGTGTGGAGCAGTACGCTGGGCGACTTCATCGAGAGCATGCCGAAAAAACCGATGTTCGTATTTACGACTATGTTGATTCAAGTCATCCGATCTTGAAGAAGATGTTTGAGCGCCGCTGTGTGAAGTATCGAAAGTTGGGCTATGAAGTTGGAACTATTGGGTGATTGAGCTGGTGGAGTTTTTCAAATGGCCAAGGCAAAGAAATCAAGCATGGAGGACCTCGCCGCGAAGATAGAAGGCGTGCTAAGTCGCATAAGCGAAGGCGAAATCTGCATGAATTCTGGTCGAACATGGCGTGGGTATCGGGAACCTGAGGAAGCCGCTGCAGAAATCTTTTCTGAAGCACTGCAGCCATATTTTAAGCGTGTCGAGAAAGCTTTTGGTAAGAAGGACGACCAAATGGCTCTCATTATTTGCGAGGCCATAATTGCGGCTCTTTATCGCGTGAAACATAGCGATCAGTTTTCTGACTTTGAGGAGTATGCGCAAGGTGTGCTTGAGGACAATGCCGATTGGGCTGCTCGACTTTGGCGGTCAGCTGGAAATGAAGCTTGGGCAGCTGATCGGCGATTTCATCCGGACAGAACTATTCCGGCTGACTTCGTACAGAAGTATGTGCCTGAGTGGCAGTGGCTTTTAAGTGAAGACTAGTGTTCCATGATTCGTGTGCCGTCTTGCAACCATTGGAAAACATTTTTAGAACCACCCGTTGTCCATAACGTTTTAGCCAGCCGCTTGGGCGCTAGCGTATTTCTTCGTTCTGTCTTTGTCTTCAGAATGCCAAGGTTTGCGTGCGATTCTGCCTGCAGACTGAGCTACCGCATAGTCCATCATCTGCATGCGAACTAATGCAAGAAGCTTGCGCTCAAACGGTTCTGCTGCACGCTTTTTTCTTGCCTCAGCTTTTGCCTGGTATATGTCTTCGTTGGATACATTCTGATAATTCGTCATTCTTCGATTTTTCGCCTCCATTTCTCCAAGAGACCATACTTGGTCAGAATTGCATCAAGCTTCTCTTTGCTCGGTGTGGCTGATTCTAGAGCTGTAGCTATATGTGCCCAATCCTTTGGTCTACCAGCTTCGGCTTTGACTGCAAGTGAGTATTCATACTCAAATATGTGCGTCTTAACATTATCAATCGTGACGGATGCAGCATTCTCTAGCGCTTCTTCAACGAGTGGCTGATTCGCTGGCACCAGAAACTGAACATCGACACCCCTGATGTTAATGTACAGATCGTTGATTTTGCAGCCTAGCTCCTCTAAGCGTCTATATATTGGTCCCAAATCGATAAGTAATCCTCGATTCGGGATGTAGCAGAACATATCTAAGTCATCGGTTTTCACTGGCTGTGCGTAATACATGATTGCTACAGAACCACCAATGGTTGGCTTCTTAATGATTCCTTCTTGCTCCAGCTGGTTAATTACTTCCAGTGCTGGTCCCAGAATAGGGGGCATCTCTTCAAACAACTCTTCAACCCTCGTCCTGGGCCGTCCCCCCTTAGTCCCGTTCAACCGGCTAGCGTTAGCCCGAGCCGCTGATGTGGTTTCTCCACCCAACTTCCCAAGCAATTTAGCAGCCTTTGTTGACTTCTTCATAAATGTCCCGAAACTGTTACCTGTTGGTCAGCATAACCCAAGCGCTTGGTTCTGGCAATGCTTAGATTAAGCAGGCGCAGGAGTATCGAGCACATTTGACGGGGCAGTCATCAAGGAAAGGTCTTTGTGGCATAGGTATCGTCGCGCTGTAAATGTGATCATGGTCGAAATCTACTGGCGCACATGAGGCAATTCTCTACGCACTGCGGAGGGAATCGGGCGTGGACGCATATCCGGCTCATCATGAGGCTGGACCGCGTGGACGAACGTAACTATTACCTGCGCGAAGCTGCCGAACAAGGCTGGTGTTCGCGTCTGCTGGAACGCAGCATCAAGAGCGGCTACTACCGCCGCTTGGAGAATAGATTTCATAGAATGGATCTACGCGCGCTACAAGTAAGGTTTTCTCATATTCTATGGAATAAGTTTGTGTTCTCTCGCTCTTGCGAGGATGTCTTCAGTGCGCAGCAAGCGACTTTTGCCAATGCGAGCAATTGCTTCTCTTTCGAATCTCCTTTTCTCGTCGCTGAGAATGGCATATCCGCGATGCTGTGCTATGGCCAGACATGCTGCTTCACCTGATTCAACACGCCTGCTGATTTCGATTAGCAAAATTAGTTCGGCTTGATCGGTGATAGAGATTCTTTGTAAGAGTCCATCCGAGATTGCTTTCAGTGCTTTAACTCTTTGTTCTGGATATGTGACCTCTGCTACAACTTCGTCGGGCACAACGAAATGGATGTTTGGAATATTTCCTATGATATGAAATTGGTTGTTTTGGATTAGTTTGATTATTACATTGGTGTCGACTGCAATGGTTTCCACTGCGTCCAGCGGCATGGTACTAAGTCTCTTTAAGTGCCAGCGCCTCAAGCTCGTCGGGTGCAATACCGACCATGCGCGCTAGCTGTTTGAATTTGCCATCAGAAATTTCTTCGCGACGAAGCGCTTCTAGTGCTAGGCCAACGAAGCGATGATTAGAATCTAAATGCACCATATCTTGTGGGTCTTCGTTCAAGCCCATCAAGCGCGCATATTGTCGCCCAGCTAGCTCATTCTGCTGGGCTAAGCTCGCCTGCTCGTTAGAAGTGATAATTCCCAAATTCAATAGTCGATAGAGAACCGCTGGCCGACTAACTCCAAAATGGCTGGCTAGCTGAACTACGTCATAGAGTTGTATTGCTCTATTCGGAGCGGAGCGAACATCGACGTTGACAGAACTCTCGCCGTCAAATATTTGTGCTTGTGTTCGCGTCACGCGCTCTTTTCCTAAGCTAGCTAGGAACTGGCGAACACCTTTTTCTGGCATCAGAAAATTCGCGGCAAAAGAATTTGCACGCATTTCGACTAGTTCGGCATGCTGCGACTGGCGACTAACTACACCGAGGAGTTGTTTATCCATCAAAACGTGTGCGTATTCATGCGCGAGCGAATAGCGTTTGCGAGCGGCCTTGTGAGCAGCGTTAATAACAATGAATGGTCCGACTTTGGGATCATTCATTGTGAAACCAGATACTTCTTCAGCTAAGCTAATCTGCCTCGTGCGGATGCCATCGCTTTCTAGCAACTCTGGTAGGTTTTCGATTGGTGCTGTTCCTAAACCAAGTCGCTGCCTCTCTTCCTCAGCTACTCGTTCGCCCTGGCGAATGGCGTCGCCTTTTCTCGTTGGCGTCGTGCAGGCGTAATTTGCGACGGCCCAAGCACGGTCGATTTCTAGAAGCTCTTCTAGGTTCGTCTGCTCACGCGCAATCGCTACGCAGTCTCGCAGTGTCTTGGCGATGTCTTCGCGTTCGGCCATGCTGGGCTCTGCGCGAAAGAGTGCTGCCAGTGCATCTTTGTCTGAAAACTCGGAAGCGAAAAACTCAGCCATGTCTCGGCCGTACAAGTATGCGAGTTGAGCCAATTCGGTGCTGCTTACTGCGCGGTCGCCAGATTCTAGCTGCGTGACAGCAGTTCTATTTAGTTTTAGTTCTGTGGCGACTTGCTGCTGTGTCATGCGAGCACTCTCCCTTGCTGCTTTTAGTCGGCGACCAAGCTCTTCTTTCACGACCGGCATGATTACTCGGGCTCCTTGCCTAAAGTGCATAGAGGTTCCAATTAACCCAACGCTTAGTTGGCATTATTTGGAAATATATGTTCGATTATAGAACACGGCATGACTTTTGGCAATTAGTGGCGATTTCTTCGACAGGTTTCCCAGGGTTGGCATTTTGCTCGCCCCTTATACCTAATACGTCCATTGGCCCCAATTAGTTCAATCCCTCCCAACCACCCCCACCCCAACTGGGTAAATAGAAGAACCGAACCAGCAGCTAACCTCACCAATGCCACCCCGCCCCCAGCACACACCTTCCGACCTGATTCACTTCATGGAATCAGACTTCATCACGTGGATGGACCGCTACCACCGCGAGCATCCTGGCGTGCTGACACCAGACGAAACAGATGAATCACTAATGATTAGGCTTTCCTCGCCAGCCTGCAAGACCAAGGCGAAGCAGCAACTACCACTACGAGCCCTGGGACACAAAACTCGCCCTCAAGCCCAAGCCCTATTACATCATCCAACTCTGTTGCTACGCCGTGATATTGCATTCGATTCAAGCAGTCCTCCCCGCCACAATCTCAGTGGTGCTCGGCAGCAAAGACACCAAAGCGTTCAGAACCGAAGACTACTTCTTCTACTACAAGCAACTCAAAGCCCGCTTCTTGGCGCAGCAAGCCGCCTTCGACCCCACCCAACGGCCAACACCAACCGGCCTCGAAGACCACGGCCGCTGGAGCACTATCGCCAAACAAATTCTCGAAGACAAAGACGACCTCAGCCGTGTCGCCAACATCCGCAAGACCCAAATCAAACGCCTCAGCCAAAATGGCATCACCACCCTGCGCGCCCTGGCCGAATCAACGGCAGCCTACCTGCCCAAGATGAATCAATCGACATTCGAAACACTGCGCGACCAGGCCAAAATTCAGGTCGCATCCATCGGCCTGCCCAAGCCAAAATATGAACCCATCAGCCAAAGCGAAAACTCCAGGCGCGGCCTCGCCAGCTTGCCACCGCCGTCACCCCACGACATCTGGTTCGACATGGAGGGCTACCCCCACATTCAAGGCGGCCTAGAGTATCTATTCGGAGCCACTTACCTCGACCCACAAGGTCAGATGCAATTCATCTACCTATTTATCACTACGCCGCCTACGAAGTCTCAGCCATGCGCAAACTGATGGGGCGCTTTGGCACCAGAGAGATGGAAGTAGACAATCTGCTGCGCAATGAAGTATTCGTGGATCTGTACCGAGTGGTGCAGCAAGGTCTGAGAGTTGGCGAGCCCCGATATTCGCTCAAGAATATTGAGCATCTGTACATGCCAAAGCGTGCCGGAGACGTAGCCAAAGCCACAGATTCAATTGTCTACTATGAGCGCTGGCTAGAGCAGCAAGATGGCGATGTGTGGTGTGGTTTGTTGAGTGGGAAGTGTTTGAGTGTGGTGGCGTGACTGGGTTGTAGTTGATAGATGTTTTTTTGTTTGGGTGAAGTGGCAATAGTCGGCTTGCCACCATCGGTGGTTAAGGCATCTGGATTGATTGATCATCTATGTGGCACTTGTTGCAAGAACTATTCGTTCGCTTATAAAGGCTACGGTAAACAATTGTATTTCAATTTCCCGACTGGAAGGCCCAGTAAACACAAACGTTATCCTTGCGCTTGATCTTGGATGCACCGGTGGACAGCTCCTTCATCACCCTAATAGTCTGCTTGATGTAAAACGCACTGAGATCAATCTAGAGTTTGCATCGAACGTATTGGGAATTAAGCAGAGGGAATGCCTTATACTTGAGTTCCTGCACATCAGGATTACGCTTTTGGAGTTGTCCTTGCCATGCCAATTGGTCATCCGTTCTATACTAGTAAATCCGAGTTCAGCATGTTTAAGCATCCTGCAGATCTCTTACACGAGCGAGTGCTTGCTGCCAGCTGGCTTTTTGTCGGTTTATGTTTCGTAGGTTTGGCTTTTGTCGATAATGAAGCATATTGCGTTATGGGGCTCATTGCATTGGTTGTGGTTTTAAACATTTTGCTGAAGTTTTGCTGGCGTCTGTCACAGCGTGGTACTAGCAGTCAAGTTCTTGCGCTTTTGAAAGATGCTGAAAGGTATTACGATGAGAGCGATTTTTCAAATCTATTGAAAACCCTTGATATGGCGATCTTGGCGGATTATAGAAATCCTGAGTTGTACTTTTACCGAGGTTGTACAAATGAGGATCTAGGGCAGCTTGAAGAAGCTTTAGATGATTTCAATAGGATTGCACTAATTTGTCCATTCAATAAGCACGCAAAGGTTTTGCGAACTAGAATCTTGCAGAAACTCGGTAGGGAGGAATAAGTCATTGGCTCCCTTATCGCCGCTGAATCTTGGCGGCCGAAGATCACAGTGAAATTGAATTGGATTTGGCAAAAGCAATGAAGCTCATCATGACTCGATTTAAACCATAGTTACTGAGGTTATCCACTGTCTTCACATTTGCTTCGCGCAAAGTATTGGCCGGTGACTATTCAAGACTGAATAGCGTAGCAATCTCTAGCTTAATTTCGAATGCATCACCGGAGGACTATGAGCTGGACTTTTGAAGACATCAATGCGAGATATCTTTGCCGTCAACAATTGGCGGCCACTCCTGAGCAGTTAGAGGTTGCTTTTGATAGATGCGAAAGGATGCTCGGCATTGATTGGATTTATGAGCATTTTAAATTGCAAGTTGGGGCCTTTCCTGTTCTGCATGTGCTCAATCTCGGGTCTGCACTAGGCTGCGTGGAAGGAGTGCCTAACAGTGATGTAATCATAATGAAGCTGAAGCAAGGCGATAATTCAGGATTCTCTGAACTTTACGCCCTCCAACTTCTGATGGCCGCTGGTGGAGTACAGCCTGAGATAGAGCCAATGCTCATAATTAGTGGGCACGAAAGAAAACCTGACTACCGAATCAGGAGAGAAGGCGAAGATTGGCTATATATCGAAGTTACAAGGCCAGAGAATAGCGAGCTATACCATAAGTCAATGCCAATACTTGAGCGGCTGATTGCTCTTTGCTCTGAAATTCCGCGGGCATTTGAGCTTGATATTTTCTTTCGGCGAGTGATGACGCCGCAAGAAGAAATAACCATTGTTGATGAAGTTCGGCAATTTTGTCTTACTAGAACTAGCGGTGTTGAGGAACTTCGTGATGGCCTTGCTATTCTGACACTTGCCGACTACCCAAAAGATGTAATTCTGCGCCGACCGGAATATGTAGGTAAAGAGTATTTTGGCAGACTTTGTCTTGGCACCGTTAAACATGACAACGGACGAATACAGAAAATTAGCGCTAGGCTCCCTGTTACTGATGATAGAGCGGAAGAGTTCATTCGTCGGAAGTCCGCACAGTTGCCGCCACAGGGGCCAGGTTTGCTAATGATCGATGTGAACAAAGTTATTGGCGGTTTTAAGAAGTGGGAACCACTTATCTTGCGACGCTTTCAGCCATCTGTGAATAAAAGGTTCAGTGCCATATGCTTGTTCTCTCGCGCGACTCTGCTAACGCTCGATGGACATAAAAGCATGACTCAAATTAAGTTGCTCGTTAATCCTTTTGCGCAGACACCTTTGCCTATCTGGCTTCAGCAATCACTGATTGAGCAAGGTCGTGAGTACGATGAGGCTATGACTACCTAGATTTGTAGAGCAGTCTGAACACATGGTTGTTATCTGGTGGTGAGATAGTTAGGCTGCTTCCGCTATTGTCTAGCCCTCTCTAAAGATCCTCATCCGTGTGACCAAAATCAGGGCCTACCTGGTCTAGCTCAATATAGATTATGTCGCGACTAATTTCTATACTTTCAATCGAAGTCGCTGTGTGTAGCTTGTCCTTAAAATCTACCATGTCAAATGTGATTAGTGTATCGAGAGCTTGTGTCATTGGGACATCATACTTTCTGGAATCAAGCCTGAATTCTTCTTTGTCGACGCTATCCCAAATATAGAAAGCTAATTCTAGTTTTATTCGTAGGTCAACGTTAAGTCTTACTTGCGCGACTAGCATATTGTTGTCAAAGTCCAGTGGCTCTAAAGCTCTTAGACCATTGTTGATATTAACAATTTCAATTCTTTGAATTGACACATCGTATACTTCCTCTTCGATGTGATAGTCAGATTGTGCGTCTATTTCGAAATTGAATTCGTTGATTTTGTCTTGTACTAGGCTCTGTATTTGAGCTAGCCAGTGAGCAGCATTTCCCTCTTGAATCTCTTCGACAAGCAGCTTACATGCATATCGTGCTGAGTCGTCTTGGAAGCACCCAAGTGCACTCGTTAAATCTGTTAGGCACGTTAGGTATTTACTGGTTTTACAAAACTCGATCCATCCTCCATCCAACGAAACGACCAGTAGTTTAGTACCTTTTTGCTCAGCTAATGCTTCTAAGGCTAGCAGAGCAAATGCGTCTGGAAACTCATGCTTTTTGCTTTCTTTTTCTGCGAACGGTGCTGTGGAAGAAAAATAACGATCGAAAACTTCTGCAACAGAGGTTGGCATCAAATCAACCAACTCCGCACCAGTATTAGCTATAAATGTCTTCACTCGATACTCGGCATGTGCCTGAGCGGTATTCGAGCCAAATAACATGGCAAAGATATCTGAGTTGGTCTTGTCAATCAGCCACGATTTGCGTACTCCTTTCAGTGCTTTTTTCAATAGTTGTTGTGATTCTGTGGCCTGCGTAAGCAAATGTGCTGTGATTTCTCTTTGAACAATTGTTGGTAAGTACAGTCTTTTGACGCTACCCTTAAATTGTTTAAGTCGCTGCAGCCATCCGTGTTCCATCTGAAGCTGGTATTTGTCAAAAATTGATGTGTCCAGGCAAATACCGCCTATGAGGCCGTTTTGTATGTCTTCAGTCACGCTGGCAATTAGCTTCTCTTGCTCTGTGGGTGACCCCTC
>LNEX01000427.1 GCA_001464165.1 bacterium Ga0077546
CTACGGTGTGTTGATTGGCTGGCTCACCCTTGAGTCGTTTCTTTCCCCCGCTGTCAGTTTTCTTCTGCCACACCTTAAAGGCAGTGCCAAAGATCCTCTAATGTTGGCGCTGCTGACAATGACAATTTATCTTGTTACCAACTTGCCGTCCCTTGTTTTGGCCTGGCTGATTGCTATAAAACCAACAGGTGTCGGATTTTTCGAAGCAGTAAAATTGCGCTGGCGTACCCCGACTAGGGGGCCGGTTGGCCTTGTCTTTGCTGGGATATTAACCTGGTTCGCCTGCGTGCCCATGGTGCTAGCCTCATCAGTACTTGCGAAGAACCTTTTGCGCGCAGAGGGCTCATCTAACCCTGTTTTTACGATTATTATGGAAGCTGTGCGCTCTCACAATGCCATGGCCGCTATTCTCTTTGTTGTGGCTGTGGGAGTTTTGCCCGCCATATGTGAGGAAACTCTCTTCCGTGGATTTCTCTATACTTCGCTGCGTTGGCGCTTTGGCGCTTTCCAATCAATGCTGTTATCTGCTTTCTTATTCTCAGCGGTACATATGGATCCAGGGGCTTTCCTCCCCCTCTTTGTGCTTGGCTTTGCCTTTGCTTTTGTCTTTGAACGCACTCGCAGCTTGATTCCTTCTATGATTGCTCACTGCATGTGGAATACAGGCACGTTCATATTCATGTTGTCTATTTTTGGCTAAGAGCTAGGACCTGTCGGTGATTTGTTCTGCTATAAAGGGAATATAGTCACTGTGTAAGACGAGAAAAATTCTCAAAAGCGTAAGTAAATGCTCCTAACTGACCGTTGTGGCATCACACTGGCCTCGCAGCCCCATAAACATCGGGCTGGCCTTTTTCCATTATGCACAGCCATTTGTCTTGGCTGGGCCTTTGTGGCGATGTGGTTCATAGTGGCTGTTGTTGTATTGTGGGAATGGCCCGCATGGGGCCTTTTGATTGGTCTTAGTAGTGTTACTTTTGGTGCCCTACTAACTTTGTTCGGTTTAGGCTTACTTCGCGATTCTCGCCGTGAGTATTTACTAGAATTGACAGAAAGTGAAGTTGTCTTGGTAGTAACCGACAGGAAGGCCAAGAAGAAGGGAACGCTGATGCTGCTTCTCGCTGATGTTACTTACGCTGAGTACTATCCTTACAATGACTCAGCTTCGATCATATTTCATACTAATTACTCGCAAATGGAAGTGCCGTTGTGGCCCATGGGAGAAGACCGGGCACAAGATGTGGTCGACTTTCTTGACGGGCGGGGCGTAAGAGTTATCAATGTACAATCAGATGATTGTCTACCGTCGGCGATTTGACCAGAGTGCCACTGCATGTGGTGCAAACCATTGCTTCACTTCGTTGATGAGCCGGCATTTGCTACTTCTACTTTGAAGTTACTATTGGCAGCAAATGCCAATAGGGCTATAACTTAATGCAATAACTTAATGCAATCAATAGTGCTAAAATTTCGACCTTAAAACCTGATCTGCCAGGTGACGAGGAGAACATATGATCGAAGAGAAAGTGCTTGATAATCCACTTCTTGAGGGATTGGCGCTTGATCGGCACGTTGATTCGCTGTCTTTCGTGATTTTTGGAGCCCACGGCGATTTAACCAAGCGCAAACTAGTACCAGCGATGTATGCTCTCTTCCTTCAGGGCCTTTTGCCGAAGGGCTTCGTTCTGCTAGGTACTTCGCGCACAAAGATGAGCGACGACGAGTTTCGCAATTTAATGCGCGACTCGTTGATCAAGTTTGCTTCAGATCTCCCCTATGAGGAAGATTCTTGGTCAAGATTTGCCGCATCTCTTTACTACCGGGCTACAGATTCTTCTACCGCTGAAGGTTACGAGGTAATCAAGAGTGCCCTGGGCGAGCTTGATGTTAAACATGGCACTAAAGGGCGTCATGTCTTCTATCTTTCAACTTCGCCTAGTCTCTACTTGCCGATTATTAAAGGACTCGCTGCTTCTGGGCTTGTGACTAAGGCGAAAATTAACGAAGCTTGGCCCCGTGTTGTCATTGAGAAGCCGTTTGGTCACGACCTTAAATCATCAATTGCCCTAGATGAAAGTATTCATGAGGTGATGCGCGAGCATCAGGTTTATCGCATAGACCATTATTTGGGCAAAGAAACTGTTCAGAATATTATGGTTTTTCGCTTTGCCAACGGTATATTTGAGCCGCTCTGGAATCGCAACCACGTTGATCACATTCAAATTACTAACGCTGAGACTATCGGTGTGGAAGGGCGTGGCGCTTACTACCAGGAAGCAGGCGCTTTGCGTGATATGGTGCAGAACCACTTGATGCAGCTGCTCGCTCTTGTGCTTATGGAGCCGCCAATTTCAATGGGTGCTGAGGCCACTCGTGATGAGAAAATCAAGGTTTTGCGATGCCTTAAGCCTTTGAGACCGGAGACAATTGATAAGCATTCTGTGCGTGGTCAATATGGTGAAGGTTTCATTGTTGGCTCTCACGTCCCCGGTTTCCGTGAAGAAGAGAGCGTTTCTCCTGATGCTCCAACTCCAACTTTTGCCGCACTTAAGCTAGAAGTAGATAACTGGCGATGGGCTGGAGTGCCAATTTATATGCGCTCTGGTAAGCGCTTGGCTAAGTCCATTACCGAAGTGGCTGTGCACTTTAAGAAAGCACCCCACAGATTGTTCGAGGGAGATCAAGGTGAAGCTGATGCTAGTGGTCGCCATGATAACGTTTTGGTTATGCAGATTCAGCCAGAAGAGGGCATCTCGCTTAAGTTTGCTACCAAGCAGCCGGGACCAACCACGATGGTGCGCTGGCTCAACATGGATTTCAAATATGGAACAGCTTTTGGCGCGCGCACGCCCACTGCCTACGAGCGTTTAATTCTCGACTGCCTTATCGGCGACCCATCACTTTTTGCTCGTACTGATTTTGTTGAAGCATCATGGCAATATATTGAACCGCTGCTAGAGCACTGGGATAAAGAAAAGCCAAGTGATTTTCCTAACTACAAAGCTGGTACATGGGGGCCTAAGGCGGCTGATGATCTCATAGCCTCAACTGGGCATGCTTGGAGAAAGCTATGAGTATGCCTAGTTTGTCTGGTTTGCAAAATTCGCAGAATTCTCAAGAAGACGGGCGCACCTTGTCTTTTCTCTCCGGCAACCTGGCCCAAGTCGATGTAGCGAAAATTGAGCGCGAACTCAATCGACTCTGGGATTCTGCCGGTAGGCAGGAAGAGAGCAGCTGGACACCTGTAATTCGTGCCTGCGCTCTGAACGTGGTCTTGCTCTGTGACGAGGGCCGCAACGAGCGCGAGTTTGAGAATTTATTGGCAGAAATTACAGTACGGCATCCTTGTCGCGCTATTTTGGCTGTCATTGCTCAATCAGAACTTGAGAAAGTTGAGGCCTGGGTCACGGCTCGCTGCCATTTTTTGCCGGGCCGCCTTGATAAACAAATGTGCTGCGAGCAGATCACAGTTAAGTGGTCTGGTCGGTCATTCAAATCTGAAGGTTTGGCCAGTGTAGTTACACCTCTGGTGATACCAGAATTGCCGTCATGGCTGTTTGCCGGTGGCAATCATCTTACTGCTTCTGTGGTCGAGCCTTTCTTAGCTTATCTTGACCATCTACTGATCGATAGTCGCTTTAGCGAGGAAGAAAGCAATGCCGTCTGCCAAGAGCGAATAGAAACTCTTAGAGCAAATTGGCAGATTGCTCTAGATTTAGCTGATCGTGCTGTCGTAGTCGATCTTGCTTGGTTGACCTTATCTGCTTGGCGCAAAGCCATAGCTCTGGCGTTTGATGACACTGATGTTTCGATAAAACCGAGTCGATTGCAAGCTGTAAAGACAATAACCATTGAGTATGGTGGTGCCGCCAAAGGCTTTAGCCAGGCTCTGCTATTGGCCGGCTGGTTGTCTTCGAGGATCAAACTTGAGCCTAGTGGCGCTAGCCTCTCTAGTATAACTAGTGCTGCGACGAGTTTTCAGGCTAGATGCAGTAAGTCTGGTTCAGCCGAGACTATTGCTCTAAATCTAGTTTCAGTGCCAGATTCTGGCCCAGGAATTGCCAGCTTTGAAATGACCTTCCGTGATGGTGCTGACAAGCTCAATGTTGATTTTGCTAGTGGTGCCCTGCGGGTTAGCAATGCTGATAATTTTGAATATATGGAGCTACCATGGTCTAGCGCGCGCGATAAAGAGGGAGTTGTTGAACCAGTCCTAAACGAATTGGTTGATTTTGCTTTCGAGCATTTTGCTAAAGACGCAGTATTTTTGGCGGCAGCGCAGAGCGCAGTGAAGCTACTTGCGAGTTGCCAATGCTGAGCGCTTTGAAGACTGTTGTTGCCCGCAATCAGGCGATCAATGTCGCTGTCGATCAGGCCGGTCTATTTGTCGCGTTAGCTGAGAGAATTACTCAGTTTGCTCGTGAGTGTATTGCCGAAGATGGTTTGTTTTCCATGGCGCTTTCTGGCGGTAGCACTCCGAAAGGGCTGTATCGACAAATGGCTTTGCTTTCAGAGCAGCAGTTTCCGTGGAATATGACTTATCTATTTTTGGGTGATGAACGCTGTGTCCCTCATAGTGACGGAGACAGTAACTATAGAATGA
Source organism: bacterium Ga0077546 (assembly GCA_001464165.1). Next base: position 4,604 of record LNEX01000427.1, read on the forward strand.
TTAGTGACACTCTTTTGTCACATATTTCTATTCCGGCTACTAATGTTTTCCCAACTATCAATCAAGATAAAGATCCTATTGAATCGGCAAAAATTTATGAGCAGACCCTGCGTCGTTTTTTTAAGCCAAAAGATCAGACACAGCTAGAATTTCCGCACTTCTCTCTGGCTCTCATGGGCTTAGGAGAAGACGGCCACACTGCCTCATTGTTTCCTGGTAGTGAAGCGCTTAGCGAAGAGAAGAGACTTTGTGTTGCAAATAGGGTAAAGACTGCAACTCTTGATACCACAAGATTGACCCTTACCAGACCGGTGTTTGCCCGAGCCAAAAAGGTCTTTTTCTTGGTGTCTGGTGATAGTAAAGCCCAAATTTTTTACGATGTTGTGTCCCATCCTGACCAAGGCTATCCCTCTCAGTTAGTGATTGGTGATTGCCTGCCAGGAGCAGTGGAGTGGTTTGTAGATGAGCCTTGTGCAAGGCTAATTTTAAAGGAGTAGCAATGGCTAGTGATGACAAGAAAGGCGACAGCAACTTAAGTGCTATCGGTCTAGTAGGCCTGGGTGTCATGGGCGAAAACCTTGCTCTCAATATCGAGAGAAATGGCTTCAAGATTTCAATTTTCAATCGTAGTCATGCCAAGGTCGTTGATTTTGTTGAAGGCCGTGGCAAAGGCAAAAATGTGGTTGGCTGCCCTGATGAGAAGAGTTTTGTCGAGTCAATTGCCAAACCCAGAAAAATAATTTTGTTGGTCAAAGCTGGCGAAGCTGTTGATCAAACAATCGATAAGCTGAAACCCTATCTAGAGAAGGGCGACATCATTATTGACGGAGGCAACTCGCATTTCACTGATACCATGAAACGGGAAAAAGCATTGGCTGCCGATGGTTTGCAGTTTGTTGGCTCAGGCGTATCTGGTGGTGAAGAAGGTGCCCTTTGGGGGCCTTCCCTCATGCCGGGCGGCAATCTTGAGGCTTACAAGCAAGTACAACCAATTTGGGAAGCAATCTCTGCCAAAGTAGACGGTAGCCCATGTGTTACTTATCTAGGCCCAGATGGTGCTGGCCACTTTGTCAAAATGGTGCACAACGGTATCGAATATGGTGACATGCAGTTGATTGCTGAAATTTATGATGTGCTGAAGCGCGTGTTAAATTTGTCTGCCCCTGAAATGTCTGAAGTTTTCACAACATGGAATAAGGGCCTGCTTGATTCTTTCTTAATTGAGATCACTGCGCAAATACTTTCGGTTGTGGATCCTGAAACCAAAAAACCTTTGGTTGATCTTATTTTAGATAAAGCAGGGCAAAAAGGCACAGGTAAATGGACTTCTGAAGCAGCTCTTGACTTGGGCGTTCCAGTTCCAACAATCGATGCTGCCTTGACAGGCCGGGTGCTTTCATCCATGAAAGGTGAGAGAAAACTTGCCTCTACAGTATTTGCTTCAGTCACCAGTGAACTAGCAAAAGTGCCACCTGCTGATAAGAGCTTGATCAGCCATTTAGAAAAAGCCCTCTATGCCAGCAAAATTTGTAGCTATGCTCAAGGTATGGCCTTGATTAAGGCCGGCTCTGACAAATACAACTGGGGTGTCAATCTCTCTGAGTGCGCTCGTATCTGGAGAGGTGGCTGTATCATCCGAGCTCAACTGCTTGAGCGCATTCGCACGGCCTTTGACCGCAACAATAATCTTCCGAATTTGCTGATTGACCCTGATTTTGCTGTTTGGATGGCAAGCTCGCATGAGTCGCTACGAGCGGTTGTGCAAGAAGCTGTCAAACGTGGCATCCCGGTGCCGGCTCTGACAGCCAGTTTGTCTTATTTTGATAGCTACCGCAGTGCCCAACTACCCCAGAATCTCACTCAAGCTCAGCGCGATTTCTTCGGAGCCCATACATATGAGCGTGTGGACAAGCCAGAAGTTGGATTTGTCCACACTGAATGGATGGAATTGATTAAGCAGCCAATCAATTCAAAGTAATTGGCCACCTTCTCGCTCACGGCAATTAATGTCGGTACTTTCAATCTAGGAGAGGCCGACAAAATCATCACTCTCTTTTCTAGAGAAAAGGGCATACATCGTGCTGTAGCGAAAGGCGCGCGTAAGCCTGGGGCTAAAATTGCTGGCAAGGCTGAACTGCTCAATGTCAATAAGTTACTTCTGGCCAAGGGGAAGAATCTCGATATCATTACTCAGAGTGAGAGCATCGAGACCTATCCCAATCTGCGTCATGATTTGAAGCGATTGACCTATGCCTTCTACTATGCTGAGCTAACTCAGGTATTTGGCTTAGAGTTGACAGAAGAGAGCGCCCGCTATTTTGATCGACTGACCCTTTCAATTGGCTTAATGGCAGCTAGTGGAAGAGATCCAGCCTTGCTTTGTCTAGAATTTGAATTTGCTCTATTAGAGTTGCTAGGTATTAGGCCAGAACTTAACCATTGCGTTTCCTGTCGAGACGCTCTTAATGAACGCAATATCAGTGCTTTCAACCATGAGTTAGGCGGGCTGCTCCGCCAGAAATGTTTCTACTTCAGTGGTGCATGAAGATGCAAGTTTAGAGGAAGTAAGCTCGGCGATTTATCAGCGCGCTGATGCCATTGAGACTCAACGCACTAACATTTATGTCACGCCATTAGTGTGGAAGAGAATGGTTTTGGCTCGGATTGGTTCGGACAGTATCAACATTGACAGTCTTGATGTTAATGAGGGCCAGCATGGACCTTCTACGGAAGGTAGAGAGGCCCAGCTAAAAATGGCGACAAGTGCAGCTAGGCGTGTAATGCAAAGCTATATTGAGTACAAGTCGGGTAGGCGAATGCGCGCTCTTGACCTGCTTGGGGACTTAGTTTAGCGGCTCGCTCTACTCTTTTGTAATATTGGGGCACTTTTGAAAAGTGCTTGAAAAGCAGCTAAAATAGC
>LNEX01000428.1 GCA_001464165.1 bacterium Ga0077546
TGCGATCAAGTTGTATTGGCTACTGCTCCTAAGGTGTCAAGTGCCCTCCTAGTCGAATTAAATGCTCCATTGAGCAAGCAGTTGGGCAAAATTTCTTCGGCCTCTTCTGCTGTCTGCAATTTCATTTTTCACCGTAAGGACATTGCTCACCCACTCAAAGCTTTTGGTGCGGTGGTGCCTGAAGTTGAAATGGTTGAGCATAAGCTGTCTCTTGTTGCTTTTAGCTTTGCCAGCATCAAATTTGTTCGCGCGCCCCAAGATAAGGTTATTGTCCGGGCCTTCTTAGGGGGGGTAAAGGGCTTCGCTGTGCTCGAGAATGATGACGAACGTTTGATTGAACTGGCCCTAGCTGATTTGACTAAGTTGATCGGTCTGACTGGTAAACCGCTGTACCAAGCGGTCCACCGCTGGGCCGATTCTATGCCGCAGTATGAAGTTGGTCATGAGAAATTGCTAGTTGAAATTGAAAATACTTCATCAACCCAAGGCTTGCATCTAGTCGGTGCTTATTTGCAGGGAGTGGGTCTTCCTGACTGCGTGGCCAGTGCCTATGAGTGCGCTGCGAGTGTCAACAAAATTTTGGCTAAAGATTGTGTGAGCATTCGTCAATAAATGAAAGGTTTCAACTTACTTGTATCTTGCTCAATTGCGTGTATAACTAATCTATGACTGTGCAGCCAAACTCTTCAAAGACCGGTGCGGGGCACGATGCTTCTAGCTCGGACCGGCAAGTTGAACGCAAGAACTCTTGGGTAACTATTAAAGGCGGCCCTGTTATTGCCGTTATTGATATGGGTACCAATTCGTTTCATATGATTGTCTGCCAGGCTAGCCCCGACAAAGATCATTTTGAGGTTTTGGCTAAGGTCAAAGAAGCAGTTCCCTTTTTTCGCCGCTCCTTAACTGCCCATTATATAGATGAGCCAGCGATGAGAGCCGCTGCTCGCATTTTGCGGGATATGAGCAAAAAAGCTAAGGAAAGGGGGGCCAGCACTATTGTTGCTGTTGCTACTTCAGCCGTGCGAGAGTCTAAAAATGGAGAGGAGTGTCTGCGGCGCATTCGCCAAGAGCTCAAAATTGATGCTCGTATGGTCTCCGGTAAAGAAGAAGCAAGGCTAATTTACCTAGGCGTGCTTTCCAGTCTCAGCTCAGTTCGTTCAAAATTGAAAGGCCGATTTTGCATTGTTGATATTGGTGGAGGCAGCACTGAGTTAATTGTTGGTGACCGGGGTCAGATTTATTTTGCCGAGTCTTATAAGCTTGGCGCAGCACGGCTCTCACAACGCTTCTTTAAGCGTGGTTTAGTTACTCGCGAATATATTCGCGAACTGCATGACGAAGTTAGGGGTGTTCTACGTCCATCCGCCAATGGTATTGCCAATAGTGGAGGGTTTGAAACACTAATTGGTACTTCAGGTACGATTCAGGCCTTGGCCAAGTTAGATAGAGTGACTTGCGGCTCTCCCCATGCTGAATTGAATGGCTGGACCATCGCAATTGACAGACTGAAAGAGCTTGTGGCTCACCTTGAAGCCGCGGCTTTGAGAGGCGAGAGGCCTAAAGGAGTGAGCAGCGACCGCAACGAGACAGTGCTGGCTGGTTCTATTGTTTTGCTTGAGTCGATGATTTCTCTTGGGATAAAAGAAGTTTCTGTCTGTACGGCGGCTCTGAGAGAAGGAGTTGTGGTTGATAGATTCTTGCAAACTGGGTGGCTTGAAGCTGGTCTCACTGTTCATCGCGATCCGCGCTCAAAGAGCGTGCATAACCTTTTAGAGAAGTACCAAGGCAATCTTGATCATGCTCAGCAAGTAGCATATTTATCCCAGCTACTTTTCACTCAGACTCGTGGAATTTTGCACAATTATCCTGAAGACGTTGGCCACCTACTTTGGTCTGCTGCCATGTTGCATGATGTGGGCATGTTCATTGGTCGCAATGGTCACCATAAACATTCTTACTATCTTGTTAGAAACGCTGGTTTGCTTGGACATTCTGAAGAGGAAGTCGCTTTGATTGCCAGTATTGCCCGTTACCATCGCGGTTCCGAGCCTAAGGTCACTCACGAAGCGTGGTACAGCCATGATCTCGATGGGCGAAAGATTGTCTACGACTTAGCTTCTTTCCTTCGCATAGCCGAGGCTCTAGACCGCAGTCACAAGCAGGTAGTTAAAGATCTTCGGGTAGTCGTTAGTGCTTCCACCAAGGAAGGGCAAAGTGGCAACCTTAGTCTCTTCCTCAATCTGCACGAGAATAGTCAGTGCCAGTCTGAGATTTGGGCTCTAAACGAGAAAAGAGCGTTCTTTGAAAATCACTTTCAGACAAAGCTCGAAGTGTTAGTAGACGCAGGCGTGGCAATGGCTCAGCCTGATTGAGACGGTTGCTAATTGAAACTGTTTTAAATTGTTGATTTTAGTGGGCAGCCGCTTTCTTCGACTGAGCTATTTTTACGTTTAGGGTCTCAGCGCTTTCTTTAACGTTCTTGAGGCGCCGTTGCAGTTTCTTGGCGGTAAAGCCATTAATGACCGATTTTGGTACTGGCATGCCAAGATCAAGACTGGTTGAAAGTTCAAGGGTGGTTTTGCCATCACTGTTTGGAGTAAGAACCCAGCTTCCCTCCATGTGTTTGAACCGGTCTGATTTGATGAGCTTATAATCGATGCGCTCGAAGGGCACTTCTTTGTTTTGCATTTCGCAGACAGCGGAACCAAAAACAGGTATGAGTACCATTTTTTGCTCAAGTACGTATTCATGCTCGCCTGGCACAATAATCTTGCTGTAAGCCAGATCGGGGTCGTGTTTGCGCTCGTCATGGACGGCCTGCCAGACCACTTCTTTGGGAGCATCTATAATGATAGATGCTTTGATTAGCTCAGGCTTGCCCTTCGCCTCGTTGGCAATGCCTGCCTGGGGTAAGGCGGCAAAGAGGCTACCACAAACAAGAGCCATCGCGATCTTTGTAATTTTTTTGCTCACAATATTCTTTTCGTTGGTTGCAAAGAGTATATCACTTAAACGCCAATAGGGAAGAATTTTGGTACTAGGCGGCGCCATTTAAGCTTGGCTGCATAATCTTTGTATTTTTCGCCGAAAGTTTTCACCAGAAGTTCTTCTTCATACTTCGCTCGACGCAGCCAGAGTGGTGCAACGACAAACAATGCAAATCCAAGACTCAAGGGCGAAAGTGCGGCTATTGACGCACCAACCAATGATTGAATTATGCCTGAATAGGCTGGATGCATAACAAAACGAAGGAGGCCTGAATCCTTTACTTCTTGCCCTTCTAGTAGTTCAGCATCGGTGGAGAAGGCATCACCTAGTGAATACCATCCGCCAATCATAAAGACAAAGCCGGTCAGCATTTCCAAAACACCAAGCCATGAAATCACCAGCAACGCACCACTAGGCTCTGCTTGAGTTAGTGACAGTAGCGGAGTAGTAAGCGGCACTCCTGTTATGACACCATTGAAGACGCCGTAGCTAAGGACAATCAAGGCTACGTTAACTCCAGATAGCAGCTGGGGGGCCCGTTGAATCAAAAAGTTGGATTCATAGACAACGCCCTTGCCTCGGCGGGAGAAGCCTTTATACAAAACTGGAAAAGAGAGCGCACAGCCAATTGCTAGAAGACCAAGTACGGTCATCGTCGGCAGGTTGAAGGTCATATTGTTTTTGCTCCCTTGATTGTAAATACATCGTCGGCGAGGCCAACGTTTCCTTTAAAATTGTTCCAGATCGAGTGCGAACTCAGTTTACCGCCAATGTAGTCCCACCATTCAACTGGCAACATGCTTTTGGGGTCAATGGCTACCCTCTTATAGATTTCTCCAGTGAAGTTTGAGCCGTGATATACCTCGAGCATATATACCTGGGATGGTGCGTTGCTGGTGGATTGAACTGTATTTTCGGTGACGCGAGCTACGCAAGAGTCTTTTTCAATGAATGTTTTGAGTGCCTGGGCTAGTGAAGTCAAATCAGAATCTACCATAGGATAGCCGTTGGCTGAGCGTAGATAGTCGGAGGAAGGTGCTAGATCTACAGTCATGAAACTAAGAGCGCCCCCAGGTTTAGCTTTAATTTTGCCACCACTTCCCATAACGGCTATGGAGCCCTTGCGGAAGCTACCGACTTCCTCAAGGCGCATCATTCTAGGCTTCTTGAAGTAAAATTTGCCTTTCTCGTTCAGTTTTTTTCCTTTGTAGTTGGTCATTTCGTACTCAAAGACATAGTCTTTGTAGCTGTCCGCCGCTTTGAGCATGCGATCAATGAACGGTGCAGCGTTTGTAAAGCTAGCATTTTCGGCTTTAGGCAGGGAAGATGATGCTGAAGACTTGTTCGGCTTTTGCCGGCTAGCAATTTTAATATTAGAAGTACTAGAAGTAGTATTAGGGGTAGTATCAGACGCGGCCCTGCTTTCAAGCGCAGCGCCAATAGTCAGGCCAAGCGAAAAGGCCATGGCTGTGACCGAGATCGAAAGAAGGCTTTTTCTGCACGTAGTCATTTCTTGATTTCCAATGTCCTATTTCACGGGTGTCCGATTTCAAAGGTCTCTACAGTAAGTGGGTGATTTTTAGAGGTGATAGCTTCCAGTCTTTTGTTGTCTTCGCTAGCTAACATTAGTCTTATTCAGCACAGGTTCTTGCTTGATGACTGCTTGACTGGAGTAAACGTTCCATTGAATGAGGTATTTCTAAAGTTACTTGTAACGGCAGCTCTGTTGCTATCGAGTGGCTCTTGGCAAGGGCGCTCGCAGGTCTTCCGGATTTACTCTGGTAAGACTTTACTACACCGAGACTTTACTACACCAAGACCGTGCAGTAGAACCGGGCAGCACTGCTACTTTTCTGATTAGGAATTTGACCAACGCTTGAAAGATTTAAACACTAGCTCTTCTCCCCTGCCCCCAATTTCTGGTGTCAATCAGATTGCGCCCACAATCGAGTGGCACCGTACCTCCGATGACCTGCAGCTAGCTTGTCGAACATGGAAGGGGAAAGTCGGTTTTCCCGTAATCGTATATTTGCATGGCATAGAAGGTCATAGCCAGTGGTTTGAGAACACAGCGTCAGTCTTGAATAATCTTGGAATGACCGTCTACGCTCCTGATCGCAGAGGCTCAGGCTTGAATCCTCGAGATCGGGGCAATCTTTCTAGCTATAAGACATATCTTGCCGATATTGAAGTTTTCTTACGCAAAGTAAGTTTCGATCATATTGGTCATTCGCTTATCCTTTTGGGAAATTGCTGGGGTGCAAAAGCTGCCTCGCTGATTTGTCAAAGCGATTACAAACCGACTTCAGGACAAGAACTGAATTTGCCTATCGCGGGTTTGGTTTTGACCAGTCCGGGTATTTTCACCAAGATCGATTATGGCATGAGCACGAAGTTTCAAATCGCCTATTCATCCTTTGTTGATTCTGGTCGCAACCGCAAGTGGCCCATTCCTCTTGAAGTAGAGATGTTGACCAGTAATCCGACCTTTCAGGGCTATCTCAAGCGAGATAATTTGCGTTTAACTGAGGCCACTGCTAGTTTCTTTGTTGAGAGCTACAAGTTGGGTAAGCTTGCTGAAAAAGCGTCCCCTTCAATCCAAATGCCTTTGCTTGTTCTACAAGCTGGATCTGACTCAATAGTCGATGTTGATAAGCTAAAGGGCTGGTACAGTAAAGCCAAGTCTACAACCAAAGACTTACGTATTTTCCCTGATGCGTCTCATACGCTTGATTTTGATTCAACTTGGTTCAAAGAATATGCACATGTCCTTAGCGAGTGGATATTGGCACAGTGTCCGGTAGTGACATAATTTTGATGTTTCTGGAATTATTGCTTTTATGTTGATTCGTTCAATCAAGTCGCAAGCAGTGAAGCTGCCATTTCGTTTTTCTTTTGGTCACGCCCTTGCTAGCCGGAACTTTTCACTCAATATACTTGTCAAAGTACAAGTCGTACTTGAGGATGGGCGCGAAGTGATTGGTTGGGGAGAGTCGGTTCCAAGGCAATATGTAACTGGCGAGACTGTGGCTAGTGCGTTAGCTGCCATCGATTATTCTTACGCACCAGCACTTAGTGGTCGCTTCTTTGCCAATGCCCAGGCCTTGCTAGCCGGTTTGGCTGAAGTGTTTGCTGCTAACAAGCTTGAAGAAAAATCAGGTGGTGCATCGTTTTGTGCCTTGGAACTGGCCGTTCTCGACGCCCTAGCAAAAGCTCAATCTCTAAAGTTCAGCCAGCTGCCTGCTCTTATTTCTCCGTCCGATTTATGGCAAACGACAGAGTTTATGCAATACGGTGGTGTGGTTCCATTCGGTAAGAAAGCTATATTGAAACTCATTCTTGCTGGCTACAAGAGGTATGGCTTCAAGACCGTGAAGCTCAAAGTTGGCGGCTCACTAAATGAAGATGTTGCTCGAGCAAAATTGGCTCGTGAAATTTTGGGTGATGAGGCGATTTTACGTGTCGATGCTAACTGTGCTTGGACTTTAGATCAAGCAAAGTGGAGTTTGGCAGCTCTTAGGCCATTTCGCATTGCTTCATGTGAACAGCCTTTGGCCGCTACCGATTTATCAGGCCTCAGTGAGCTAACTGCCAGTGTGCCTGAGACCATAATGGTGGATGAGTCGCTCACTACCATGGCGCAGGCGCATGAGCTAATTGAGCGTAAAGCTTGCAATGCTTTCAATATTCGGCTATCTAAGGTGGGTGGATTAGTTAGTGCTATGAAGATGGTCGAACTGGCCAGTCAAAATCAAATTGAGTGCCATCTGGGGGCTCAGGTGGGCGAATCTGGAATATTGGTGGCTGCCCAAAGACACTTTGCTCTTGCGCACAGTGGGTTTGTAAACGTCGAGGGGGCCATGAATCTATTTCTTCTTAAAGGCGATCTGGTCAATGAGGCCATGACGGTGCCCTATGGCGCTAGGGCAAAGGCGCCGTTGGCAAGCGGCTTGGGCGTGAGCGTGAACGAGCAGTCTGTAGCTCGGCACCATTATGACTATAAAGATACCTACAGCTTGAATGTCTCAGTTAACGAGAGAAGTGAGTCTAATGCAACTCGGTAATTTAGATATTCTGGCGGGTCAGGCATTGCGACGGTTGACTCATATTCGGCGCTTTTACAAGGGTCTTAAGGAGCCGAAGCAAACCCAGCTGGCTAAACTTAAAAGTATTATTGAGGCTAATAAGAACACGGCCTTTGGCCGGGCTCACCATTTTGATCGCATTAACAACTATAGTGACTTTAAGAACTATGTTCCTCCTAGCCGCTATGAAGACTTAGAGCCGTATATCGAGAAGTTACGCTTTGGTGAATGTAATCAACTTACGGCGGAAGAGCCCTTTATGTTTGCCACTACTAGTGGTACTACTGCTACGCCTAAGTTCATTCCGGTTACCGAGGGGCATCTGCGCGATTATACCCATGCTTTTCAGGTGCATAATTACCATTTAGTGGTTGATTATCCTAATGCTGCAGCTGGGAAGATTTTGATAATCTCCAGCAATGATGAGGAGGGTCGAACTCCCTCTGGGCTTCCTTATGGCGCCATATCTGGTGTGCTCAATCGGCGCCAGCCGAGTATTATTCGTCGCCATTTTGCTCTTCCATACGAACTCTGCAAAGTTAAAAACGTTGATGCTAAATATTATTTGCTCTTACGTGCTGCTGTGGCGCAAGATGTTACTGCTTTATTGGGTTGCAATCCTTCAAGTTTCATTTTGTTGGCCGAGCAACTGAAGCTTAGGACAGATGAGCTAATTGAAGATATTGCTAAGGGCACTCTTAATCAAATTGTTGATCAGATTGAGCCAATAGATGGCGATGTGCGCCAAGCCTTTGATCGCTTTCTTAAGCCTGATTTGGCAAGGGCTAAACAGCTAACATCTCTGGTTAACCAGCACGGAACGCTGCTCCCTAAGCATGTCTGGCCGCGACTGAACATTATGTCTCTATGGAAAGGCGGGCCCATGTCTTTCTATCTAGAGAAATTACCTGAATTGTTCGGGGCTGTGCCCCAGCGAGATTTTGGCTATATGGCTTCTGAAGGTCGTGGTACTGTGCCCATTGCCAATAATGGCTCTGGAGGTCCTCTTGCTGTCACATCGCACTTCTTTGAGTTTGTCGCTGAAGATCAAATTGAATCTAGTAATCCTACTTTTTTAATGGCTGAGCAGCTTGTTGTTGGTGGTCGCTACTATATTCATTTCACCACCAATGCTGGGCTCTATCGCTACAACATCAATGACTTGATGGAAGTTGATAGCATTATTGGTGCTACTCCTGTTTTGAAGTTTGTGCGTAAAGGTGGTGGGGTTAGTTCTGTTACTGGTGAGAAATTGACAGAAGAGCAAGTTTTGACAGCCTTAGGACAGGCCGTTAGCCAGCTTGGTCTGCTCGAACTTAAGCATTTTACCGTTGAAGTAGCTCTTGATCTGCCACCATATTATCTCTGCTATGCCGAGACCGATCGTGAATTGCCTCAAACCGTAGTTGAAAGTTTTCTTCAGGCATTCGATCAATCACTACAGGCGCAAAATCCTGAATATGCTGATAAGCGCGCCACAAGAAGATTGGGCCAGCCACAGTTAAAGTATCTTCCTGCTGGCACTTACACCAGGCTAAGGCAGCAGAGAGTTCATCAAGGGGCGCCGGAGGCCCAAGTGAAAATTCCACTTTTGAGTGCTCAAGGCAATTTTTCTCACAGTTTGGAGATGCTAGTAAATTTATGAGTACAGATAGCGCAGGGCTTATGGCTATTGGTATTACGGGTGCCACTGGTTTGGTGGGGCGAGCTTTAGTGACCGAGCTGTGCAAGACGTACGCAGTGGTGGCCATCGGGAGAGACCACTCGGCACTAGCAAATTTGGTTGCGGCTTGCCAGGGTGAGGCAATTTGCAAACCAGTTGTTCGGCTAGCTGATGTTTGTGATCGGTCGGCCCTCGAGCAGGCTTTTGTTGGACTAGACATAGTCGTTCACGCTGCTGGTTTTGTTGACCCGATGGCCGATCGCCAGTTGATTTTGTCTATCAATACTGGCGGTACTGCAAATGCCCTTGAGGCCGCTGATAAGGCCGGTGTCAAACAGTTCATTCATATAAGTTCGCTGTCAGTAATCACTGGTCAGGGCGACCAGTTTAATCTTGACGAATCTGCACCACTGCAATTGTGCGGTGAAGCTTACGCCGATTCTAAGGTTGAGGCTGAAAAATTGTTCGACAGGTCCAACTTTAGCTACAAGTTTGCCTATACAATTTTGCGGCCTGGCTTTATCTACGGCCCCGGTGAGCGCTCTTGGTTGCCTCGTGTCAGCAAAGCCATCGCCTCTGGGCAAGCTATGCTTGTCGATGGCGGCACTAGGGAAACAAATGTGGTGTATGTGGGTAATTTAGTACAGGCCGTGCGCGCTGCTATTTTGAATGAAAGAGCCTATGGTCAGGTTTTCAATATAACCGATGGTGAAAAAGTCAGTAAAAAGCAACTTTTCGATGCCATCGCCGATGGCATCGGCATGCCAAGAGTTAAAAAAGATCTGCCCCGCTGGCTAGTCAAGCCGGTCTGTCAGTTGGTGACAGCTGCCACTGCCAATAAGAAAATGACGGCGGAGAGCCAGGCTAAGCTAGCTCGATTCTCTCCGGCAGCATTCCGTTTGGCGGCAGTAAATCAGGGCTTTAGTATTGCCAAAGCGGAGCGCATTCTAGACTATAATTCTAGCAAGCGCATATCTTTTAAAGATGGCATGGATATAACCATGAAGTCTGTCAAGGCAGAAGCTCTGGTTGAGAAACACAATAAAGAAGAATTGAACCAATGAAAAATAGAACTGGAATACGCAGAGTAGGTAAAGCTGTTTCGCGATTTACCGTTGACTATATGCGTCGCCACCGCCATCCCGTCAATGCTGCTTTGCACATTGTTGGTGTGCCTGCTGCCTTTTATGGTTTTTGGTTGATACTCAAGTCTTTTTTTTGTGGACGCTCGCAAAATTCCACTCCAAGTTCAGATTTTGTTCCCAATTTATTTCTGGGTTTAGTCTGGGTTTTCTTCGGCTATCTCTTGCAATACTTTGGTCATCGCAGCCAAGGCAATGAAGTGGGCGAAGTAATATTGATCAAAAAGGTTAGTGGTCGCCTAAAGGCAAACGTTAATAGCTCTAGTTTTTGGCAATTACTTGGTGGTATTCCGCAGAGCTCTAGTAGCAACCAAAAACATGGAAGAGCAGCACACAGTCGGTCAGGTCATGCTAATACTAGTGGTAATGGCAACGGTCATAAGAAGCCTTCGCTGGGCAGTCACTCTTTGGTGTGGTGGAGAAAGGCTTAACTGTGAACTCGTATAGTGATGTGCATACGCATGCATGTGTCTTGGTCGATGGTGCTTCTGGGTACTTGGGCAATCATGTAGTTGCGGCATTACTTAATCGTGGTCTTGTTGTTCATGCTCTTGTGCGGCCTCAAGTGGCAGACTCTGACCGCGAGTTTTTGCAAGAGTCTGGGGCGCAAGTGTTCGCCGTTGACTTAGCGCCATTTCAGTCCGAAATGGCTCCAGGGCAAAGGCGCAAGCTAGAAGAGGCTTTTAGTGGTGTCAGTCACGCCGTGCACTTGATTGGCTCAATTGCTCCAGCTAAGGCTGAGAACTTCATGCAGTTGCATCAAGAGCAAAGTCGAGCTTTCGCCAGCTGGTGTGTGCGTGCTAGAGACGTCGCGGGCTTTGTTCGGGCAGCGATGGTCACTGCTCTTGGTGCAGACCAGAATGCTGCAAGTGACTATTTGCGTAGCAAGAGAGAAGGCGAGCTTGCTTTGCTTTCTGAGTTAGAGCCAGCCAAGATTGCTTCAAGCATCTTTAGACCATCGTTGATAGTGGGACGAGCCGTGGGCAGGCGCGACAGTAAGATAGTTAAGCGTTATCGTCAACTGGCTAGAACGAGACCATTTGTGCCTCTAGTCAATGGCGGCCGAAATCTAGTACAACCGGTCTTTGTCACTGATTTAGCAGAAGCTATAGTTGAGCGTCTTTGTCATCAATCTATTGCAGATTTCACCAGCGAGACTTTTGAGATCGGCGGTGCTCAGCCCGTTGCTATGCGAGAAGTCGTAGAAGGGCTCATGGTTGCTATCAAGGTCAGAAAGTCATTTGTTGAAATCCCTCTGCCACTGGCTTTGATGGCGGCCAATCTGATGCAGCGCATTCAGGATGTGCCTCTTCTTAGTGCAGATCAAGTGCGCATGACCAGTTTTGATAATATCTGCACTGACAATGCGCTCAGCAAGATTATAAACCACTCGCCCACCAGTTTAGCTGACGCTCTAGCTACTTATCAGAATTGGGATGGAGACTAGTTGTGGATCTGCCGGCACCATTGCAGAAAAGCTCTGGTAAAAGAGTTTTGGTCACTGGTGCCAGTGGCTTTATTGGTACACATTTGGTGCCGAGATTAGTGGCTTTGGGTCTTGAAGTTAGTACCTTCGGTCGCAGCAGCGGCAAGCCTCATTTTGAATCTATTGGCGTTTCGCACATCTGTGGTGATGTGACAAACTATGAGCAGGTTTTATCTAGTCTCTTATCGCAATGCCGATTTAGTCAGGCAGCGGGTCGTCAATGTAGAAGGGACGCGCAATGTGATGGAGGCTGCGCTAGTAAATGGTGTTAAGCGGATCATCCATACAAGTTCGATAGCTGCTTTTGGTATTCCGCCACAAGGCACTATCGGTGACGAAACGATCGCATACAATCTACACGGGCTTAATCTCAGTTATTGCGATACCAAGCATGAAGCGGAGCTTGTTGTGGATGAGTATTTCAAGAAGGGCTTGAATGTCATAACCCTTTGTCCTGGTATCATATTTGGTGAGGGTGATACTCACCCGCACCACCATTTTATTTTTAAGGCACTGTCGAAGGGTTTCATGCTTGGTGTTCCTGCTGGTGGTACTCCTTACTCTGATATCGTTGATGTCGTTGACGCGCACATCAATGCCATCGAGTCTGGCCGGGCAGGGCAGCGCTATAGCTTGGTTTCAGCTAACCTTTCCTATAAAGAGGCGGGAGAGCTTTTTGCCAGTATTTATTCTTGTCGCCCGCCTTTAGTCATATTGCCGCAGTCTTTCGTAACATTTGCCGGTTTATTTGCCGAAGAAATTCTTCCTGTTTTTCGTATTAAAACAGCACTGACAAAGCAAGTTGCCTATCTCTCTAATCACAAGATATTCTTTGACTGCAAAAAAGCTTCTGCTGAGCTTAACTTCAAGCCTACGCCCTTTGCCGATACTATCCGGCGCACGGCTAGTTATTATTTGCAGCGATAACATGTCCTAGCCCAAGTGGAAAGGGCAGCATGAAGTTGACGTGAACTAACCGTGAAGTAATCGTGAAGTATTTTTGGGGTAGTAGCAAACAGCAAAAGGTTTGTTAGACTCGGCTTTGTGAGGGTAGAATAAA
This sequence comes from bacterium Ga0077546, assembly GCA_001464165.1. The sequence goes on from LNEX01000428.1 coordinate 12,425, forward strand.
GAAAGGATTTTGTTGCGATTCGAAACTTAATTTGCAACAAAAAACAGAATTGCCAAGAGTGAGCGCTCAGTCTACAACTTAGAAGTCGAGGTATTTCGTTTTGGTCAGCAGTAGTATTGCTAGTTCTGGAGCCCTTGGCCAACCCGAAGGTGGCCAGAGTGAAGCTGTTCAGGCTGCCCATAGTGGGCCGTATCCCTGGATTATTTCGCCAATCTTTGACTTCCTCTTTGTTTTTGGTGGCGGAGCAATTGCTCTTCTGCTGCTTAACTGGCTGTATCTGGGCTGGAGAGTTCCAGATGGCGTCATGAACAGCCCAGCAGCCTGGTGGCTGCTCACCGTTGGTTTCCTCTCGCAGCATATTTTTGCCGATTCGCATAATTCGGCAACCTACTTGCGCATATGGGGCAGCGATGAAGACAGGGCAAGGTTTAAATTTCACCGCACCTGGCTGGCCTATTCCACTATTCCGATGTTCATAATGGGTCTTACTCTTCCAGGTCTAGTCGGTGCTTTTGTCTATATCTATTTGATTACTGTTTATTGGCACTATGTTGCTCAAGCCTTCGGTATCGCTCTTATATATTGTTACAAACGCGGCTATATGCTGAACAACATTGAAAAGGAAATATTCCGTTGGTTCTTGTTCTCCATTGTTGGTTTCACAACCATACGTTTCCTTACTTTCAAAGAATTTAGCCCGAGTAACTGGTTTGGCGTAGAGTTGCCTTTCTGGGGACCACTTCCAGAAGTACTATTTTCGATTTCACGCTTTGCCTGTGTCGGCATGACCATTGCCTTTGTTGTACTTCTCGTTCGCAAGTATTTTAAAGAAAACAAACTCATGCCTTGGCCTTCTTTAATGATTGTCGCTACGGTGGCTGGTCTTGGCCTTAGTCAAGAGGCTGCTAATTCAATGTTCTGGTTTTATGTGCCTGGTTTCTTCCATGGCAGCCAGTACTTAGCCGTGTGCATGGCCTATTACATCAAAGAAAGAGGTATGCCTCAAGGAATGGACACCTGGAATATAACCAAGTCTGCTCTTGGTTCTCCTGGTATGAAGTATCTTGGTCTGGTCGTTCTATCTGGTTGTTTCTTCTATATTGGTATTCCTCATTTCTTTAACCAAATTGGTTTCGATCGTGCGCTAGTGGCTGGTCTAGTATTGGCTTGTGTCAACTACCACCACTTTGTCACTGATGCGGCTATTTGGCGTTTGCGCGATCCTCGTTGTCGCAAAATCTTGCTGGCGTAAAGTTTCTGTAGTTGATGGAACTGGAACCTTGACGGAGGCTTTTAGACTTGGTTAGCACTACATTTCAATTTGATGGAGACGCTAGACCAGCTCCAGAAAAGGCCGAAGAGAAAGCGGCTAATACTCGTTGGATTGTCAATCCAGTTTTCGACACATTGTTTGTGTTTGGTGGTGCGCTCTGGATTATTTTTGCGCTTCAGATCTATTGGTTTCACTGGGAAACCATAGATCCGGCAGCTGGCGGGATGGCTGGTTCTACAGCCTATTTCTTGCTTTTCCTCAGCACCTTTGGCTCGTATCTATTTGCTGATTCTCACACGATTGCTACATATGTGCGTATTTATTCGACTGAAGAAAATAGGCAGCGCTTCAAACTTTATGCCTATTATCTGCCCTGGCTTTCGCTTCTCATGTTTTCGCTTTGTTTGATTTATCCAAAGGCAGCTGGTTTCTGCGTCTATCTGCATTTGATGTGGGTATTCCAGCACTATGTGGGTCAAACTTTTGGTATTTCGCTAATTTATTGCTACAAGCGTGGATATTTCTTCAAACCTTGGGAGCGCGAGACCTATCGCTGGTTTATGCATTCATTTTCGGCCTACGTAATTAGTCGGATCTTGTGCTACCGCGAGCTTTCACCTGATGATCTTTATGGCGTGAAGTTACCTTTTTATGGCCTGCCTTATCAACTCGTCAGTATCACTAAATTTGCTTTTCTAGTGATGACCTTGGCCTTTGTTGCGGTGGTCGTGCGCAAATACCTTCTTGAGAAGAAGCTTATTCCTCTGCCGACTCTCTGTCTCATTTTTTCGATTCTAGGCATTGGCTTGTCAACCGGTATGGCCAATTCAATCATTTGGGTTTACGGGCCACCCTTCTTCCACGGTTGCCAGTATTTGGCTGTTTCTCTTGGTTTCTATCTTAAGGAGAAAGGTCTGGAAGAGAGTCGCAGTCGCATGAATGAAGTGAGCCGTCATTTACTGAGCGAGTTCGCCGGCCCTACTGCATTGAAATATTGGGGCATCGTAATCATGGCCGGAATCTTTGTCTACGTTGGGATTCCCAGTCTTTTAGAGAACTACGGCTATGGTTTTGTTTGGACGGCTACTGTCATTCAGGCCTGTATTAATTTCCACCACTTTGTCACTGATGGCGCTATTTGGCGCTTGCGAGATTCAAAGTGTCGGGAAATCTTGCTTGCTTGAAGTGCAGTTGGGCAATAGCTGCTAAACTTTTATAGGTGCCAACTGAACTGCTTCTAAGCAGTGTGTTCGCCTTTGGCGCATTATTGCGGTTGCCTCAATGAAGTAGCTCAAGGGGCTATTGGCAGTCTTGTTATTTTCTGTATTAAGTGAGGAATCATCTGGTGTCTCCTAAGAAATCGATTCTTTTCATTGCTGCCTTGGTTTTGGCGGTTGCAGGAATGGCCTTCTACACAAAGAGCGTCATTGAAGAAAAAATGAAGTTCTATCCTGAGAAGGTATTCACAGCTGCTTTTGATGAACCTTTCAGCCGAGCTACTGAATTTGACGGCAAGCGCGTCGACGGAACTCAATATGAGGCCTATTTGCATTTCAAATATCCTCACGAAGCTAAACCTTTAAATGAGTCTCAATACAAGACCGCTTGGGTTGGTGAGGCTCAAAGTTGGTTTGAATCGAAGTATCCAGGACATCCTGGGCTGCAGGAAATCAACCGTTTAAAGTTTCGCAAGCGTATCGCCAATGATAGGGTGACGGTCACTAACGAGTGGTTGATTTACAATCCACGTACAGATGACCACTACTATCGTGTTTGGGGCACCGCTCGCTAGATTCTATTTAATTTCTTTGGAGGGCGAATGCCTAAAGTTCTCGCTGCTGTCTCTCTTCTTCCTGTAAGGCTGGCATTCCTGCTGGGGCTTTGCCTTCTGCCTATCAGCAGTGCGCAGGCTGGCGACAATTCTACTTTTGAGTGCGGACGCAATCTGTTCAATTCTAAGATGTACAAAGATGCATTGCCTTATCTTCAAAGTTCTAAGAGTTTGTATTCATACGATAATCGCGCCTTCTATTACGAAGCCTTGTGCTACCACCGCATGGGCCAATTGAATGCAGCGATGTCAGCCTATCAGAATGTTATTGCAAAATTTCCTGATAGTGAAGCTGCCGAACTCTCTAAAAAAGCACTGGCCGGATTGCGCGGTGGTAATTCGAGTAGTACTAGTTCCAGGCCTTTACCTGGCGGGAGCTTGACAAAGCTCAAGAGCATAAGCGTAGATCAACTGCCTGTAGAGTTGGTTCTGAGTGTTCCAGAGCAAGATGGCAAGCCAGTTGTTGAAGCTCTAGTCTCGGGCGTCAAAGTGAAGTTTGTAGTTGATACCACTGTTGCTGATAGTGTCATTGGTAGTGACATAGCTAAACAAAGTAAGCTTCCTGAAGCTGCTGTGAAGGCCAAAGACGACTACTATTTACATGACATTAAGCTTGGCACCCTGACAAGAGCGGCTTTCCCAATTCAGATTTCTAGCAAGCAACCAAATTTAGCTGTGCTTGGTGCCGATTTTTTTGAGCTTTTAAATGTTTCCTATGTTGCCCCCCAATCTTTAAAGGAACCTTCTCCAGACCCAACAAAGGAACCAACAAAAGAACCAACACCAGAGGCGACAAGAAAAGGTACTTTAACCATAAAGCGTACAGTTGGCTTCAAAAATCCCTTTGAAGCCGGGTTGAAGTTTTTCAACGCTGGTCAATATAGACAAGCCTACCCGCTGCTAAAGACCGCAGCTGTCAATCGGCCGCGCGACCCTCGAGCGCTCTATGTTATGGCTGTTTGTTGCCACCGCTTAAACAAGATTGATGAAGCTCGCACCGGTTACCGCAATGTTATGCAGCGCTTCCCCGGTAGTGAGGCTAGTATGCTTTCTAATTCCGCTCTAATGGTTATAGATCCGGGTTATGCAGTCACTGCTAGAGCAAAAAGTGAGAAATACACTTTGCTAGGTCCTACACCGAAAGACTACAAAAGACAAGAATTCGAAATTCCATATACTGCTGAAAATGGCTATTTCAAAGTTCTCGCGCAGGTTGATGGTCATAACGTAGAGATGTATTTGAACAATAACTTTGGTAATTGTGTATTTTCGACGGCGCAAATAAGTCAAGTTGACACAAATTATTTAGACAATGCCAGCGAGGCGTCAGGTAAGCCTCTCGATCCTAATAACAGTAATAATCTCTCCGAGACGTATACGCGAAACGTGCGTTTGAGGCGGGTGAAATTAGGCAAAATTGAAACTACCAACGTGCCTACTCAGATTATTGATATTACTACCAGAAATGGTTTTGTTTCGGCTAGCTCTGATCGGCCCATACTGGGTAGCAGTGCCACAACTGGCTGGCGTTGGGAAGTTTTGACCAATAGACGGATGTTGCGCTTTACTCAAATGCAGTAAGAGAACGTGAAAGGACTGAAATTTTTTTCAACGATCTGTGCTGCTGTTCTAATTGTGACCTTATCTTTGCGCATGCTCGTGTCAATCTTGCTGCACCCGTTGCGCATTGGTTGGGATCCAGCCTTGCACTTGCAGTGCGCTCAGCTTATTGCCGCTGGTGGTCTCCCTTACGTCGATATGTTCGATGTCAATCCGCCTTTGATTTGGTACATAGATGTCTTGCCGGCGCTTCTTTCTTCGGCCATCAATGTTCCAGTGACTTTGGTATTTAACTTGTTCATGTGGCTTCTCATGATTCTCTCTGCTTCGATGTGTTCCTATGTTGCATTGACCAAGCTGAGGCAAGAAAACAGTGTGCTGGTTAATCTCGGTCTGATCTTCGGTCTCTTGTATTTCAATTTCTCTTTGACCTTTGATTTTGGTCAGCGTGAGCAGATTTTTGTTTTGCTCTATTTTCCTTTTATCTTTTTGCGGTTTGCTCGCTATCAGGGTGCACTGATTGGTCGAAGAGAAGCCGTCTTGGTTGGTCTGCTAGCCAGTATTGGCATATGTCTCAAGCATTATTTTCTATTCAATGTTGTTTGTGTAGAGCTCTTCTTGTTTTTAGGAGCAGCCAAGCATCTTCGCTGGCGAAATTTTCTAGTTACCGAAAATTTTGCCGCTCTCGGCTTCGCTTTGCTCTATCTCGCTCACTTCTTGCTTTTGCCACAAGTGGTAAAAGATAACTATTTTGGTTTTCTTGTGCCTGCTTTTGCCAGCGGCTATCAGTTTTGGGATACTTCTTTAGCCAGTAGCCTTGGGGCGCCAGATAAACGTGGCGTTTTTTTCTTGCTTACATTGGCTGGGGTGCTTGCCCTAGCCTTTTGTCGCCGCTACAACTTACTTTCCTGCTGTGCTGCTTTTGCTTTCTCGGGGGTGGTGCCCTACTTGTTGCAGTTCAAAGGATGGGCGTATCAGGATATTCCAGCTTTTGCCGGTGCTGTAATTGTTATATGTGGTGGCATAGCTGCACTGCTCAGCTCCTTTATTGAATTATTGAGTAGAGGCAAGAACAACCCGAGATATTCTTCAAACTTTTCCCTTAGCAGTTTAGTTTTATTAGTGTTGATAGCTGGTATTGCAATTGTCAATGCCGATCAAGAGTACGAGCAGGTAAAAGCCGAGCCAAACTTTCCCTTAAGCACAATTGGTTACTCTGGTGACTCACCTTATTCTGATATCGATTCTCCTTTTGCCGCTATAATTTTGGCCCAGGCCAAACCACATGACGCTGTTATCTTTATTGGCAATGCCGTGGCTCCTGGCTTCCCACCTACTACTCAGTTGAGGGTTAAACCCGGTTCTCGACATTTGCATTGTTGTATCTTATCGGTGCTTGCCTACATCAAGGATGTTCGAGAACTCACTCCTGAAAATATTCGGCTGCTCTCTTTTAAAGATCGCATTGTTAATGAGTATGCCGAAGATATTAAGAAAAATCGACCGGTCTTGATATTCATTCAGAATGGTCCTGCCGCTGAATATTTGGCTCCATATAATTTTGACCAGTATCTCAAAAACTACAAAAAAATAGATGATGTCGCTGGTTTTACAGTTTATAAATTGCAGGTCTAGGTGAAGGTTTAGATGAACAGACTTAGCTTCAATCTTACTATCAGCTGCTTTCTTGCTCTTTTGTTGTCAGCATTTCTTGCGGGGTATTTTTCAGTACATCAGCTGGCGATACCAGCAGAAGCCGCCATGCGTCTTTCGTGTGGCCTTCAAATTGCAGATGGAGCTAGACCATACATAGATTTTCTGGACAATTCATCACCTTTTGCTTTGTATCTAGCCAGTTTGCCAGGGCTGGTTTCGAAGATAGTATTTATTCATCCAGTTTTGATATTTAACCTGATGGTGCTGCTGCTCACTCTGGTATCACTTTTGCTCGTATTAAGCTGCGGGCGAGGTCGCCACCGACGGCTGATATTGTTGCAGTTTTGCTTGCCAGCTCTTGCCTTTGCTGTAGCCCTTTCACAACTATATTTTCTCAGTCATTTTGGTCAAGAGGGTGGGCTATTTTTCCTCTTGTTTCTTCCATACTTAACTCAGCGCTATCTCTCTTTAACCTTTCGCAACTCAAACAAGCCGGGTGGGCCACTACTAATTGGTTTTTTGGCGGCCCTCGGTTTGCTGCTAAATCCGGTTTTTTTATTGGCCCTAGTAGCAGTGGAATTTACTTGTCTCTTTTCGCTTGGGGAGATTTCGCTGCTTAAGCTCAAGAGCCGCTACTTCACTACAGAACTAAAGGCTTGCCTGCTTAGTTTGCTAGTTTTATGTCTGCTGCTTTTTTCTTTGGTACCGTCGGTGGTGCTTGAGTATTTGGGGCCGATTTCTCGAATTAATCAACTGACATTCGAGTATTTCAATGAAGACCTCGCTTATGTCGGGAAGTCTCCTGATCGCCGCGACCTAGTCTATGCCTTCGTCATATTTTTTGTTCTATCTTTGCCTGTGGCTGCTCGCTGTCTATTGACACGATTGATGTGCTTGATGTCGGCCTTTGGTTTCGCCTGCTTTGTGTTTTCAGGTACATTGTTTAGCCATCAAGGTATCTTGATGATTGCCTATTCACTCACGGCTCTGGCTCTTTCAGTAAATCGATATATACGCTCTTTTCGCTTTGCTAAAGTTTGGTCTGCTCGTCTTGTTGATTGGTGTTCGGCTCGTCTAAACAGAAGAGTCTTGTCATTGTTACCGGCCCTAGTTGTGATTTGCTTTATTGCCTCTAGTTTTGTTGCGTTGAGGCTAATCAAAGGTAATACTTTTTCCCTTAGTGAGCTTGGGTATTATGGCTTTGGCTTAGAGCGAGATCTTTCGTTCTTTAGTAAAGCGGTTCGGGCTGAAAGTGCTGCCCGTGATTGCGTTTGGATTTATTCTGAGCAGATAAGCCCTGCTTTTCCTCTTCTGACACAACTGCGGCGCAAGCCAGGCTATACGAGAGAGGCACTCCTGATCAGATCGCTCAATTGGCCGATTTCGAGGCGTCAATGTACGATCGCTTGCGTGTTGAAGCCCTGTCGCCACGTCCACCGACACTTATTTTAGTTGAAGACGGAGAGGTGCGGGACTTGTTTAAGGCCAATGGTCTCATTGCCATCATTGAGCAGTTTTATAGTCCACTCGATAGCTGCTCACCGCTGAATGGTGATGAAATAGATAACCACGAGCCCTATGAATATCTTGGCTATAGAGTATGTTTTTCAGTGGATAAATTGCGTAAGTAATATTACACAAGTAACTCTCGTACCCCTTGATCACGAATTCGCCAGACTAATGCATCGGACAAATAATGATGCATGTTCAAGCAGGCCCAAATTACAGTTAGGCAAATTGGCTCAGAGACACCATTCTTGACTAATCCTTGGGGTAGGCCGGTGGTTAGTAAAAAACCAACCAGGGCCAAGGCGAAGATATAGCCTAGCGAATGTGCCTTGAAGAACTCTTTAGCCAGGCTACCTTTTAGTTCGTGACCCGCTTCTTTGGCGCGTTCTCTGACAAAATATGAATAGGTTACGGCCAGGTACTGGCTTGAATGATAGAAGGTCAAGCCTAAAAGGAAAAATGCATCTCTCTGCGACATGGTTAGGGCTGTCACCGAAATTATCGTCAGAATGGCAGGTAGAGGGAATATTTCTTTAGTGCGAAAGTAGCGCCATACAAGGGCTGCTACCAAGCCAATTGTGCAGAAGGTAAAGCCTACCAGCGCTAGATACATAGGCCAGAAGGGTAAGGGACCCCAGAATGGCACCTCCATACCAATAAATTTGGCCATGTAGCCATAGGCTGGCAGTGTAAACATGCGCAAAATAACAAAGAACATCAGCAGGCGTAGCTGCCACTGTAAGAACCCTCTCTCCAGTTTGCTTAAGCTGAAATGGCGTTTCATGCAATAGATTAAGATGATACCGAAGGTCTGCGCTACATAGTGCTGTATCACCCAAACCATAGTAATCTTTGTCAGAACCTGGGCAATGGCAACGTTTTGCATGCCGAAGTATGCGACTAAGATTAGTACCAAGCCCCAAATTATTACAATTGTACGCACAAGTTTGGGTGTAGTGCGGCTTCTGAACACCCGTACCAGGGTGGCGGGGCCATGGGCTTCCCCGATTAACATGGTGCCCCAGAAGAGAATGCCAGCTAAGATAATCGATGCGTATGAGTGGCCATCAGGCTTTACCCCTAGTGCTTCTACCCCAGCCAAAAGCCACATCAAACCGCCACAGCAAAATAGGTAGTCGAGTGCTGGTGTAAGTATCCAAGGATGTGGTCCAGCGCCATCTGCCGAAATTTTTGGCTTCTTCTGCTCAGCAAAATTAAAGTCGGCAGTTCCCTGCATCACGCGCTATCCATTCTTAAGGCTCACGACAGACACGATTGAGCGATTTGTCTATAGCTTGAGCGCGCGCCTTATACTGATTGGCCGCAGCATCGTCAGAAAGGTCACGGCAGGTTAGAAAGAGATTCCACAGAGTGGCTGCAGCTTTTGCTGAAGTGCCCTGGTTGTTTTTATCGAGAATCGTCAGGGCTTGCTCAAGATAATCTCGCGAGATCTTAAATTCAATTTTTCTATCGGCCGCTTCGCTTTTGCCCATGCCTATTAGGTAGTGCATTAATCCGATGTTATTCAAGTCGCGCACAATGCGTGGGTCGTGGGCCGGTAAAAATTGCTGGTCGTGTTTTAGCACACTGTCATAACATACCAGCGCTGCAGGTTGATTGTCTAAATTGCGATGGGCTCCAGCCAGATGCATACTGGCGTTTGCCCATTTCTCATTGTAGGCATTGTTAACCAAGCCCCAAGTTAATGCCAGCTGATCTTGATAGATTTTGGCGGCTTCTTCGAATTTTTGTTGACTAGTAAGAACTGCAGCATAAGCATTACCGGTGGCAATTAGTTCGTCAGTGTTAGCAGCCCCATTCTTCGCGGTGTTTTTTAGGGCCGCCTCATATTGAGCCTGGGTGCGTATCGCTTCGTGTTCTAAAGTGTTGTCGTAGTTGGTTGCTTGCTCTTCCTGAATGGCGGCTCGCTGTTTAGGGTATGTGGCGCCGAGTACCGCGACAAAAATAGCCACTAAAAGTAGAATTTTGAAAACAGTGGCGGTCATGATGACACCTCATTGGATGAGCCCAAAATGAGCTTGCGATTTGAGGCAATTGCTTTGTAAATTAGTTCGGCAAAGAAACTAATAATAGGAACAAAGAGCACTGGTGTAAGCGGCCAAAGCAGTGGCGCCCGCAGGCTAATGAAACGAAAAGCCCTGAAGCCACCAAGCCAGGTGCCGTCTCTCTTTTGTAGCAAAATTTCTTTCTGAGCGCGTGCTCTGTCTAGTTTTACTTCAGCCAGTTCTTCGTCATTTTCTTTATCGCTGAAGTCGATTGGCTTGATTCGACCAAAAATATCGAGACGATGAATCAGCCCAATCGTTCTTATACAGAGAATGCAAGAGCCATCGAAAGCTAGTCTATATGGTTCGCCAAAGCGTTGTCTGATTTTGGTTTTGACCCAATTCCACGACCGGGTCAAATCTTCGGGATAAATAAAGAGCAAATAGGTAAGCATGAAAGACCACTCAAACATTGGTAGATTCATACAATATTCAATGCCAAGGTGTAGGGCTATGCCCGTTGCCATTACCCAATAACGAGCTGGTCTCCACCAAATGAAAGTAAATAAGGCAAACTCAATGGCCAAAGTGCCCCAGGTCAGAATCATGTAGACAGGCAGTTGATCAAAAAAGTGAGGTATAGGAAAACGCATTAAGTCGTCGTAGCGAACAGCATAATAGACTGCCGTGCCGTCGTTCCACATTGACCCTTCCATTTTTGAATACCAGGTGTGGCCATAGGCAATACAAATTTGGATTTGCAATAGTCTCTGCGCCCAGGGGGCTGATAGACGAGCGCCAAAGCCCGTTTTTCGCCAATCTTGACGAGTGGCTCTAATTAGATTGTCGAGAGATAGCGCGTCCCCAGCATTCGACAGGGCAAGGCACATGGTGGCTAGCCTTAAGTAATTATCGCCAGCATTTTGATTTAGTTGGAAGTGGGCACCGAAAGACATCAGTAAGAGGAAGGTTACCCATGAGCTGACGCGAGTGCACAGACCGAGGGTCATCATCACCGTGGCTGCCACCATCACCCAAAATGCGCCATAGATGTACTTGTCATCAGCCGGTAGGGCCGCCATTAGGTCAAAATAGTAACTGCTGTGCCAGTAAAGACTCATCATGTCGTTTATTGGGATCAGTGAATTCTTGCCGTAGTAGAGGTTAAAGTCTGGTAACAAGTGAATGAGCATATTTTCAAGAAGAATCACACCGAAAAATAGACGAAAGATTGCCATCGCCACTGGTGTAGTTGGTTCAAACCAAAATCTATTCCATTTGTTTACCCAGTTATCGAACCATTTGACCGGGGCCACAGTGGGCTGTGGCTGTTGTTGAGCTTCTGTTTGAGCTAATTGAGGAGGAGGGGTCATCACTTACTCTACTTAAGATCGTCTGGGTTGACTCGGTAACTCGATAATATCGCTTTGCGTGTGTGCGGTGGAAGTTCGTCGCGATAACAAAAATGTTCTTGATCCGGCGGCGGAGTATCGGCCGAGTTCAAGAACATTGTTACTCGCACAGGTGGATTGGTTGGGTCATTGTTGGCTCGGGCTAGATAGCGAGCGATGCTTGGCCTAAACTGAGCGTAGTTTGGCCAGGAAACATTGTCACCAAACAACTTACGTAGTTTTTCCTTGCGGAATTTAGTCACAAGATCCATTTTTTCCATGCGCGGAAATTCATAGCACTTGATGGTGCCATCAGAAAATTCAACTAAAGCCGAAAGGTGATAATTGACGTTGCGTACTTCTGGGCAAAACAGGCTCCAATACTGAGTCCAGCCAGTGAGAAACATGATTGGTCCTGTGTAAGCAGTGATGCTATCTTTTCCTGGTGTCCATTCTGGTAAGAGCCAGCTGCCTACCACTACAAAAAATGTCAAAAGAAAACTTGATACCAAGGCCTTATGACCCTTAGTAAGCGAACCGGCTGAGGATGAGTAGTTGCAGGCCTCACGAAAAGAAAATTTTCGTGCGCTCGGAGATGTTGTTTGCACGGTCCCCCTCCAGCATTGCAGAGATTCAACTACCTGAATACATAGAACTTACCCAGAACTTGCCCCAAACTAGACGGTTGCTAATGTTCTATGTGCAAGTTTATCATTGAGTTTATGAACCAAGTTGTTTTAAAACGCAATGATTTTTATGTCGGATAATAATCTGGCATCGCTACCGTCTTTAGTTTCGAGTGATCACCAGTTCACCTACGATCAGGCTTTAGAACGCTCTCTCGTAGACGATCTTCGTCCAACTTCACTAGCACCAAAAAGAACTTTAGAGCGCCTAGCGTGCAATTTGGTAATTCTTGGTTTTCTTTCTCTAGCCACTATCGTTGGTGTGGCAGAGTTGCCTGTGGTGCCCGAAAGATACAAAGGAAATTTAATATCTGCAGGCGCCCCGATTGGCATGAGGCAGGGCTGGAGAGTGTTTTCTCCGGAGTTGCGCACAACAAACTGGCACACCCTATGTCTAATTGAGTTTCAAGACGGCACACTTAAAGCTGTGGAATTCCCGCGCATGGAAAAGCTCTCTTTGCTTGAGCGCTTCATTCACGAAAAGAAGCGAAACATACTGGGAGACCGCATTACTAATCCAATTTATAAGCGCTTTCGGCCGATGATAGCGAGATATTATGCTCAAGCTAATGCTATCCGAAGCGGCACTGAGTCTGATAATCCGCCGGTGCGAGTAACTTTCGTTTTTGCCTCAGCTCCGATGCCAGATATTCATTCAGCTCATTGGGTCTATCGTGATCAGCTGCCTGAGCATATTTTCAAGCAAGTCTATTTTTCTTATCAGGTTAAGGCTGAAGACCTAAGTAGGTAACTTTTTTCGGAACGCAAAAGAAAACCCTGGCGAGCATTGCCAGGGTTTTCTCTTATTGCTCCATTTTTTTGCCTTAGGCCGTGGCTCTAGATTGCTCTATTCCTTGGTTTTGGGCTTGGTCTAGGTCTTGAACTAATCCCTTAGGTTCTAACCAGGCGGAGTGTATGAACCGGTTGGACCGGACGGACCACCAGGGCCAGCAGGACCGCCAGGGCCAGAAGGACCACCAGGACCGCCCGCACCACCAGGACCGGCAGGACCACCAGGGCCA
>LNEX01000429.1 GCA_001464165.1 bacterium Ga0077546
GCCGTCGCTGACAACGACTTCCCCCTGATTTTTCGGACGCTGCAAAACCGCGCTTGTACAGGCGTTTTGCGGCTCCCTTGTTTTCCTTTTTAGTCATATCTATTAGCTTGTATAGTTATTGCGGTGGCAAAAAAATTTGACAAGAAAAGTTGTGAGGAAGCAAGCGTAAGAAAAACAGCAGCAGAGTAGCGAGGGGCTCAACTTGAAGCAAAGTCCCACGCAAGATTTTTAAGGGGCGATTAATCGGTCAGGTTATGAGCGAAGAATCGGCTGACGGCATTGCGGCGGAAATGCCAAATGCGAAACCTACCATTCCGTAGGCATGGAGCCAGAAGAAGGAGCCAGGTGAACGAAGTATTGTCCGTCCTGATACTTCTGGAAGACGCAGGGAAGCCACTGACCATCGATTTTGGCCAGCACTTCATCGCCGCGCTTGAAAGCATGAGGTTCGGCCACTTCGGTGCTGTAGGTGGTGCCATCGGCACTGCGGAAGATGTGACTCTTGCCGTTGCCTTCGACATATTCGCCGAACTGCCAGCCGTTCTTCGTCCAGCCACGGACGATATCGCCGGCCTTCAGCAGGGTCACAGCCAGTGCCCGCTGAAAGATATTGGCCGCCCGAGCATTGTCGGCATAAACCCATCCACGTTCCCAGCGGAAGGTCGCGACGAGTTCACCGTCGACCCTGTGCACGCAGCTGGGGAAGCGCTCGTAAGGCCCCTGCAGATACATGACAAGTTCTGGCGTAGCAGTCGTCTCGGTGCTCTTATTCGTCATTTTCTATCGTTCACTCCATTGTTTTTCTTTTGAAGTTTCCTTTGAAGAAAGAAGCAGCAGGAGGCCCGAGGGTCACTCCTGCTGCTCTTCTCAGTTTTGTCTGTTAGACAGCGCTATCCTCTTCCACCAGGTCATCGCTGAACCACCTTTCGTACATGGCACGCAGGAAGGGCGCAGTGATTTCCAGGCTGGAATCAGCCAGGACGCTGTCTATGCCACACTTGGGGCACACTGCATCTTTGCCACCACACACATACTCACGCACTTCGCTCGGGGCGTAGGTTGCTTCGCAGTAGAAGCAGCCGCACACCGTGCTGGCGTTGATGGCATCGCGGTTATTGCTGCAGTGCTTGTGGGCTTGGGTGAGCAGCTCTTTCGAGTAGGTCATTGTTTGGTCTCGCTGTTGTTGAGGGCACCGTTCACCATTGAACGATTGGCTCTAGCCGAACATCTCTCTGCTTAGCCATACAAACGGCTTTGGCAAATCAATGTCGCCCTCCGAAAAGCGAGGTTTAGCTTTGACTGAACATCAAAGATGTCCCTCCATGTTGATGTTGCGATTGTGCCACGACTTGCTGCAGCCCTAGCGCTTGCGCCGGCCCTTCTTCCCACCAGTCGAAACCGGCATGTCGGGGAAGAGCGCCAGCTGTTGGCCAGGCACAACCGGCTTCGTCACCGAACCAGCAGCCTTGGTCGAACCAGGATCAGCCGTTTCCGGCTTGCCCTGTTCGACCGTCGACCTTGGTTGTGGTCACCGCTGCCGGCACCACTTCCTTGGCCGCCACTGTTGCAGCAGCAGGTTTTTCAGCAGCAGGTTTTTCTGCAGCCGGTTCTTCTGCAGCGGATTTTGCCACAACAGGCTTGGTCGCCGCTTGCGAAGTCGCCGGAGGCGTGGTGTGCGACAACGGATGGCTGGAAGCGTTGTAGGTCACTTCGTAGCCATGGTCAGCTGCCACCCACACAGCTTGCAGCGCCGAGAGGCGACGCAAATCGATGACGCAGGTGCGAGCCTTGCTGCGCAGTTCGACGATGCCCATGTAAGTAGCATCCATCGCGGCTTTCTTGCGCATGAGAAGGCGGCAAAAACGCTTGCCGTTCCAGATGCTGGCTGCAAAAAAGCCGCTGAACTCCACCGACTGGCCATAGCGCTGACGCTTGCCGGCCTTGGGCACGTTGTGCAGCTTGATGTCGCCCGCTCGAAGCGTGGCTGGCAGGTCGAATCCGCTCACTTCCTGGGCAAGGAAGCCAGCAAGGTAGACTCGACCCGACAAGACGATAGGCTCATTGAGAGCTGGTTTCTTTGTCATAAGGTCTCCTGGTTTTAGATTTCCGTTTTGAAAAAAAACAAGCAAGGAACTGCCGCTCAGTCTTGTGGACTGGGCAGCAATTCCTCACTCGGACCAGTTTCTCGAGGTCAGTCGAGATTGCTGAATCTAGGCTGAACCGCGGCTAACGCTTAGCCGTGGTTGCCGGTGCAGCGGTCGCTCAGCGCGCCCTGGTGGATGATCATGGTGGCATTGACGCGATGGGTCACGGTGATGCCGAGTTTGGCATCGAAGGCCTTGCGAAGGGCGAACATCTCGGTGTCGCCGGCTTCGGGGCTGAAGCACTTGTTCTCGGCGATGCACATGATGCTGCCGTCTTCGAAGGCCATGGCGCGCGCGCTGCAGTGGGGGCATGCGACCTGCTGGTCGATGCGGTTCGGGTTGCCGAGGATCTCGGTTGCTTTGACTTCTTTCATTTTCGTACTCCTTGAGATTTGTGATCGTGAATAAAAATGCCGGCACCACCTCATTGAGGCCTGGGCCGGCTGATGAAATGCTCGCCGAGATTGGCGAACACTGGTAACAGATAGCGAGCAACTGGTGACACGTCAGCTTGCGCCAACGCTATCACCGAGTCACTACTGAGACACTGCGGAGCCTTAGCCCTTGAGATAGGGCTTGTAGAAGCGCAGCAGCTTGGCCTTGAGGATCGCCTTGACGGTGGGGCAGAACGTCGAGGCTTCCAGCGCCGTCAGGTTGACGACGAGAAAGTCGCGCTCAGTCCAGCCGAAGGTTTCTGCCAGCTTGCGGTACTCGCCACTGAGGGTGACCTGAGTGAAGAGCGTGCCGTCGGTGTTGATGCAGATGCGCTTGCCCTGGCGGTAGAGAATGTCGACCGGGTGGTCGAAAATGGTGGCGTACTGACCGGTGACCAGATTGGAAGTGACGCACACCTCGATCACCCGATTGCCCTGCTTGTCACCGCGCACCCCGTGCCCGACGCGTCCGATGCGAAGGATGGTGAGGAGTTCGATGTCGCGTTCGGTGGGCTCCTGGGTTTCCCAGAGGTGGATGGTCAGCTTCAGACCGGCGGCCTGGATGCGCTGAGCGGCGGGAACCCACCAATCGAGCACACCCGGAAATCCGGTTTCGCTGGCAGCCAGGTCGAAGGCGCCGACGTAGCGACGGTACTTGATGGCGATGTCGGCGAGCTTGAGCGCCATTTCACCATTTTCGTGCCGCAGCGAGCAGACGATCAGCTTGACCGGGATGGGCGAGCCCTTGAGACCGGCGATGGCCGCCTTCATCACGTCGTCGAGGCTGTTCTCCTTGCCGGTTTCACCGAGGTGAAGCTGGGGCGCGAAGCGCAGCTCGATAGCGATGTGACCATCCTTGACGGCGTCCTCGATTCGTTCACGCACGATGCGCGTGAGGTTGTCGAGGTCGTGCATCAGGGGCAGGACGTGGAAGACGATGGCAGCCAGGTAGTTGTCCAAGCTCTCCTGAGCAAAAGACGCCACCCAATTGTCATACGCCTTGACGGCGGCCTGGCGAGATTTACGGACATGGGCAGAGCGCTTGCTGGCCGAATCCGGATGCAGAGTAGCTGCGTCTTCCGCTTTCCACAACCGAACGATTTCGGCGGGGAAGGCGACACCAGCGGCTTTGCCGGCTTCGGCGATCTCGAAGTTGCGTTCAGCCCAGAGTTCGACACAGGTGCGCGGACGCAGGCTGCAGTCGATGTGCTCGTGGATCTGAAGCTTGGGCATGCGCTTGAAATGAGACAGCGGTGGGACTTTGGTTTTCTTCATAGCTTTGATCATAGACGTGCCTTTCGGTTTATGTTGTTAGACTGCCGCAGAGCTGAATTGCGCTGCTGTGCACTTTTACGAAATTTCTCTTCTAACCAACAGGCAGATAATCCCCTATGTCACCCCTCAGGGTTGCACCATCTACACTCGTTTTTCCCAATGCCAACGTCAGTTGACGGCCTCTAGCAAATGCCCGAAGACACAAGCAGAGGACAGAAGGATAGCGACTGATGAGATGTTTGAGAAGTATTTGCCTAGATGAAATTGGAGAAGAAAAGAACGCCTGACCATAGCTCTTTTCGCTTGACAATCTCAATGGAGTATTAAGCTCAATAAGGCTTTTCAAACAAAGTATCTAGCTAAGTACTAACTAGGTGCATGATTCAAGAACTAAGAAACACCTAGCGCATCTAAGCGAGAGCGTCATAAAGCGCTCGCTCTTTTCAGCCTGCCCTCTGTAACAGTTGCTCGACAGAACTGAATCTTGGGGTTTTCCAGGTGGCGATTTAGCGGGCAAAAGCGCTAATATACTTATCGGTTCAGTTTTCGAGGACGGTTAGCGCTATGGCTATGGGCGGTAAAGCCGGTGAGGTTTTCACCGAAATCAACGTAACACCTCTCACCGATGTGTTTTTGGTGCTGTTAGTTATCATGATTTTGATTGCACCGTTAGTCAATCAAGCTGTGCTCAAAGTTGACCCACCACAAGTTGGCAAAGATCAACAAGAGAAGAAAAAAGACGATGACAAAATTTCTGCCGACGTTTCTAAAAGCGGCGAAATTAAAATCAATGGTCAAGTGATGACCCCAGGCGACACCACCACAATCATGCGTGCTATCAAGGCTGAGCAAACAAAAACAGGCAAAAAAGACTTGCCCCTCATTTTGAACTCTGACGACGATGCCTTGCAGAAGCACGTTGTTGCGGTGATGGACGCAGCCGCTGGCTGCAACATCACAAAAATGTCAATCATGCCACCAAGAAAATAACTCTGCAACAGATTCACTCTGCTGTCATAAGTTATCAGTGTTTATCAACGCCCTATAACTAATTAAGAAGTAAATATGGTTAAGAGCCTTCAGGCCGGGGAACGGAGGGAAGGATACAGCCTATTTGCAGATCTAGCCATGAGCGCAGCAAAATCAAGTACAAGAGCCACAACTAGCAAGCCTAGTGAGTCTAATTCGCTGGCTCGCTGGAAGGTCAACCCTAAGACCCTATCGCTGACCAGATTTTGGGCCGCTTCGACCATAGCTATTTGCGCTTTCAGTTTTTACACCTGCCTGCCCTCCTTCGCCGGCAAAGCACTGCACCTCTCGCCAGCCGAGTACAACAAAGCCACATTCGTCTACAACAAGCTCAACACCGTCGAAGCCTTGATAAAAAGTGGAAAAAATGTTGAAGCACGCCAGGTGCTAGAGCGCTTGATCACTTACGATCCCAACCCCTATTCAGCAGACGTGCATGGCCTTCTCGCACAAAGCTGCTACTCCCTCGGCAATGATCGCGAAGCCATCGAGCACTATCTAATTGCCATGCAGCACAACAGTAAAGACCCTTGCGCCCATTGGAACATCGCCCTATCGTACATGCACTTGGGTGACTACGATTCAGCGATTCTCTGGGCAAAAAAATTGATCAGTCAAAATCCAAGCACAACATTGAAGCAGCAAGCCGAGCGCTTTGTTGATGAAATGACAGAAAAGAAGGCAGAGGCCCAGGCAGCCAAAGCAGTTGCTGGTGCTTCTACTAGTGATTATCTAGCAGAGTTACTGGCCACTGACGACGCTCACAAATGGCCCCTAGAGCGCATGCCCCTCAAAGTCTTTATGGCCGATGCCTCTCATGTGTCCAACTTCCGGCCACAGTTTACCCAAATTTTCCTCAACGGCTTAAATAGCTGGACAAGTGCATCACAAGGCCGCCTATCGTACACACTTACTGACAATGCCGCTAACGCCGACCTAGTTGTCGAATTTACATCAAGAGTGGAAGACATCGCCCAAAAACCAGGCCAGCCGCCAATCGAGCAAGGCATCGCTCGCTATACATTGGTGCGAGATGACCAAGGAAAAACAGTAATCGAAAAAGTAAAAATTCAAATTTTAGTAGTTCGTCCCAACAATGGAAAACCCTGCACTGATGATGCCATCAAAGAGACAAGCCTGCACGAACTGGGGCACGCTCTTGGTCTCAATGGCCACTCACCAAATGCCAGCGACATCATGCATTTCGTGCAATCGTTTAGACAACTACCAGCCTTGACCAAACGAGACAAAAGCACCATCGCCAAGCTTTATAGCGATTACCCTGCCGTCAGTCAAACCGCCAGAAGCGAATTTAATCCACAAAACTATGGTAGCTTACCCCAGCAAAATATAGAGCCTCCACCTCAATATTATCCGCAGTCGCAGTATCAAAATCAGCAGCCCGAGACCAGTCCGCAATATCAACCCAATCAATACCCGGACCGGGTCCCAAATCAGAATCAAAATCAATATCAAAATTCAAATCAACATCACAACCAGAATCAGCAACGCTATCAGTATCCACCACCAATTCCGTCTCCAAATAACAACAACAACTAAAGATAAGAAAGGAAAAATTCAATAAATGACGGCCGACACCAGCAAAAAAGCAGTAGCAATTGACAGAGAAAAACTAACAACACTACTGGCTCAAGAAGACCAGCGCTTCATCGAAACCCACCCAAAATCAAAAGAATTATTCGAGCGCGCTAAGAAAAGCTTGCTCAACGGTGTGCCCATGAACTGGATGATCAAGTGGGCCTCACCTTACCCGGTCTTTGTGCAAGAGGGCTCTGGTGCTCACTTTACTGACGTAGACGGCCATAAGTATCTCGACTTCTGCCTCGGCGACACTGGCGCCATGACCGGACACGCGCCACCGGTGGCGGTGCAAGCCATAATTGAACGTATCAGCAAAGGCACAACATTCATGCTGCCATCTGAAGATGCCATATATGTTGCCGAGGAGCTGCAGAAGCGCTTTTCTCTGCCATATTGGCAAACAGCTCTAACAGCTACTGACGCTAATCGTTTTGTCATTCGCCTCTGTCGACAAATCACAGGCAGGCAATATGTACTTGTGCACAATTGGTGCTATCACGGTTCAGTTGACGAAACCTTTGCCACCCTCCAGGCAGACGGCACCGTAGGCCCACGGAAAGGCAACATGGGGCCACCAGTCAACCCCAACGTCACCACAAAGGTTGTCGAATTCAACGATCTGGAAGGCTTAGAAGAAGCTCTCAAGACCAAAGATGTCGCTTGCGTTCTGGCAGAACCAGTGATGACCAATATTGGCATCATCCACCCTGACCCTGGCTACCACAAGGCTCTGCGCGAACTTACGCGCAAATATGGCACCTATTTGATTATCGATGAAACCCACACAATTTGCACCGGCCCCGGTGGCTACACAAAAGAGCACAATCTCGAACCAGACTTCATCACCATTGGCAAACCCATTGCCAGCGGCATCCCCGCCTCAGCCTACGGTTTCTCTGAAGCCGTAGCAGAGCAAATCAAAGCCAACAGCAGCCTAGATGAATGTGACACCGGCGGCATCGGCGGCACTCTGGCGGGAAACGCCTTGTCGCTAGCCGCCATGCGCGTCACCCTCGAAAAGGTGCTAACAGTAGATGCCTACAAGCAAACAATCCCTTTGGCTGAGCGCTTCGCCAAAGGTGTAGAAGCCGTTATTGCTGAGCATCAGTTGCCTTGGATCATCAAACAATTGGGCTGTCGAGTAGAATACTGGTTTAGACCAGAACCGCCAAAAAACGGCTCAGAAGCAGCAGCAGCAGCAGATAGCGAACTTGATCGCTACATGCACTTAGCCGCTCTAAATCGCGGCATATTGATGACACCTTTTCACAACATGGCTCTAATTGCGCCAGGCACAAGCAACGCCGACGTTGACCACCACACACAGGTATTCAAAGAAAGCGTCGAACAACTGCTTCAGTAACAAAACAATGGAAACCAGTATGCAAAGTCCACAGAACGAGCGAAAGTCTTCACTACCAACTCTTGATCGAGTAGCCAGCGAAAAAGAGTTGGTGGCGATGCTGCACCAGTCACTAACAAAACGGGGCGAAATGCTCGAACTTGCCATGGAAATTGGCCCAGAAGCAGGAAACAGCAGCAGTAAAAGCTCTAGCATTAGTAGCGATGGCGAAGTGCGACTAAGACTGCAGGCGGTGGTGGGGAGACGGGCAGGGGAAGAGGCCCCCACCTGGTATCTCTACTATGACGGCCCTGATGATTCAAAGCTCGAATGGATTCATCAAAGCGGTGACATGGCACACATTCATCAATTGCTCAACAACGCTGCGCAACAGTTTGACCGCGATCCATCGCTCTTTGAATCAGGCAACAAACCTAGCTTCACACCCTACAACGGCAAGCAAGCTGCCACAAGTAAAGGCGGAGACCCCGCCTCAGGAAGTGCAGCCGGCACGGCAGGAATTAATTCCACGAGCGCTGTAAGCTCTACAAGTGGTGCTAGTGGCGAAAATGCTACGCCTGTTGAAGAAGAGCGCGGCGTGCTTGACGGCGATCTGACAAGATTACCAGTTGAAGCGCTCTTGCAATCAATCACCGCCAGCAAAATGACGGGCAAACTAGAATGCAAAACCAAAGAAAAATCAATTTCGGTCTTCTTTGAAGATGGCAATCCTAAAAACGCTTACACCGGCTCAATCATTGGCGAAGAAGCAGTTATAGAACTGATGACCTGGAAAGAAGGCCTGTTCAGCTTCTTTCCCAATCAAACTATTGAAGCGCGTACAATTATCAAACCAATCACAGCTCTTATGCTCGAAGCAGCTACTCTAACAGATTTCAGTGTATTTCTAGACAAAGCGGGCCTCACGGGCGAATCGATTTTAGCCCGTACTGTGTCGGCCTTAAGTGAGGCTGAATTCGAAGATAAACTAGCTAGAGCTGTGCCGATCGACATGATCAAGCAGAAAAAGTTTTATCAAATCGTCGACAACAAAACATCACTGACTGAACTTATAGAACGGCATAAATACGGACGATCGACTTGGCTGCCACTTGTTTACAACATGGTATCCAGCGGTATTCTCACCATTCTCAAGCCCACAGCACCAAAAAGCAAAGCCACCACCGCCAGTGACCTAGAATTAAATCGCTCTACCATAGATAGCTTTGCCCGCTCGCACATTTACAGTGATAGTGGCGTGATTAGCTATGTTGCCTTCCTGTATTTTATCGAACAAGAGTTCTACCGCTACGAATGTTTTAGAAGTTCATTTTCATTAGTTCTCTTCCGCGCCAAAATGCGTCAAAAGAATACTGACGGTACAACCAGCGAAGCCGAACTAGACCGAGCTAATCTGCAGGAACTCATGGGTCGAGTCAATCTCACCAAGCGCAAAGCCGATTTACTCGCTCACTATCAACAGGAAAGCTATGCCTTGCTTTTGCCTCACACCAATTTGCAAGGAGTAACAGCCTTCGCCGGACGGCTAGTAGGCGCACTGATGACGGCCCCTTTTGCCAACAGCAACGGGCAGAAACTGGTTCTCACCGTAGGCATTGCTAGCTTGCCAGAGAACTGCGCAGACTGGGTCAGCCTTGTAGCGCACATGCACAACAACCAGAGAAGATTTGAATAAGGGCAGATGAGTAAAGATTGGGTGGAACAGCTGACAGAGCTAGCGCAGGCGGCAGACCAGGCGAAACCGTAAAACCATAGCTAGCCGGGCATTTTTAATGATGTAAAGAGATAATAATTACATATTTCTCTATGTTCTCATAGAGCTCTTACTAGTTAGAACTAAAAGATTCCCCGTCATTTCCCAACTTCTAAGATTTCTGATTTAAGCCCCAACCAAAAGCCAATCACACTAGCCAGCAATTAAACCTCTCTCCGCCGGAGCTGTGGTGACACGCTGCTGTGCAATTGCTCTCGGCAAAGACTTGGACCATCACTCTATCGCAACCATTTTTTTCAAGGAGGTGCATCATGGCTCATGATGAAACTGGTGCATTTCTGCGCCGTTATCTAACGTCTACTTTTGCCTCGCTCAAACATCGCAACTTCAAGCTCTATGCGCTCGGCGTGGTCTTTTCGCTGACCGGTTCGCTCTTGCAAGAAGTGGTTGTCGCTTGGATGGCTTATCAACTCACCGGCTCAAGCCTCGTGCTTGGTGGTGTCTTGTTTGCCTACCAGATGCCAATGATTTTGATGGGAGCTCTTGGTGGCATCGCCGCCGACCGCTTCGACCGACGAAAAATTCTGCTAATCTCGCAGAGCTTGGCCTTTCTTCTTTCTCTAGTCTGGCTGATTCTCTCGGCCACTAACAGTCTGGCAGTCTGGCACATTTACCTGCTGTCTAGCCTGTTCGGCGTCATCGTAGCCTTCGAGATTCCCGCTCGCTTCGCCATGATTCCGCAACTCGTCGACAAAGAAGACATGATCAATGCCTTTTCTCTCGATGGCTTGCTTTTCTATGGAGGCCGCGTAATTGGCCCTGCCACTGGGGCTCTGCTTCTGGCTTTCACTGGTCCGACTTTGTGCTTCGCCGCCAACAGCCTGACCTACCTGCTTGAATTAGGCACCCTGCGAAAAATCAAGCCAGCAGCAAAAGAGAAGAGCGACAGCGTGCCACTGCGCGAAGCGGTTGCTGTCATTGCCCGCAACGGCAAGACCAGATCGCTTCTGCTCTTCGTTGCCGCTCTTACCTTCTTCGGCATCTACATTCCGCTCATGCCAGTCTTCAGCCAAAACCTAGGCGGGGGCTCAGAATTGAATGGCGCCTTGATTGCCATCTCCGAAATCGGTGCCATCATTGGCTCGATTTTCCTGGCGCACAAAACGGCGCGAGCAGCCAAGCAGACCAACCTCAGGCGCACCATTGCCCTGGCTGGCTTGGCCTTTGCCGTGCTGCTTGTGCTCTTCAGCTGCACCACCAACAAGTACATCGCTCTGGCACTGATTGCACCAGTGGGCTTCTGTATGACTCTCGTCACCATCGGAGCCCACGCACTCTTGCAAGACGAAGTAGAAGATCGCTTACGAGGTGTCGCCTCTACGATTTTCTGGATGTACTGCTACTTCGGCATGCTGGCTCTGGGAGGCCCTTTCATGGGTTTTCTTTTAGAGCACCTCAGCATCAGCCAAAGCTTCGGCATCGCCGGCGCGATTTGTTTCGCCAGCTCTGCCGCCTTCTTATCAACAACTTCAACCAAAGGCCGAGCCTAGCTCCGCCGAAAGTTTAGAGGTGAATTATGAACACGATTGTCGACAGAATTGCCGATGCCATTCGCACAGCTGACAGCACCGCCGATAGCATCACAGAAACTCCGCGCACTCGCCTTGACCTGGTCACCCCCAGCGAAGACGACCGCGCCTTCCTCGCCTTCATCAACAGCAATCTCTTCGGCCAGCCCGCTGCCAAAGAGATGCTGCTGCGCATCCACCGCGCCGCCAAGAACCCCTTCCGCGACCGCACCCGGCCGATCTATAAGGCCCTGATGCCTGGCGATTCGCACACAGGCAAAACCGAAACCGCCTGCGTGCTCGCCGATTACTACCACGGCAACCCCGAGGCCTTCATCCGCATCAACTGCGCCAACTACAAGAACAAGGGCGACATCTCGCGCTTGCTCGGCACCGGACCAGGCTGGGTTGGCTATCAGAAGCCGCCCACCGACGAAGAGTTGGCGGCCAACAAAGACAAGTTCGACGCCTCTGCCCTGCTCTCGGCCCAGAACCTGACGGCCTCACGCAAGGGCTCCAAGACGCCCTACACGATTGTTTTGCTCGACGAGTTCGAGAAGGCCGGTGACGAGTTCGAACAGTTCATTCTGGCCATCTACAGCGCCGCCAAAGAGCGTATGGGCAACAACCAGGAAGTCGACTTCAGCGACTGCATTTTCCTCATGCCCTGCAACCTGGGCATGTCTGAAATCGCGCAGAAGCAGAACCACAGCATCGGCTTTGTTACCAACACTGTCGACACTGCTAGCGAGCTGGATGGCATCATCACGCGCCGCTACCCCATCGAAGTGATCAACCGCTTCGACGAAGTATGCGTCTACGGCAAGCTATCCCGTGACGACATCAACAACGTACTGGGTCTGCACATCAAGAAGGTGCAGAAGCGTGTCGATGCAGCCTATGGCGACTCTGCTTTCACCATCGTGGTAGAAGAGGCAGCGCGCAAGCGTTTGCTCGAACTCTGCCTCAACGATCGCGGAGATGTCGCCGACCTCAAGCGCGTGGTGCCTCGTCGCCTCACCGACCCGGTGTCGGTGGCGGTGGAAAAAGGCGTGGTTGGTGCTCACGACGAACTGATTGTCTCGTGCGAGGACGGCAAAGAAATTTGCTTCGACCGCGCGGGCAACGGGCCAGTGCAGAAGCTCGATGGCACCAAGCTACCCAAAGAGGCGGAACCAACCGCTCTGCAGAAAGAAGCCGCTGTGCCCAAGCGCCGGGTCAATCTGGATGCAGTCAAGCTGGTCATGGAAGCAACTGGCCTGGTGAAGAGCGGCGAAGAGAGGCAAGCACAGCTGGTGCTCGAACGAGCCCTGATCGTCATGGCGAAAGCCCCAGACGACCTCATGGCCGTGCGGGTGAACAACATGCTCGGATTGCTGCTGCACAAGCACAGAGTGTACGGCGAAGCAGTCAAATACTTCGCTGATGCTGTTGACGCTCGAGCGGCTCTGGAAGAATGCCCCGAAAGCCTGCCATTCGGCATTCTCTTCGGCAACCTGGCAATGGCCCTGAGTCACGATGGTCGCAAGCAGAAAGCGCTTGAGTTCATGGCCGACGGCATGACCGCCATTCGCCTCTACAGCAAGAGCGAAACCGATGACGGCCTCAAGCACTTCATGAACACCTTCCTCGGCATCGACGCCAGCAAGGCCAAACAGCTGATCGAGTTTTCGATTAGCCTGAGAGAGCCGAGCAAGTAACTCGGTCGACGCCCGTGGTTCTGGATCGCTAACTTCTAAACTTGAGAAAGGGGCTCAAACCCCTTTCTCTTTTCGTCAATCTGCGATATAGTATAGTACAAGAGATACTGATAGTACAAGAGATACTGAGAGAATAGCTATTTCACACCAGGTATGCAATGACCAAGAAACTAAGCAAAGAAGTCTTCTTTACCAATTTTCGCGATGTTATTCACGATGGTCTATTGGAGCTGGGTTTTCAGTTGGTTACAGACGAACTACTGGAAAAAATAATTGCTAGCAATAGCCGATACAAGAATAGGCCTACACCAAAATTTAATTGCCACCCAGGTAGCGACTCAACGTACATAAGACCTTATGCCGATGAAGTTTTCGGCCATATTTACTTTGATATCAGACCAAAACCGGACTTCAAAAAAGGTCTTTATATCTGCCTCTTGACCCAAGGAATTGTTCATGTACCCACTCAATTCTTACTAGCCGAACTCCAGAACACAACTTTTCGCCCACTTGATCCCTTGGATACATGGGGCGTTGTGGGCAACGGCCGCTTGAATAATTTCCAAAACTACAACTCAAATCTTCCGCCTGAAAAACTTCGCAAACTAGCAACCGAAATAATTGTTGCTGTAGAAAATGAAACAATCCCGTGGATGAGTTCAGAAGCAAACCTGGCACACCTTGAGCAGTTCTTCGATCAAGTCCGGCATCCCTACTTAGGCAAAGTCTGCTTTTATATTGCAATTAAAAAGAACTTGAAGGCTCGGGCTGAAATGAATCGCGTAACACAGGAATTTGCATTTCGCCTCAAAAGGTCACTTAGTAGAGGTTTTAAAGGCTACAGCGAAGAGGAAGAACAAAGTCGTAGGTGCCGCAATCTTTGGATAGACAATCAGGTCATCGAACAAGTAAATCAACTTACATTCGATGAAGATAGCTAGAACCTAATATCTATCCCAGAATTCTTGGCTGGAAGCGATCTGGCGCAAGTGTTCTTGAATGCCATTTCGATGATTAAAAGAGCCCAGTGTATATCCAGACGGCATCCGCAAGATCACCCGCCAGTCCTTTCCTTTGTCTAATTCCAAAAAGGGAAGATTTTTTCGAAAAAATCTTCCCTTTTTGAAACCCAGCAATAGAGCCAATGAAGCCATTGAAATTAAAGAATGAAACAATGAAAAATGCTTTCAGGCAGCGGGTAGGGCAATAGTGATATCATCGCCCAGTTGATCTGCCCCGAATTAAGCCTGCAATGCTATTTAACAGTTTCTCCTATCTAATATTTTTACCGGCAGTCTTTATTCTTTATTGGCTATCACCGGCGAAATATCGCAAAATTTTGCTCTTAGCCGCCAGCTACTTTTTCTACATGAGCTGGAAAGCTGAGTACGGGCTATTGATGTTCATGCTCACCTTAATCAATTATGGCTTCGGCTGGCTGATTGATAAATACAAAAGTGAAGACAAAGCTGGCACGGCCAAGAGCATTCTGATCTTTGGCATCATCAGCAATTTGGTCTGCCTATGCTTTTATAAATACGCAAATTTGCTACTTGAGACAATTTTCTCAGCCTTGCATATTAGCGGCAAATTCTTGCATGTCTCTTCACTGGAAAGCTGGTCATCACCAGCATTGAATATCATCCTGCCACTGGGGATTTCCTTCTTTACTTTTGAATTCATTCACTACATTGTCGATGTTCATCGTGGCAGCAAACCAATCAAAAACTTTATTGATTTTGCTCTTTTTGCATCGTTCTTTCCTTCGCAAATATCAGGCCCCATCAAGCGCTTCCAAGATTTTTACAAACAAATGCTGGAAGCTCCCGCATTCCAACACTCACAATTTCGCGAAGGAATTTTTCTCATCCTCCAAGGCCTCTTCAAAAAAGTTGTGCTCGGCGATCACCTCGGCATGCTCTGTAATCTAGGCTACAGCCAGGTTGGCTCTCTCAGTGTTTCAGATGCCTGGATTGCCATGAGCGCTTTTTACTTCCAAGTCTTCTTTGATTTCTCTGGCTACACTGACATTGGTCGAGGTTCTGCAATGTTGCTTGGCTACAAAGTTCCAGAGAACTTCAACCTACCTTACCTCTCGGTCAGCCCCACTGAATTTTGGCGCCGTTGGCACATATCGCTTTCAACATGGTTACGTGACTATCTCTTCATTCCGCTAGGGGGCTCACGCGGCGGTGAGTGGTTACTCTGTCGCAATTTGTTTATCACAATGGCCCTAGGAGGCCTCTGGCATGGTGCAGGTTGGCACTTCATGGTCTGGGGTGGAATACACGGCATTGGTCTAATAGTTGCCAGAAAATGGGCTGCCTTTTGCCAGAGTAACGCCACCTTGACGCTTTGGCGCCCGAGCGCAGCTTGGCACTGGAGCGGCATTGTCTACACAATCTTATTTGTTTCACTTAGCCACGTTGTCTTTAGATCAACCAGCGTAGCAGAGGCTGGGGTGTTTTATCAGCGCCTATTTAACTTCTCTACCCTCAGCCAACCAGGGGCGGTAACCGCAGCCTATCTCACCTCTACACTATTCGTCACCCTTCCGCTGTACAGCCTTTACAGCTTCATTAGGCACAAGAGCATCAAAATAAGCAAGAACCCAAGCGCTGCTCTATCCAAACCAGTGGTGGCAATACAAAACTATTGGAACAAATCAATTGCCCTACGCCTAGTGACATGCGTCGCCACCGCCTGGATCATCGCTGGCTGTGCCCCTTCACAGTTAATTCCCTTCTTCTATTTCCAATTTTAGTGCCATCTAAATCTTCAGTTTGATTTCTTAGGACCAGTTAAATGCCAGAAGCCCCAATCACAAAAGCTGAAGATGTCGACAACAACGTCGCTGGTATTCAGGCGGGAGCGAAGGTTCAACGCGGCCACTCTGCTCCCATTACAGCCTTAGAACTTCTCATCTTCGCACCACTGGCAGTGCTAATACTTGAAGGCTTTTTTACCATAGCTGGTGTCGGCGAACAGAATTTCATGAAGCCAGATCTAGAGCTAGGCTCGATTCATATCCCCGGAAAGCTAGTTACTTGGCGGCTTGAAGGCTACTCCCGCGAATCGTTTTCAAAAGCGGGCTGGCGCGATGTTGAACGCACTGTTGAAAAACCTCCCAACACTTATCGTGTTGCGCTCATTGGTGATTCCGCCACAGAGAGCCTACAGGTGCCACTAGAGCAAGTCTGGGCAACGATTGCAGAGAAACAAATCAATCAAGATTTAGCTACTGCTGAAAATGCGGCAGCAACTAAATCTAAACAGCCAAACAAAAAACCACCACATGTGGAAGTGATCAATTTTGGAGTCTCTGGCTACTCTACATCGCAAGAGCTTTTGCTGCTGCAAAAAGAAGTTGTTAAATACAAGCCGGACCTAATAGTCGTGCTCTATTCGCGAGGCGATTCAGACGAAAGTTCGGTCGACCCAGCCAAGTATGCCACGGCAGAACCAAGGCCCTACTTTTACCTTGACCAAAACAATCAACTCCAACTTGATCGCACAGTCTTGCTTGCTAACAAAACTAAGCTGCAGAGCAATCCCATACTCGAATTCTTGCGGGCTCACAGCCGCATCTATGGGGTCTTTGATCAAACCAACTTCCAGCTAAATTTAACTGACAAATTCTATGTAAAACTGCGGCGCATATACACACAAATCACTGAAAAATTATCGGGAACGAACACCTTAAGCGCTGCCGAAAAGGCAGAACAGCCGCAGTATCCGAAGCAAGATAGCTTTAAGGTTACGCAAGCGCTTATGACTCAGATTCAAAACACGGCCAAAGCAAATGGTGCTCGCTTCCTTCTGCTCACCTTCCCTGACATGGGCAATATTGACCCTGTGTTCACGGCACAATTACCTGCTTTAGCCAAACAAGGGCAAACTGAGGGCTTTGACGTGCTGGAATTAAGTCAGCCGTTCCGCGACTACAAAGGCAATGAACAGCTGTTTTACCAGGTACACTTTGCCTCTGGTGGTCACAAAGTGGCAGCCCAGGTTCTTTCTAAATATGTTGAAGGCTTGATTTTGAAGTGACTATGGACGAGCCAGACGGACAAGACTTACAAGACGCCCAAGGCTCAGGATTGCAGGACTCCGCAGCAGCCCACTCGCCTTCTGAAAACGAAATTGCTGCTTTGGTGACGCATTATACCTGCACCCGCAATTGCAGCGGCCATAAAGGCAACGCTGCCGGCTGCTGTACGGTCGCCGAACGCGACTTTATTATTGGGCCAATCACAGATACCAAAGACTTTCTCAAACGCTTAAGTGCCAAAGATGGCCGCAAATACAGCCACAGCGAAGTTTTCATTGACTACAAAGAAGGCAGTAAGCTCTTTCCCGACAAAACAGCCTGGCAAACCAAAGAGTTTTACCCTGCCTTAAGAGTGAAAATGGACCAAGCTCAGGTCTATCCTTGCCGTTTTCTATCCGACGCCTTCGAATGCACGGTTTACACCGACAGACCAAGCATTTGTCGCACATACCAGTGCGAGCATCTAAAAAAGACCCTCAAAAATCTTTGAGGGTCTCTAAAATCTTTATGCCTGAGGTGTCAAGCCCGAAAGCCTAGGCAGCTTTCTTGGCGTTAACCCGCTCGTCTAACCATTTGTCTGCTTCAGCTGCGGCAGTAGCACTTGGTGGATAAATGCTGTTATCGAACACTAAAGTTTGTTGGCCTCGACCAGCGGCAGCACGCTTAGCCTCGTCGTTCATAGTGAACGCTAGGGCTTCCTTAGAAAGATCTGCACCATCACCCTTTGGCTTAACCTCAGCAACCTTATCGGCGGCCTGCTCAGCGGCTTTAGGTTGATTGCCGACGACCACTTCTAACTGATTCTTTACGCCATGGCCAACCCCAGCGGCTTGGTCTTTGACAGCGCTGCTAGCACTGGTCTCGATGGTTTTCATCATACAGTCAATAAAATTGCCGTGAGCTTCCTCACCACCAGGCGCACCGTTATGGTGGTCTGAGATTCTATTTCTGGGTTCGTTGCTACTGTCGTTGAGCATAATTGTGAATCCTGCACTCGAAGGCGTGGGGCCATGAGGACACTACTACTAAGTGGACTCTCTAATTAGACCATGGCAAACGCGATTGTCAAGCATTTTTTATCTATCTGAAACAGAAAATGGGACAAATCCCTTGGAACGGCCATAAGCGTTTTGCTAGGGTGAATCACCCCCATATTCCTCCTTATATAGAACTCAAAAACCCCAAGTCTCGACTCCGGCCTAAACCCCTAAACCTTTCCAGCTCACATTGCGAGTGGAAAGCGAGACCGCAACTTGAGTTTTTAGTTGAGGGGAAATTTTTCACAGGCAGCCTCTGCCCATTAATCTCAAAGGTAACCATTATGGAAATCACAGCTTCTGCCGTCGCGGTATACGCTACCCTGGCTCTTCTGTTCGGTGCTTTCACCTGTTTCTTCGTTGCCCTGCTTCATCACCGACGCGTCCGCACCCACGGCAAACCGGCCCTTGCTCGCTCGCTCACCTGCAGTGGCATCGGCTTCATACTTTTCAGCAGCTGCGGCATCGTTGCTGAACTCAGTGCTTTCGGTCGCATCGGAACTGGCTACTACATTGTCATCACGGCCATGTTCATTTTGGGCGTCTGGATGTTTCTCAAGGCTCGCGAGCTGAAAGGCAAGTAAGCCCCTCGGCAAGTTAGCCCAAAGATAGACTGGCGCGTACCAAAGCAAACCAAGAAATCGGGAATAGCTGACACTGATGCTAGATTAGACCTCAAAGCTTCTCTAGTGTCAGCTATTTCTTGATTTTCTTGTCTATCGCTCTTTGTCGCACCAGGCTATTTTTGTTTTTCCCACCTACTGCATCATACAGTTAAAAAGATATGCCGGTCAGATTGGGAAAGGCAGAAGTCAGATTTTAGTTGAGGCAACGGTTCGAGGAAGGTCGGTTTTTTGATGCGTCAATGCGTTTCAAAAACGGAGAGATTTATTGCAAAAAAACTCTCCGTTTTTAAAAGTCGAACAATAAGGGCTACATGGAATTTAGGAACGAAATCAGCCAGTTAAAAAAACTAGCTACGACGAGCGGAGCGCCCAGCAATCTTCCTACCCGCCACCATACCTGGTGCGTTCAAATCATTGTTTGTATTGCTGTAGGCTGGCGCTGGCGGTACCACGCCAAAGAGAGTAAGAGCGCTGTAAGCTTCATTCTCTACACTAGACACATGATAAGTACGAGCCAAAGTTAAGGCGTTTTTGTACTCATCTATAGCTCCATTAATGTCGCCATAGTGTTTCATAGTCTTAGCCAAAATTAAGTGCGCACCGGCATCTAGCGGATTATCTTGCAGGTGTTCGTTAAGCAACTCAGCGCAGCGAATTGTGTTACCAGAAGCTAAGTGCTGACGAGCAACAGACAAACGATATTGATTAGCCACAGCATAGTCTTGTGCAGACGGAGCAGGCGTTGGCGGTCCATTATAAACAACAGCCATCTGGGTCACATCAAAGCAATTAGCAGGCTCAGTAAAAGTGAGCAAGGCATTGGGCGAAAGTTGGTAACATTCAACCGGCTGAGCATTGTTATCAAAATACTGACGCGTTGGCTCGCCGAGCTGCTTTTTAACATGCTTGAGCTGCATACCAGAATGGGGGAAGAGAGCAACAAAAGTTTTGGACGTAGCCAGAGGATGAGCAACTGCAATGGTTTGCTTGTTGGCAAAGTTGGCAGTACCATTTTGCAGAGCATAACTTGGAGCACCAATTTGCTTAGCCCGCCAATTCAAGCTACTCATACCAAAACCAGATGTTCCCTTGTTATCAGGAGCACCAAGTATCGTGCGCAAGTATTTTGCTTCGATTAATTCTGGGCGCATAGCCATGTGCACCATCATTGGAAGAACGGCATCACCGTGGCATTGTGGTCGTTTATTTTTAGCTTGATAGCGACTAATGGATGCTTTTACAGGAGTTGAGGCTGCAACTGGAACTGAAGCTTTAACTGATTCACCAGCTATCTGAGGAACAATTGGAGCGACTGTGCCATTGGTAGCAACAGAGTGCAGAGTTGACAGAGGCAAATTAGTCGGGCGAAGAGTGACAGCACCAGCTGGTGGAGCCACTTTAACTAAAGTGCTTTGGCCATAAGAGCCAAGAACATGCGCTAGGGGAGCGCTGACAGCAGAGCTAGCTGTGTGGGTCGAACCAGCCACAACAGAAGCATGTTCGGCAAAGGGATCAAAATCGGCAGAGTGTTGTGAGTAGGCTGTATCTGCACTAGCACCGCCGGCTAAGAGCAGCTGAGAAAGCAGCACAAAAGCCACATAGCCTGTCATAGCTTTGCTAACCGGCCTTTCAATTGAACCGTTAAACAGCATTAGAACCCTGTATAGGTGCGACTTTCAGTCAACGATTATATAACAGCTTCGGCCATTCTCAAACAAATCTCATATACAAAATTACAAAAGAAAGAGAAACCACTTAGTTAACCAGGTTGCCAAGGGGTTCGCCAGCTATGGTAGTGACAAAGATCTGTGTTGACAACTTAAAACACCTCTCACTTATAGCTCTCTGACTCAAAAACTACTTTCTTTGTCTATTACTAATCCACTAGGAAGAAGTGTAACTACCAATTCCCTTTCTTATAAACAACATCAACAAGCCGCTCGAAGACTCAAAGCAAATCACCACCTCCTCGTCACCAAGCCGGCCAAAAGCCAGTTCAGGAAGTGTTGCTCTCCACTCAGCTTCATAGCGAAATCACATTTAACCGAAAACCAGCGCAGAAGCTCCTGATGACTTCCGCTGACCAACCTAGGAGGTATCTTTATGACCGCTACCAACAAATCAAACTGCAACATCGGCGACCGCAATCTCTGCACTCCCGATGGCAAGATCGCAGCTCTGTTCATCGACATGGACGGCACTCTCGTCGTCTGCCAACCCTACTTCGACGAAGCTGCCGAAGAATTCGCCACTTTCATGAGCTTCATCGGCGTCAGCAAGGAAGTCGCTCGCGACACGCTGGCCAAGGTGTATCACGGCAGCATGCCCCACCGCGGCTTCGAACGTGAGCGCTTCCCCGAAGCCCTGATCGAGACCTACGAGCTGCTCGCAAGCCAGCACATGCTGACCGTTCCTCCCGAAGATAGCGAAAACGTTCGTTCGATCCTCAAGGGCATCGGCAGCGCACCTTACTTCCGCAAGCCCAAGCTCTTCGGCCACGCCATGGAAGTGCTGAACCGCGCCCACGATCGCTTCATGCTCATCGCAGTCACCGTCGGTGACCACGAAGTGCAGGAATACAAGATCCGCCAGGCCGGCCTCGACAAGATCTTCGACTACCGCATCATCACGCTGCAGGAAGCCAAAGACGAGCTTGTCGAAGAAGCCATGCACGACCTCAACATCGACCCGCGCTACTCGGCTTTCATCGGCAACTCGGTTCGCTCGGACGGCATCTGCCTGAAGAAGACCAACCTCATCTACCTGCCCCTCGAAGCCTCGCTGCCCAAGGCCACTGACAAGTTTCCCGAGAACACCGGCTTCACGCACTTCAACGTGAACAACTGGCGGGAAGCCGAACAGCGCGCCATCAACCGCCTGATTCGTCAGCGTGACCATGGCGTTCGCTCTGTTCCGGCAAAGCCTACCTGCGGCCCCTGCAAGACCAAGCGGGTCGGTCGCGCCAAGTAACCACAGGAAAAACATTCATGAACCAAATGCTTCAAATGTTCTTCATGCAGATGCAACATCTCTGGAAGATGTTCTTCTACTTCCTCGCCGCGGCCGCCGTCACCTGTGTCTTCGGACTGGGTGTCAGCGCCGGCGACATTCTCCCCACCGCCCTGGCAGCGACTCTGGTCTCGGCAGGAGCGCTGATTGGCGGTGTGGGGCTGACCATCGGCTTGCGGGCTGCGTTCGGCCTGATGCAAGTCGGGCGGCTTCTGCAGTACACAGCCTTCTGGCTGTCGGCTGCGCTCTCGCTCAAGATCGTCGGCATCATCGGCGGCCTTCTTTTTGCCGCTAGTCTTACCGTCAACAGCGCGCTGCTTGCGGGCTTCACTGTCTTCGCAATAGCGTTCGCCGCTGCCACCATCACCGGTGAGGTGCCGACCAAAGGTCGCACCTGGCTGCCGATGAAGATGAAGACTCCGCCGAAGAAGTAACCCTTCTTCAAGGACCTAGCAACAGCTCGGGCCTGAAAAAAACGGCCTGAAAACCAACTGAAAGGCGCCACAAAATGCGCATTGAAATCGACCCCAAGGAGCCCATGCGGCTCCGCGTTCGCTACAACGGCAAGGAAGTCTTCGACCAGACCCTCCAGCCGGGACCGCACAACATCGATGTCGTGCACCCCAAGACCTGCGGCAAGGCGGAGCTGTTCATCGTCGAAGACGACGGCAGCGAGTTTCCGCTGGGCTCGGCCGACTACGGCGATTGCACCTGCACTCCTGCGTGTGCTCCCGCCGCTGTCTAGGTCTGCACTCCAGTAACAAGCAAATCTCAAAATCTCTTCGAGGTAACAAACACATATGGGCACCACAACTGTTGACATGAGCAAGTCGGGACTCTTTTCCAAGGTCTCGCTTCTGCTCTCTCTGAGCTTCATCATCTCCGCCTTCGGCACCTACGCCGGCGCGGGCATCACCTCTCTGGGCGCCATCATCGGCCTGGGCATTCTCTTCCTCATCGGCGCCTTCGCGGTGCCGTTTGCAGCGAAGGCTTCCACCACCGCTGGCATCAGCGCCCTGGCCGTCTGGACCTTCATTTCCGGCCTCTTCATCGGCCCCACCATCAACCACTACGCCCACGTTCTCGGCTGGGAAACGGTCTTCTTGGCCTATCTCGGCACCGGCGGCGTCATGGCAACTTGCGGCGCCATCGGCATTTTCAGCGGCTTCAACTTCAGCAGCCTCGGCCGCTGGTTGATGTTCGCCCTTCTCGGCCTGATCGTCGTCGGCATCGTCGGCATCTTCGTGCCCTTCAGCCAGGGAGTGAACATCGTTTACTCCTTGATCGGCATGGCGGTGTTTGCAGGCTTCTTCCTGTTCGACTTCTTCCGCGCGAAGGATGCACCGAACACCTGGGAAAGCGCCATCATGGTGACGATGCAGAGCTACCTCAACTTCATCAACTTCCTGCTCTACCTGCTGCGCTTCCTCGAAGCGGTCTTCGGCAAGCGGCGCTGAGTAAGTGCCTGTTTCGTTGAGCTGTTAGCTCATTAGCTCTCGGCTAACAAGCTAACAGCCAACTAAATCTCGGGGAGCCACCTGGTGTGTAAAAACATCAGGTGGTCTCCTTTTTCTTTTTTCTCATTCATTTTTTTACATTGCTCTCGATGCATTTTTTTGTGGCGCGAGTACGACTTGATGTAGTATGCTGGAAATGGAGGGATAGAATGACATGAATACTGTCTTTTACAGAA
>LNEX01000430.1 GCA_001464165.1 bacterium Ga0077546
TGAGAAATTGCAGGAGACTGCCGCAGAAGTGCTTTCAGCCGGAGCGGAAGTCCAAATTTATAATTTTGACGTTACCGATCATGCTCAGTTTAAGTTGGCACTCGAAGATTTTGAGGCGAAAGTGGGTGCGGTTGATTTAGCTATTAACTCTGCCGGTATTGGCTGTGGAGGCTATATAGATGAGCTTCCAATAGAAGTATTTCGCAAAGTTATTGATGTCAACCTAATGGGTACCATAAATGGCTGTCATCTTTTTGTGCCATCTATGAAGCGGCAAAAGTCTGGCCACATTCTTAACATTGCCAGTGCTGCTGCTTTTGTTTCGGCTCCAATGATGTCTCCATACAATATCTCTAAAGCTGGGGTTGTCTCGCTCAGCGAGTCGCTTCGTGGTGAGCTGGTCGACAGCAATGTTTTTACTACGGTGTTAATGCCTGCCTATGTTCGCACTGATTTGGGCAAGGGCACTTTGGGGCCAGAGCTTTATCGTTATCGTGCTCAATATCTCATGCAACACTCGGCTCTTGAACCTGCTGACGTCGCACGCATCGCCCTAAAGGCTGTCGCAGCTGAGAAGCTCTACGTTGTGCTACCGAGGCATGCGCGTTTTCTTTGGCGGCTGAAGCGACTTCTGCCCAATAGATTTTGGACTATTGTAAAAGTAGGTGCGGAAAAGCTTGTTGCTAAAATTGATGAAAAAAGAACAAATGAAAATGAGCATTAGTCTTTGGCAGTTTTGAGTGGCGCTCTGCGCTTTAAAAAGTATTTGTCTAGGGCGGGTAATAACCAGAGCATGTTGTTTGCTGACTTGATTAGTCTAAGAGTGTCCATTGGATCAATTAAATGAGTTGTGGGTAGCGCTTGTCTAGCGAATTCTAGAACTTCACCGAGGGGATGGTGTAAACTCCGCTGCAATATTATGAGCTTGGCTAGGAGCTCTGAGGCTGGTGTTAGCAGCGGGCCGAAACCATACCTTGCTTGCGCCCAGCCGTAGATATAGAGTTGCTTGTGGTGTGGTGCCACAAGTCCCCAGAAGGCTTTAACCACCGGTCCATCTATGGTGACGAGGTCTGGTTCTAAAAAAGGCATAGAGACATTGAAACCAGTTGCACAAACAATTAAGTCAAACTGCTCATTGTCTCCGTTAACGAATTCAACTGTATCTCCGTCAAATCTCTTGATGTCACCATGTGGTGTGATTCGGCCGTGCTTGAGGTAGTGCAGTAGCTCTGTGTTGAGGGTGGGATGGTGTTCAAATATTTTGTGATCGGGCTTCATTAAGCCATACTTGCGGTAGTCGCCAACTACTATTTTTAGCAGCATTGTCATGTAGATGCGCTGCATCCAGACTGGCATCTTAGTAGTTAGCAATTCTGTTGTTGGTTTGCCATATAAAGTTTTTGGTAAAAACCAATAGCCCCTCCTTAGGCTTAGATGTGCACTACGGCCGACTCGGGCTGCTTCAGCGACGATGTCGCAGGCGGAATTGCCGCCACCGATGACGAGCACTTTTTTGCCTTTCAATTGCTCTGGGTCTTTGTAATCTTTTGAGTGCATCATCTCGCCAGTAAACTGACCTTGATATTCTGGCCAGCGCCGATCCCAGTGGTGGCCGTTGCAGACTACAACTCCTTCATAGATACGACTTCTGCCATCAGCTAGGTCAACTTGCCAGCCGTCACTAAGAGCTGTGACTTTTTTGACGGTGCAGTTGAAATGGATGTTTTCGATTAATTTAAAGTGCTTTGCATAGCTTTCTAGATAGGTCAGCATTTGCTCGGCGCTAGGGAAATCGGGATAGCTCTCGGGCATTGGATAGTCAGGAAATTCAGTAGTCTTGCGCGACGAAATAATATGGGCACTTTTGTAGACGCCATGGCGCCAGTTGCCTCCTAGCTCAGCTTCGCTCTCGAGCTGGTCATAGGCAATACCTTGTTTTTTTAGCGCCGACGCAGCGCTGATACCCACTGGCCCAGCGCCAATAATGAGTATTTTATTTTTTGTTGCGGTGGCTGTCGAGGTTGCGCTAGACAAGTTATTGCTCGTTTTCCAGCCGGGCAGTTGCTAGCCCGTGGCACTTATAGTAATTCTATCGGCAATTAGAGCTTGAGCCTAGATTTGTCGTTACAACTTCACTCTATTTTTCGACTGGAACAGTCATTGGCATAGGACTTGGTGCCTGGCTAGGGTTGCTTGAATGTCTTACCATTACAGTAGGGTAGGCTGGCACAGCAACTGGAACCCTGGCGGCATGCTCAATTACTACACCTGATTGCGCTGTTGGCTTGTTTGACATGTTGCTAATGTACTTTTGGGCAAAGTAGGCAAAGCCCACAAGGATTGTAATGGTAAGCAAGGCCATAATTGCTCCGGTAAAGTCAAAGCTTTCTTCGTGGCTTGAGCGGCGAGACTCTTCGTGGACCAGCACTCTTTCGACTTCGTGTTGCCTGCGGTCGATCTCGTAGGCATGTTGGTCTCGCACTGCTTTTGCGTTCAGTTCTTTCTCTTCTAGTGATAGCTCCGGTGCTTGCTCTTGGTTCGGTGCTGTGAAGCTTTGGTCATAGTTCATTTCGTCAAGGGCGACGGCAACCTCTTGCGGGTAAAGCGTTTGCTTTTGTTCTTGATTCTCTGCAGTCATTTCGTTTACCAGTTTCTCTTGCTATCACTTTTTGAGAGACTGTTTAGGAGGCGTTTAGTTCCATTTTGTTGCGTGGCTGGCGTGGTATGGCTCTTTTGCAGGCATTTCCGGCGTCTATTCCAGGGTCATGTGAATTTGCTTGGGTTGTTCCGGTGATCCGATTTATGGCCTCGTGCAAGTCTTGTAACTTTGCTTCGGTGCGCTCTTCAACGAGCTTGTTGCCGCTTCGCTGTGCTTTGTGCCTTGAGAGTAAGAGCCCTACAATCATGCGATTTATGGCGCGGATATGCGGATCGCTCAGTCCGTATGACAGTGCCAGTATGATGTGAGCTGAGCTAGTGGCGGCTTGATTTATTTTTTTTAGTCGCCCAATGCTAGCCGCTGGGCGGCTCTCTAGCCAGCGTGCTATGGCTGTCACTATCGGCTCCTCAAGTTATTGCTCTTCTGCTCTAGGCCTTTAAGCTCGTGTAATTCTTCTGTAGTGATCGCTTGGTATCCGCAAAATATGTAGCGCAGTCTGCTAATACCCGCGCTGTAGTAGACACTTTCAAAGTAATAAATGGTGGCTATGTTCTTGCTTGAAGCCGGGATTAGAAAATAGGGAGGAGGGGTCAGTAAACAATCGATGGAGTATCCATCGTGTGGGCCTCCCATGAGCTCTATGGCTAAATTTCTCAACTGTCACCTGCTTTTAAGCTATTGCTAGGACTTCGGCTCGAATAGTTTTTGCCCATGCTTCTATGCGAGCTTGGGTTAGCTCTGATTCGTTCATTTCGTCTATGGCTAGGCCGACAAATTTGCCGTTTACCACTGACTCTGAGTGAGCAAATTCGAAACCGTCTATTGGTAAGTTGCAGGCAATTACACGCGCACCTCTATCAATGACTTTGTCGTAGAGAAGTTTCATGGCGCTAACAAAGTTGTATGTGTAGCTCACTTGATCTCCGACGCCGAAAAGTGCTACGGTTTTTCCTGTGAAGTCAATTTGATCGAGCTGGGGGAAGAAGTCTGCCCAGTCGTCAGTCAGCTCACCGTCGCCCCAAGTTGAGCCGCCGAGCACAAGCAGATCGTGCATTTTACTTCGTCGATCAGATCTGGCAAGGTCGCTTGGATGGCCTCTGCCACCGAAGCGGTGTTACCGGTCATTGTGCCGTAGAATAATTTGCCCACGATATTTCTCCCTATTATGTTTATGAACGAATGGCGATGCACTGCCGGCGGTGGCACGGCCGTGATCGACTGAGTTTAGGTTGTTGTCGAAGCGAATCTTGGTTGTAAAAGTTTGGTTTTTCTCTGCTCGTTAGCCTATGTAGTACGGGTGGGCAGAGAATTGATTGCTTTTGAGAATAATTCACTATTGAGAATCATTCGCAACCATGAATGCAGCATATCTCAAGGTAGGCTTTAATGCAAGTGGGGTGCTTGTATTGATGGTATAGCTATTTTGCCTTGCTGAAAGTGGGGTTTGGCTGCTTCGATGCAGTCGGGGGGCGGGGAGGTTTGCAAATAATTCTCAATAAGTATTTACCTTCTGTTTTGCTTTAGTCTCACTTTTTCTTGATGCGCTTGTGGGGTTCGTCCCGAAATGATTGTGGTGCTTTGCTTCTTGGTTATTGAGAATTGTGTCAATAGTGACAATGTTGCCATGTTTTCAACTTAGTGCTAGAACTCGCCTGTTGGCGTACTCTAGTTTGTTGGCGTACACTTCGTTGCGTACTATCAATGGGCTGTGTTATTTGGGGAGCCGTTTGTGTCAGAGCAAGAGAAGCATGGGCAAGTCGAGAAGTTCTATTTCGTGCGCCATGGTCAAACCCACGCTAATTTGAGTAATCTCGCTGCCGGTGCTGGGTGGGACGTTGAACTTAACGAAACCGGAATAGCCCAGGCGCGTCAGCTCGCTGAAAGTACCGCTCTTCAGGCCTGCATTGGTGTCAAGACTATTTGTGTCAGCCCTATGCTTCGTGCCAGGCAGACCGCAGAGTCGCTCAATCATGTTTTGAAAGCTGAGACCGTTACGGTGGAGGAATTAAGAGAGTGGCATCTGGGTGAGTGGGAAAAACGCCCTTGGAGTGAGCTACCAGATTTGTTTCTACCAGGTTCGAATCCCCCTGGCGGTGAAGCTCAAATGGAGTTTGGTATGAGGGTTAATCAAGGTTTGCAAAAAGCATTGTCAAATCCTGGGCCGATTTTGATTGTGGCACATGGTGGCGTTTGGTACGCCATTGCCAAAATACTGCAACTTGATCATAACCACATCAATAATTGTCAATTGAAAGAAGTGCGCAGGGCTCACAAGAATGCGGCTTGGGCAGTGGTCTAATTAGGACAATTAACAGTGTCGCTTTGAGAATGTAGGAAATTCTTGCTCTTTCATATAAGGGAAGATTTTGCGGCGATACTGATATATGAATATTGCTGCTATGGGGGTGCCGAAGACAATCCCCAATGTAAGAGCGATGATGGCAAATAGAGACATTGTGATCATGCCTTTCATATCAGCCAAAACTTCATTCATTTCGTGCAGCGGCCCTTTTACATTAGTCAGTGGTTGCAGCAATGATAGCAATGGCCCATTGAGTCCTTCCACATCTGCTTCCATCAAACTGAGATCTTGACGGACTCCGGCCATTTGTTTGCTGACATCTATTATGTGGTCATCCATGCACACTAGGTGTTTCTCTAAAGTGCCCAATCTGTTGCTGACATTTTGTAGCTTTGTCCCAAGGCTATTCATTGATGGTTCAATAGCGCCCATTGGCCCTTCGAGCTTCAACATCTGCTGTTGTAGCTGCACCGTGCCTTTACCCAGGCGAATCACCGGCGCCATTAGTCTCTTTATTGGATGAAAACCTTTTATTTCGGGGTCCTCTGCCGGTGGCTGCAAGTCTTTGCCTTCCAAGTGCATGCCAGGCACTTTGTTTATTGCCTGCGCTGCTTCTTTGTTTTCTTGCTTTTGGGCAGAGCTGACCTTGCCAATGCCGCTCTTCCCGCCTAGATCTTTAGTAACCTTCGGATTCGGCGCCTGGGGGCTGGCGGTCGGAGCTGCTAGTACTTGAGCAGTAGAGGCAATTAGGCTAGCTGATAGAAGTAATAAGTAAGCTGTTTTCTGGCTAATTCTTAAATTACGAAATTTGGGCATGGGGCACTCCGCACTCTGCTGTGCAACAGACTAGTGCATAGCAAAATTGTTCCCAGTTTTAGTTTTAGTGTTGGCGGTCTAGCTTGTACTTTGGTTCGTAATTTCACCAATGACACCGTCTTCTTGGCAAGCTAGTATTCTGCTCCAGTCCCCCCTGAAAGCGTTTCACCCCCTCCGCTTAAGGTACATATTAATGCCGATAGAGAAGTTTGATCGTACAGCTACCCCAGAGCACCCCAGCCAGCCTACTAATTGGTTTGAGGCGGCTTATGATGGCGCTGCTAGCAAGGTTAAGAGTGCCGCCGACAAGACCGTGACCATGGTCAAAGAACACCCAGTCGAGTCTGCAGTTGTCGCTGGTGTTGCTGTGGTTGGAGTGTATGCACTGTTGAAAGGAAAGGGCGATCTTCGCATTATTTCCAATGAAGCCAAGGCTGGTGAAGGCCTCATAGGAAGAACCATGAAAGACGCTGGTGCCGCCGAAGCTAATGGTGTCAAAGCCACTTTTGAAAGTCCTATGCTGCAGCGCAAAACTGTTGACGGTGCTGTTATTCCTGATGTGGCGCGGCCTTTGCTTGAGAAAGGATCAGCTCTGACCACACCAGAGGCTCTTGCTGCCACCGCTAAAAAATATGAAGCCGGATTGACTGACTTATTTAAATTACCGCGCGAAACTATTGGCGAAGCCGGTCAGAGTCTCGATCAATTAGCTGCTAAGACACTGCAATCGCGTGCGGCCACAACTGGAGAGAGATTTACTGAAGCTGCCACCAAGTCTGAAGCTGAGAGACTAGCGGCACTAAATCCTGCTCTAAAAGAACTCACTGATATTGGTGGAGCCAAGGTAACCGTTCTTGATCAAGATCATCTAGTTAAGCTGGCTGGTTCTGATTTGCAGTTTAAGTTTACGCCGCAGTTAGGACAGTTTCTTAAGGCCGGTGGAAAAATTACTGAAGAGCACATTGGTGAGGCTTTTGCCGTGCAAAAAGGTGGTAGCAAGAAGTTGCTAGGCGAAATTTTGGTTGATTTGAAACATGCCACCAAAGCTGACGTTGAGCAAGCATTTGCTGATCAAAATACTGTTAAAGCTGCTCTGAAGGCTGCTAGAGAAGAGTTTTTGAAGAAGTTCTAACTATCAATCGTCTTGTGCAATTTCAATTTAAGAAGAAATCGAGATCTAGTTTT
This sequence comes from bacterium Ga0077546, assembly GCA_001464165.1. The sequence continues at coordinate 6,963 of LNEX01000430.1, forward strand.
TTGCTGTTGGCTAGCATGTTTTCGTGCTGAGACTTAAGGCGCTCGATTTTTGTCGCCTTGGTCCATTCAACAAATTGATTGCCGAGCCAGTCGAAGGCATTTTCTGTTTGCAGCCAGCTACCAAACCAGAGATCTATATACTTATCTGCTTGATGCTGGGCTGTTGGCAAAACTGTTTTTGTCGCGTGTTTGGATTTTTTTGAAGTTTTGTTCGAAACTTGATTGACCCTAGATACCATTAGTGGCAGAACAAAATTGTTGGCAGCAAAGGCCTGATGTAGCACTGTGTTAGCTGTTGCTAGCGCTTGCTCGCTAGGGTTTGCTCCTGCTGCACCAAAAGACGCCAAAGCTTTAGCGTAGAGTAAAACTGTTCTGTTGGTTTTTTCTTTTACTTCGTTTTCGTTTTTTTGTTTGCTTTCAAGTTCGTCGAGAAGCACTAGTGCTTCTTCGAAGTGAGCATTCTCGATTAGAGCTAGAACTAGTCTTTCTGGGCTTGTGGCCGGTTTCTTTTCTTTCTTACTCACTAATTTCTCATACTCCCTAGTTCTTCTCTTTCAGTTTGTAAGCACCAAACAACATGCGAGTATAAATCAAGACTAGATCTCTCAGCGAGCGCAATGTGTCGATGAAAATACGCACTGTTGATCCGTCGCGGTCTTGCCAGTCGACATATACTTTCTCGATTTTGCAATGATGCTCTTTAGCTATCACGAGTATTTCTAGATCGAAGAGAAAACGTTTTGTTCTGGCCAAGGGAAAGAGCTGATGTGCACTTTCTTTTTTGAATACTTTGAAACCTGCTTGAGTATCTCGGATGCCAGGCACAACAAAATTTCCTACTAAGAAGCGCGAAAGCATGGCCAGTAACCTGCGACCCAAACCCGGATATTGTGTTTTCTTGCGGCGCTGGGCGATTACGAGATCTGCACCGTCTTCTATTTTCGCTAGAAACTCATCGAGTAACTGTGGTTCGTAAGACAAGTCAGAATCGGTAAATACAATAATGTTACCTTGAGCTTCCATTACCCCAACTTTGACAGCGTTGCCTTTACCCTGGTTTTCACTAATTTCAATTAAGCGCAGTGAGCAGTTGGCGCTTTTGAATGTGTCGAGGGCGACCTTTGCTGTATTGTCTTTGCAGCCATCAGTGACAACCACTACTTCAGTGCCTGGATGATGGGTGTCAAGGTAGGTAGCCCAGCTCTCCATCGTCATGCCAATACGCTTCTCTTCTTGATAAGCGGGAAAAACAATGGATATGGTGGGCTTGATTGCAGGTAAACTTGAACTTCGCTCTGACATATTAAATGGGCATTCTAAAGATTAAAAAGGTAGTAGTCGGTGCAGCTTGTTTCTCTTTTGCTAAAAATCCTGGCTGTATTTCTCCTTTTCTTGCCGCTTCTGATTGCTGCTTCGCAAGCGGTGATTATGCAGGGCTCTGATTTTGTCATGACTTTCTATCCTGTGGGCAAAATGGTTGTCGACGGCCTGGCTCAAAATATTTATCCGCCGCCCAGCGCCACTTCTTTTGTGGATGCCCCTTTCAATTTATATGTGCACCAGCTGCTCACGTTTTTACCGAAACAGTATGTGGCTGTTTACATGTATAGCCCCTTAATGGCTCTATTCTTTGTGCCCTTTTCTTTCATGACGCCACAGCATGCCCTAATTGCTTGGCAAGTCTTCTCAATAATAGTGCTCGCCTTAGTCGCCTGGCTTTCTAGTCGCGGCGACCGCTGGCTGGCGATTGAGTATTTTTCAATGCTCGCTCTGTTTTGCCCAGTTTTTCATACTCTATTGATCGGTCACCTCGGCATTGTGGTTGGCCTTCTGCCTTTGGCGCTGGGTTACGCCTTCCTTAGTCGAGGCCGAGAGATAGCTGGTGGAATGGTCTGGGGGGCACTCTTGCTCAAGCCGCAGTTTTTGCCGACGGCATTGCTTGTTTGTGGCGCCTTGTTTCTTAGCAAGCGGCCTAAAGCGACCATCGGTCTTGCCTTGGGTTTATTGCTCTTTGGCCTGGCCACGGTTTTCTCCCTTGGCCCAAGTTTGTTCGTGGAATGGCTCAAAAGTTTTAAAATGTCAGACACTATTTTTGCTAAGGCTGGTTATCAATTTCCCGCTTATATGGTTGTGTCACTACCGGCGGTGATTGTTCAAACTTTTCCCGGCTTCACTGCAACCAAGATAGTGGCTTATGGATTGGCTGCTGTCATTGGTTTGTATGCGCTCTGGCGGGGAACAGCTATTCTTAATTCGGCCAAACCAGAGCTTGAATCAACTACAAATACTGTTGGTTCGCTCCGCTCTTATCGAGCTGCTGTTGCACTAGTGATGCTTGAAGGCTTGTTTGTTTTGCCTTTGGTTTTGCCGCATTTTCTCTTCTATGACTTTTGTGGTATCGGCCTTTTGGCTGTAATTGCTGGTCAAGGTCATCTCTGGGGTGAAGAAGCTGGGCGAGTAAAGTTCTTGCGCCAAGCAACCTGGTGGTGCTGTAACTTGTACTACGTCTCTTTTATGTTCTTGCCAGTTGCAGCGCTCAAGCAATGGTATGCCTTGCTTCTGGTGGCGGTCTTTGCCTTCTTCTTTTTCAAGATTCCGGGAGTGGCCTGCTCGAGAAAAACTTAAATATGAATTAGAGCAATGACGGTCAAAGAAATCGTCTCTGTTAGCTCTACCACGGCTCCGTAGGTGTCTCCAGTGTGTCCGCCCAGTCTGCTACTTAGATAGAGTGCGCTTATTAGTCCGGCACCGCTAGCGATACCAAAGTAGAGGCCCAGCGGTAGTAGCAGTGTGACAGGCGAGACTCCTGCAAGTGGTGCACCTAACACAACGGCTGCTAGCAGTGCTATTGGTATAAGCGCGGCTAAGAATATGTCTTGGGGAAAACGGGTGGTGTCGTGCCAAACTTTGCCTTTGCCTTCGGCTCTAGCATAGGGAAACGCTCCAATGGCAAAGGTCTCAGCTAAGCGGGCAAGGCAGGGGGCAAACAGCAAAACAACAGGAAGAATGTGAGTTGGCAGTGCTGCCAGTGCAGCTATTTTCAAGGCAAAAGTGGCGATACCAATCATCACCGCAAAGTTTCCCACTCGGCTGTCTTGCATGATTTCGAGCATGCGTTCTTTGCTGCGGTGCGAGAAAATACCATCGGCTGTGTCCATCAAACCATCAAAATGAAGGCCACCAGTAAGTGTGAGCCATAAGATGGTTATTATTGTTGCCAATAAAAAATTGGGCGTGTTCAGCATCTCAAGAATCAA
>LNEX01000431.1 GCA_001464165.1 bacterium Ga0077546
AGTAAAACAAGTTCAAGTCTCTAGTGGGTTGCTCTACGATGTATTTGTTGACTTTGACCCGGGCAATTTACTTGTGCGGCAAGCCCATGACGAAGTCTTAGAGAGACATTTGGAGATTAGTCGTATGATTGGAGCTTTGAGTCGATTGGCTAGCTCAGAAATTGTTGAGATGTCACTGACTAAGGCATCCCCATTTTGTCTGCCCCTAATGGTCGATAGACTGCGCGGTAAACTGACATCTGAAAAGTTAGCTCAACGCATTTTGCGCATGCAGCTTGATCTAGCCAAAGACATGAGGCGCTAAATTTGGAAGCAGGCAGGCTAAATTCTAGTGGTTTAACATCTAGCTATGAAAATGCTAGCATCGAAGATTCTAGAGCATTAGAGTCATTGTTTCCCAGCGGTGCTCAGTCAGTCGTTCTTGCTGGTCAAACGGTTATTTTGTTACCGCAAAAAGCAATGTTTATTCCCAGCTCTTGCACCCTGGTGTTGGCTGATGTTCATATTGGCAAAGCTGCTTCGTTTCGCTCTCGCAATTTTTTTGCACCCGATGGTATTAGTAGTTTTGATCTCAAGCGCTTAGAGCATTTGATCAAAGAGTTATCGGTTTCTCGCTTGATCATACTTGGCGATCTTGTACATGCCCAAGATGGGATGACTAGAGCCGAAGTAGAAGTGTTTGAGCATTTTAGAGCTGCACATGAGAATTTGACCATTGTTCTTGTGCTTGGCAATCATGATCGCCAGGTTCAGCTGCCGCAGTCATGGAGGCTTGACTTAGTTCAGGGGCAGATGGTCGAATCGCCCTTCCTATACTCTCATGAGCCGATCAGAAGTAAAGATGGTTATGTTCTCTGTGGTCACGTTCATCCTTCTGTTACGCTCTCCGGTCAGGGTAAACAGCGCGAGCGCCTGCCTTGCTTCTGGCTGCGCTCAAGCTCAGCGATATTGCCAGCTTATGGTGCCTTTACTGGCTCTTATACGATTCGGCCGAGTCGAAATGATAGAGTTTTTGTCATTGCCCATGATACTGTTGTGCCCGTGACCTGATAGTGTAGAAATAGGAATTAGAAAATGAGTACAGTTTACGAATACACTGCCAAAGCCCTTGATGGAAGCGAAATCAAATTAGAGCAATACAAGGGCAATGTAATGCTGATAGTCAATACAGCCAGTAAGTGTGGTTTTACTTCTCAGTTCGCCGGTCTTGAGAAACTGCATAAAGAGTATTCAAATAGAGGCCTTAGTCTCCTTGGTTTCCCTTGCAATCAATTTGGTGCCCAAGAGCCCGGCGATAGCACTGAAATTGGTGCATTCTGTCAGAAGAACTATGGCGTTGATTTCCAGATGTTCGATAAGATTGAAGTAAATGGTGAACATGCTCACCCGCTCTACAAATATTTGACTGACAAAGTTCCCGGTTTGCTGGGCTTTAAGGACATCAAATGGAATTTTACTAAGTTCTTGGTTGATCGCGACGGCAATGTTGTTAAGCGTTATGCACCAAATGTTGAGCCTGCCGATATTTCGGCCGACATCGAGAAACTACTGTAGTTAATTTCTCTAGTCAGCTAGCAGCTCTAGCTCCTCTTCTACTTCGGCTAGCTTCGCTATCACTTTGACTAGCTCTGGTTCGTTGCCCATTTTTCGCAGGCAGTCAGCATAACTATTTAGGGCAAAGGCCAAGTCTGGGCTGGCACCGCCGTTGTCTGTGAAATAGGCAATTGACAGGTTGTAGAGTTCAATGGCGACATCATACTTGTCTTGATCGCGGCAACAATTCGCTAAGTTGTTCTGGGTAACGGCCACAAGTTCATGGTCACCCCAAATGTTCTCAGCTGCTTCTATAGCTAATTTGTAGTAACACTCAGCTTCTCTTAGTCGATCGAGTTTATAGTAGGCGCTCGCTAAGTTCGAGAGAAATACTGGTCTTTGTTCATCGCTAGATTTGCCCGCCAGTTCAGCCACTCCCCAGGCTTTTTCGCAGAGAGGCAAAGCTTCGGCAAATTTGTTTTCGGCGAGGAAGCAACTGGCACGATTAGAAATCAATTGCGCCAGAGTTGAGGGGTGGATATTCTTATCGCCTTCAAGCACATTAATGCAGCGCTCTAAGCACAGTTCGGCTGTGGAGAATTTGGTCACACTCATAAACGCCATGCCGAGATTGCCAAAGGCTTCTGCGGCCCAGCGGTCGGCCAGATCAGAAGGTTCTTTAAATGCTAGAGCCTGCCTGCTGAAGGTTTCAGCCTGGTCATGGGCACCCTTGTTAAATGAAGCAATCGCTGCGGCTATTTTCTCTTGCAGCAACTCTGTGGGCATCTAGATACCTCAAATTACTAATTATGAGTACTGGTTGTGAATGATGTTTATGAGTAGTTTACTTCGCGGTCAAGCAATTGAATTTTTGTATTGGGTAAAGCTGCCTTTAGCACCAAGCTTGGCTAGGTCTTTGTACAAAATATTGGTGCCCAACAAAACCAATTTTTTTAAGCTCTTGATCTGAGCGAGAGTTTCTAAGCTCTCCGCTGTAATCAGTGTGTTTCGTAAGTCGAGCTCTTCCAGTTCAGGCAGTGCGCACAGATATGAGATGCTGCTGTCAACAATGCTACTTGATGACAGCTTTAGATCTTTTAGTTTGCGACAGTTGACTAGATGCTTTAGGCCATCACCAGTAATTTCTAGATTCTCAAGATCTAAGGCGCGCAGTTCACGCAAGTCACGCAACACAAATAGACCGTTATCTGTTATGTGTGTGAATGAAAGACGCAGAGTCTGAAGTTTAGAAAGCCTGCGAACACTAGATAAGCCACCATCAGAAATTCTAGTATTAGAGAGATTGAGCCATTGCAGGTTGTACAGTGAAGCAATCAGCGATATACCCTTATCGCGCAGCCGCTTGCAATTTTCAAGGTCGAGGGCCTTCAGTGATGTCACATTGGTGATCGCAGCTACTCCTTGGTCACCAATATCGGTGCCACTTAGATTTAGTGTGGTCAAGGCTTTGAAGTTGCTTATAAACACAAGGCCTTGATCTGAAATGCCTGTATTGGCAAGATTAAGGGTCTTCATGTGAGTGAAGTTACGCAGATGAGATAGTGTGTCGTCGCCAACGTTCGCTCCGGCTAAATTGATCTCGCCAATAAATGTTAGTTTTGCTAGTGACGCCATTCCAGCATCTGTCACTGCGCCAAGTCGAACATTTCGCAATTTTGTCAGTTCGCTTAGGTTCGGTAGATCGCTGTCGGTCAACGGCTTAGGAAATTCAATAAAGCGCAATTCGCGCAGGTGTCTGATATGAGCAAGAGCTTTATTGTCAGCTGCCGTCGAAGCAATGTTGAGATAACGCAATTCATGCAGGTTAGATAGTTTGCTGATACCCTCATTGGTGACACGAGTGAGCGATAAGTCAAGCTCTTTAAGATGGCTAAGAGTTCCTACTTTGGTGAGTGTGTCGTTGCCAATGCGGTTGCATCCCTTGAGGTGCAGTGTTTCAAGGCTAGTAAGTCTATCGATACCAACAAAGCTCTTATCGCTAACTGAATTGTTGCTGGCATCTAGCACTTTCAATTTGGGCAGATCGTACAGCTCAATGGCGGCACCATCAGAGCGAATAGACATTTCTTCTAGGCGAGCAAGTGCTCCAATATTTAGTTTTACCTTTTTCTTATAGGTCGAGAAATTGGGCTTACTGTGGTCACTGTAGGCGCTTAGATGTAAACGCTTCAGATTGGATAAGTGGGAGAGGCTAGCTAGCCCGTCACCTCGTAAATCAATTTGTCTAATTGAAAGCTCTTCTAGTTCGGTCAATGCTGCAACTGAGTGGAAGAAAGTCTCAGCCACATCGTCGGCCCTAACGACTAAGCGCCGCAGATGCTTTAATGCACTTACTTGTTCAAGGCCAACTTCAGTCAGTGCGTCAATACGCAGAACTAGGGTGGTTAGCTGTGGGAAATAGTGCAAACACTCTAAACCCTTGTCTGTGGCGGCTGAAAAGACTATATAGAGTTCCTGAAAATCAGTGATTTTGTTGATTGTTCCAAGAATTTTGTCGTCAATATGTGCCCCTTCTAGTAAAAGTTTCTTGGCTGGTGTATGCGAAAGAATATCTCCGAGTTTGACACCGTCAAACTGGCAGTGAGAGATACGCAGCTCTTTTAGAGCGTTCAAATTTTGGATTGGTTTTAGCGCCTGGTCTGAAATGTTGCAAGAGGTAAGCTGAAATGTACGCAGCCTTTGCAAATTTGATAAATCTCGCAAGCTACCTTTTGCTAGTTCGACTCCGCCTAAGCGCAACTCTCTCAGTCCGCCTATACGGTTGACACAATCCCAGTCTTCTTCGCTTATTTCTGGGAAAAGATAATCTAGCGACTGAATGTCATCTGGTTTAAGTCGGTTGCACTCTTTCAGTGCTGCTCTATCTAAAACTTCCAAACGCACAAATGCCCGTCTAGAAACCTCTACCGTGCCCTGGGCAGTACCCAGCTCTGTCCAGTCTCTCTGCCCGTTTATCTCGGCTTTGGCCAGCCACAGGCGCCCCGGTGAGCATTCAAAAGGAAAGGCCAGAGTGCGGCCGCCGTGTAAAACAATGTGGCAGCGAGTGAGCTTCCGATTTAACTCGATCACTCCCTCGCCAGTGACCATGGTTGAGTCTAAATAGAGCTTGCGCAAGTCAGTTAAGTGTTTAAGTCTGGGGAGACCAAAATCAGTGACCTTTGTCGCCCCAAGATCAAGAATGTTGAGATAGATCAAATTGCGCAGAGAAGCTAAGCCACTATCAGTGATATTGCGATCAGGCAGAGTGAGATAACGCAAACCTGACAGATGGGCCAGGTGTTCTAAGTCTGAATCAGATATGTCTATTTGGCGAAAATCGATAGACTGCAGATCGTTAGGCTTTAATTGTCTCAGCCTCGAGAGATCGGCATTGCCATCAAGTAGCAGGTGGCGTCGCCCAGCTTTTCTTCCCACCAACCGCTTTGGCCGCCTGAGCGTGTAATTAAAAACAAGAGACCAAGAGATTTATCTGACGGGAAGGAAATTGTCCTGGTCATCTAATGTTCCTGGTGAAGGGTTGTGGTGAAGAGTTATCTCGTCGGTTTGTTGTCGATCAAAGTCGGTCTTCCTATATTTTCCACAGGTACACCTAAATTACTCTCTAAATCTCGAGCATATCGCTCAGCTGTTTCAGGATCGGTACCTGTTCCAATGAATACTTTTTTGAATGGATGTGCCTTCTTCAGGTAAATCAGGCCATCAACTAACGTGTCTGGCAAAATTTTGGTGGTCAAGACAATATCGTGATTTTTGAAACTTGGCCCAATTTGTTGTGATACCACCCGTTGTAGCAGTTCATGCATCATGCCCCGCCGCATGGAAAATCACAATCTCTTTGGGGCCGGGCTCTTCACGCTCTAGCAGTTTAATTAGCATGGTGGCCAGGCTTCTGGCCTTAGCTCCACCGGTGCAGAGTACGTATATTGGTAGGTCTTCAGGTATTTCTTCCATCGTGGCAAACTTACCCATACCGAGCCGTAAGTCTGGTAGTTCGCGCAGGCGCCCTTCAAGTACGCCCATGCGATAGAAGCACATGACAATTAAAATTACTCCAAGAATCTGGAAGCCCAGCCCCCTAGCGCCTTCAGCTGAAAATAGCAGGACGATTTCACAAAACAACAGTGTGATCAAACCAATTGCAGGTGGAATTGGTAGCTGATAACCCTTGAAGGGGAAAGTCCATTTGGTCTTGTAGGGAGAGCGCTCAACTTTCAGAGGCATCTTGATGCGCAGCATCAGCACACCAAAGCAGAAGGAGCACATAACTGCTAGAAAGGCCATGCCATAGACCTGACCAAGATTGTCTACCTGTCCAGGAAGAAGCACAATCATTAGGGTGCATATAGCCATGAACATGAAGCAGACGTAGGGATAACCTTGGAGGAAGGGGAATTTATGTGCCCAACGCCTCAAGAAGAACGCTGGTAAATTGCCCTGCTTAGCCATGGTGGTACAGAGGCCGATACAGCCAACATAAGCTGTGTTAACTGCTGCAAATAGCATCAGGGCAGCGTCCACTACCAAAATGATAAGAAGTGGTTTGCCCCCTTCGACAAAGGCCAAACCTGACAGCAGGCTGTTCTTGTAGTCGTTCAATTGACCAGCGTCGAGCAGTCCAAGGCACAAAAAAGAAGTTATCGGGGCTGTCACTCCAACTAAAATAACCACAGATAAGTAAATATATTTAAGCGTTTTCCATGTTGGAGTCTTCAGCTGTTCAACAATCTGAGCAGCTGATTCAAAGCCAGTTATGCCGAGAAAGGCTGCAGCAAATCCATGAATGAAGTGTGCCGGGGTGACGACTGCCAGGCTGTGGGTGAAACGGGTCAGGTCAATATGGCGTTCGTAGGCCATAATTAGACCTTTGACGTCGAGGTAGAGCAACAAACAAAAGTGGAACATGGCAATGAAGAAGACAATCATTGCTGGTTCTTTGATGCCGACTATATTGAGCAGACCGAAGACGATAACCGGAGCAATAGCTGCAGCAACAATGTTGGTGACCGGCCAGTTCATAATATTGTCGACTGAATCAATATAAAAGGCCCCAGAAAGGGCACTGACGGCTGCGGTGGCTAAATAAGACAAAATCGTTAGGGCGCCAACAACTATGGCGAAGCGTTTGCCCACAGTCTGCAAAACCATGATGTAGGCGCCGCCGTTGAAGGGGCTGACAGCGCAGCCTTCTTCATAAGTGGCTTTGAAAACCCACATTAGACCGCAGACAATCAAAATGATGAAAGGGGCGGCAAAACCGACCAGGGGCATAATTACCCCGGTGGTATAGAAAACTGATGTGCCTATGTCTGCCCCGACAATCGCTGCTGCTAGCCACCAAGCCAGAAGAGCGTCGCCATGATGGTGCTGCGCTGGCTGTTGTGCTGACGCTGGCTGCGTAGATCCGCCTGAAGCTAGGCTTGGCTCAGACTGTGTCAATTGAAATAATGTCCTGAATGGATACCGTTAAATTTGCTTTGAAGTTAGATTGGCAACAATACACCAAGTAGCCAGATTGCAAACAGTTAGGCTACTACATCTTTAATGTGCGTCAACAGTCTGGCCGTAAATAGTCGTCAATCTGATATCGTTTCGCAATATCTTGAAGGGGATTTAGCTAGTTTCAATTGATTTTAGCTGTTTTTAGCTTTTCTCCTGTCGACCTAGTTAGTTAGACCAATAGTTAGTCTTGTAAGCTAAGCCGACGAAGCAAGTTAAGTGCGAGTTCCATTCTGAAGTGAAAAGGACGAGTTATCAAGATGAATTCTGTAAGTACAACCACTAGCTCTCTCTCCCAGCAGCTGCCAGCCAGTATGGCTGATGCTGTCAGTCATACTCTATCGGCATGGACGAAAGAGAACAAAGTCGACAAAATTTGGCAGAAAGATGCCACTTTGTGGACAAACAAAGACGAAGCTAAATGGTTGGACTGGTTGCATGTTGTGGCCGACCAGCAAAAGGCCCTAGCCGAATATGAAGAATTTGCCAAAGAAATCAAAGAGGCTGGCTTTACTGACGTACTACTTTTGGGAATGGGCGGCTCAAGCTTAGCGCCAGAAGTATTTGCTGTCACTTACGGCTCCAAGCCCGGTTATCCAAACCTGCGCATACTTGATTCAACTGATCCCCAGCAGATTCGTCATCTTGATGCCAATGTCGATTTGAAAAAGACACTCTTTGTAGTCTCAAGTAAGTCAGGCAGCACTTTAGAACCGAATATTTATATGGCCCATTTTCTCGCTTTAGTCAAAGAGGCGATGGGTGAAGAGGCTGGCTCACGTTTTATTGCCATCACTGACCCAGGCTCAAAGTTGGCCACTGTCGCTAAAAATGAAAATTTCCGCCGGGTGTTCTGGGGCTATCCTGGCATTGGCGGCCGCTACTCAGCTCTTTCGCCATTCGGAATTGTTCCTGCCGCCTTGATAGGCCTAGATTTGCAGACATTTCTTGCTCGGGCGCAGCAGATGACTACTCTTTGTCAAGAAAAGAATGCTCCGAATAACCCGGGTGTTTTGCTTGGAACAATTATGGGGGTAGCTGCCAAAGCTGGTCGCAACAAGCTAACCATCGTTACTTCACCAGCACTTCATGATTTTGGTGCTTGGTTAGAACAACTGGTGGCAGAGTCAACTGGCAAACTAGGCAAAGCTATTATTCCGGTTGATCTAGAAGGCTTAAGCGCCAATACAGAAGTCTATGGAGATGATCGCCTCTTCGCGTTTATCAAGCTAAAGGGCGATAACGCTAAGTTTAATGGCTTAGACAACAGCATTATCGAAGAGCGCTTGGCGCAATTGGTTGCTCACGGACACCCCGTGGTAACCATTGAGCTTAGCGATAAAATTGATTTGGCCTATGAATTCTTCCGCTTTGAAATAGCCACAGCAGTAGCTGGAGCCATTATTGAAATAAATCCATTTGATCAACCAGATGTTGAGGCTAGCAAAATTGAAACTCGTGAGTTGACTGATGAGTATGAAAAGAACGGCAGTCTTCCGGCTGAAAAGTCATTCTTCGAAGAGGGGCAAATCAAGCTGTTTAGCGATGACCTTAATGTCGCTGCTTTAGAAGAAATTGCTAAGGAGAAGACTCTGGTTGGCATGCTCAGAGCGCATCTGGGTCGACTTGGTAAAGGTGACTATTTTGCCTCGCTGAATTACATCGAGATGAGTAAAGAGCATGTTGAAGTCATGCAGAAAATTCGCTTGAATGTGCGCGATCAAAAACATGTGGCGACCTGTTTGGGCTTTGGTCCACGCTTCTTGCACTCTACCGGTCAAGCTTACAAAGGCGGCCCTGACACTGGTGTTGTCTTGCAGTTGACCTGCGAAGACAGCGACGATTTAGCTGTTCCAGGGCAAAAATATAGCTTCGGCGTGGTTAAATCGGCTCAAGCGAGAGGTGATTTTCAGGTTCTCACTAGCCGCAAACGCAGAGCCTTACGCGTGCATATTAGTGGCAATCTTGAAGAGGGTTTGAAACAACTGGCCCAGGCCGTGAATCAAGCGCTCCAATAAAATGAGACTGGCAGCAACCGAGTAAATCTAGAGCGTATCTCTAAATTTCATAAAACACTAGGGGAGAGAACATGCGGGCAACAAATCAAAAATTGAGTCAAGTCTCATTGGGCTGCTCACGGTTGCACCGAGCGCAGCCAATTCAACAAACCCAGCTAATTCGCCAAATTCGATCAAACCGACTGCACCTTACTCGGCGCAAAAACCAGCTGTGGCTCCTGATCTATCGGCTACTCCTTCATTGGTTGGGGCATTAGCTGGTCAAAATGCGCCAGCTGCTCCTCTTTCGCAGGCCGAGATTTGGGTGCGCGATAGGTTTAACCCCGGTGGCCAGAGTGCCGCTCAAATGCTGCAGGCGAAGAAGCACCCTGTCAAAGGGTTCTTTAAGGCAATTGCTAAGGGGACAGCTCAAGAGCTAGGAGCCAGCGCCCACGACATGGCTCAAGATATGGTCTTCGTTTTTTCTGTCCAAGACATTGACCCCTATGATAAAACCAGAGCACCAAGCAACAAGCAATGTGTGGTGATGGAATTCACCATGGTTGATGGCAGTACAGCATATTTGCACCAGTTTCCTGATGGTAGTTATGCCATTGAAAACGGCTTTGCTGATGGCACAGTTATGGTGCCCACCAGTCCAACTAACTACATAATTAAATATCCCAATGGTGTCAATGGAACGGTCGTGAGACAGAATGACCAGATCACAGTTTATCGCCCAGATCACACTATCACTACAGTGAAAAAAGAGCCATCAGGTAATTATCGAATCTCCAATAGTAAATTTGGTTATATGGGTGAGGCTCGCCCCGATGATACCGGCAACCAATACGGCATAGGCGCTTGGAACTACCAGTAGACTGCCAGTAGACGACCAGTGAAATAACAGTAAACAACAATTTAGCAGAGGTAAGAATTGTCGTCTAAGCTGGCATCCTTAACACGAAGAACTTCCAGGCCTCTTTCTGGGTTTGGCTCCAAGCCACATTCAAAGCATTATTACGCTTTGCTCGTCAATGTTATGGTGCTTACCTTTGTCGCGCCTCTAATTGACCATAGCGTTTTATCTCATATCGGCATAGCTGTTATTTTGCTTGGCGCTCTCGTGGTTTCGACCTTGTCGGTGCGACGAGAAGAAAAGTTTGATTGGGGGGCGATTGCTCTAGCTGTTGCTGCTGGCGTTGCCTGGTCTTTGGCATTTTGCAGCAACCTACCGCCGTTTAATACGGCCAATTTTCAAATGCTTGCTCTGGTAACCATTCTCGCTTTTTTTATCTATATCGTGCGCATTATGGTGCTCGATATTCTTACCGGCGAGGTCAACTCTAATCGCATCTGTGGTGGTGCCTGTGTTTATATTCTAATCGGCTTTTGTTTTGCCTTAATTCATATGATGATTGCCATTGACAATCCGCATGCTTACAAGGACAACCTTAAAGCTGATGAGACTTCAATAGAGCATCAAGAGCGCTATCCGATACTAATTTATTTCAGCTTCTGCACACTTTCTACCGTTGGTTACGGCGACGTGGTGCCACTGAGCCGTTCTGCTCGTGCTTGCTCGTGTCTAGAAGCCTTGTGTGGTCAGCTTTATTTGGCCATATTAGTAGCGCGCTTGGTGGGCATGCACACTGCTGTAAAGGCAGAGCCTAAGCGTCTAGAAGCCGAACGCCAAATTGAGCATTCACTTTGATTTGAAACACTATATTTGAATTTGCAGTTTTACTTAGATAAGCTCTGCAGTGCACTTGGCGCACTTCCAGCTGTTTTGTTATTCTCAGCTACCAATGCCGCTTGTGTGTATTCTTTGAAAGCGTCGAGAATCTTGGTGTGGAAAGTTTCAGTGGCTGAAATTTGGCGACGAATGACGCTAGACTCTGGGGTTCCAGGCTGTATTTGAGCAGCACTGGCGTATAGATTTTTTAGCTCTTGGTCAATAATTTCGTCGACAATGTCGCAAGCCTTAGAAATAACATGCTCTGATGATCTTGCTGCTTCAGATGTTGAATCGTTAGCAGATCCATCTGTCGAACTCTGCGTAGAACTAGAGGTTTTGCTTGGGCCATCGGCTGGTTGTTGGTAGCCTACTGCGACGTTCTCACCCAGTGTTGGAGCCTTGTCTTGGCTAAACAACTCAGCTTCAGTCATGACCCCACTCGAAACTCTGATCAAATCGCCAAACAGCTCTTTAGCCAGAGGCGAAATTGAGCCTAGGTTGGTCGCTTCGCCGCCGATTAACCAGTTAATAGTGCCGCCACTAGCAGCGGTGCGTTCAATTTCCATGAGGTGAGGCATTTCATCTTCGCCAATTGATTCGTTGTCAAAAGCCATTACCATGGATGAAGGCACGACAAAGATTGCAATTTTGCTATCGTGACCCCGTACAATCAAGGCCCAGTCTCTAGTTGTTAAGCGACACTTGTAAGTCTTGTCAACGGGCCGGTACCAGAGGTCCTCATCGCGTTTTTCGAATAATTTTGGCTTCTCATATGAGACATAAAGATTGGTGCCGACGGCCTTTTTATTAAACTCGTAAGAAAGCTCGACAAACTGCTCGCAGAGCAGGTCTATCCACTTGTTTACATCATCAAAAGCTGTGGCAGCTGCCGCTTGCACTTCTATGGGTTTCTCAACATTGGCTGGAACTAAGCCATTGAGCCAGCGGCCAGTTTCTTGCCCACGCTTAGCTTTGAGGGCATTAAAGATTTCCTTTGAATTAGGATCTATCGCCATATCGGGCGATAGTTCTTGAGCGCGCGCTCTAGCTTCTTGCATGCGCGACTCATCGGCCTCTTGGTTTCTTTTTAGTGCGAACTTGCCTGATAACCAAAGATCATTAAACCGACCCATGTCTTCACCGCCTGTTTGTTGAAAAAGCTAACTTATAATACACTTAACTGGCCCTATAAGAAGTAAGGTTTAATAATGGAAGATGACGGCACCAAAAAAGTCAGTATTGAAAAGAAATACTGTCCGCAGTGCTTTCAGCAGTACGAAGGGTTCATTGAAAACTGTCCGGCCGACCAAACGGTCTTGCGTGGGCCGAAGAATGACCCCTGGATCGGTAAAACTTTTGCTGACCGCTACATAGTTGAGTCTGTTCTGGGTCTAGGCGGCATGAGTGTCGTCTACAAAGCAAAACATAAATTGATGGATCGTACTGTCGCCATTAAAATGCTACACAATGTTTTGAAGCAAGATGTAACGGCACTTGAGCGCTTTAAATTAGAGGCGCAAGCATGTAGTTTGCTTAGTCACCAGAATGTCATTACTGTTTACGATTTCGGCGTAACACCAGATGGTGAGCCGTTTTTCGTTATGGATTGTCTTGAGGGCGAAAGTCTAAAAGACCTAATCGAGCGTAAAGGCCGTATCGCTTTTGATCGAGCCCTGTCACTATTTAAGCAAATTTGTGAAGGACTCGAAGCCGCTCACAAGCGCGGCATCGTCCATCGCGACCTGAAACCGGCCAATGTTATTGTCACCAAACAAGACGATGGTTCTGAACATGTTCGCTTGGTTGATTTTGGCATTGCCAAGATGCTTAAGCAAGACGGTCGGCAGCAGCAGCAGCTGACCAAGACCGGAGAGGTTTTTGGTAGCCCCATTTATATGAGCCCAGAACAGTGTCTTGGCAAAGATATCGATGCCCGTTCCGACATTTATGCACTTGGTTGTCTGATGTATGAAACTCTTTCGGGAGAGCCGCCATTTCTTGGTTCTGGCTTCCTCGAAACTATGAATATGCACGTTGGCGATAAGGCCAAGCCTTTGACTGAGGTCGTGCCTGATGCCAATCTGCCGGTTGAGTTGGTTGAAGTAATCAACCGCTGTATGGAGAAAGATCCGGACCGTCGCTTCCAGAATGTTGGAGAAGTGCGCGATACTTTGGTTTATATTACTACGGCCCTGCTCGGCTCTAGTCGTACACATATTTCGAGTATTAGTGCTGCTCGCCCTTCAGTTTCACCACCAGCAAAAAAAATTCCTATAGCAACAATTATAGCTGCTGTTTTCGGTTTGCTTTTTGTTGGCGTGCTTGCTTTTTCAATACTTTGGCCCGGTCCTGAAGATGATCGCGGCACCCCGTTGAATAAAATTGCATGGCAATTAACTCTTGCAGAAGTAGATGAAGCAATTAAGCGCAAAGATTATGCGACGGCAGAAAGTAAGCTCATTTTTGCTGAATCAAAAGCCCGCACATTTGGCGACAATAGAGCGCGTTTGATGGGCACATTGAAATCCAAAAGTGACCTCTACGACAGCTGGGAAGGACATGCTGAAGCCCTAGAGAAGACCAATCGCGAAATCACAGAGATTGAATTATCTAGGGTTAGTGCAGATGCAAAAACACTGGGTGCGATGCTTGATGAAGTTGGTGCTCCAACAAATTCTTCTGTGCAAGAAAGCCAATCGCGGCTGCGCTTTGAAGCACAAATTCCAAGAATACTTTCTACTGCCGTTAAGTTGGCAGGCAGAAGTATGTGTATAGAAGAAGATGCTCTGTTAACCAAAGCCCTTGCTGTATCAAAGAAAAAGCTGGGTAAAGACTCAGTGCAAACAGCTAAGATTTCTTCTCTCTTGGCCGACTGCTATTCTGATCAAAGAAGATTCGATCAAATGCGTCCTTTGCTTGTTGCAGCAGTGGAAGTTTATAAAAACAAGTCTGATGTTTATCCAGCGGAGTACGCTCGGTCACTAGCAAAGCTCGGGCAGTTCGATGTTGATCGCACAGATCTGGCTAAGGCTAGCCCTGAATTAGAAGAAGCATTGAAAATTGCCCGTTCGCTTAAAGGCAATCCTGAAGTGCTAATTCTTTGTCTGCGCAGCAGTTGTGATTTTTTCAATCAGACTGGCAAAAAAGCTGAGGCAGATGCTTTGCGCAAAGAGGCAGATGCTCT
Organism: bacterium Ga0077546; assembly: GCA_001464165.1. The sequence continues at coordinate 13,970 of LNEX01000431.1, forward strand.
AGAGAAGCAAATTAAGAACTAGCGCGATTTATTAGCTTCTGCTTTAGGCGCTGATGGCAAAAGTAAGGAGCATTGTATGATTGTCACCCGTTTGCTTGGACTTTGTGTCAGCCTATTGATTGTCACATCGTTGTGCTCGCCGACTCGCGTCTATGCACACTCACCCCTGCACTCGCTGGATGCAACTTATGTGCCCTGGGGAGTGGATGAAGATGAGCTTATTGGACTGAAGATACATTGGGCTTTGATGCAGTGGAATCTAGAGTCTTTTTCGTTGACTATAATCGTCCGAAATTCGGCCGTCCAGGCTTCACCGTTACTTTCGCCGATGGCAAGATAGTGGCGATCAAACGCCTTTTCATTGACGGTGGCGGTTGCCACATTGTCGGACCAGTTTTCAAAACAAAAAAGGAAGCTTTGAACTTTGTAATTGAGGGTTTGTCAAAGCTGACTAACCGCAATGCAAAAGACGAAGCGAGATTGAAGGAAGCTCGTAAAAGGCAGATTGCCTTGGATAGCAAGTAGTACATACAATGCTGTCTCCACTCATTGAGCGTGGCGCAGCCGGGCCAACACTTCTTTGGAAAAACCGCTCTGCGAGCGGAATTGGCTTGAATCCAGACTTGAGCTAGACTGACTCTTGCTATAGGTGGCAGCAACGGGAGTGCTTTTAATTGTGGCTAGAGCAGGGGCTGTAAAAATATTCTGCTTGGCGATTGGTGCTCTGGGTGAGCCGATTGGACGCGCGGGAGCAGCCGCTGTCGGTGTAAGACCACCCATTTTCACTTGATTCAAGGGTCGCAAATTCTTTTGAGCAGAGATATTTGTCTGGAAGCCTGAAGGTGTTAGGTGATTGGACATCATTCGTACCGAATGGTTGCCGCCAGATGATGAACCTGGGACTGGGCCAATGGGGATAACAAAGTCTTGCGCCTCGTCATTACCATGACGTAAATCTCTTACCCGTGGTCGCTCATCGGTAATCTGAACATTCAGGGGTGCCTTGAACCATCCTGCTTGTTGTAGCTGGCCTTTTCTCAAGGTGACTGATTGCTGCGCACTGGCTGGATTGGCGCAACCTAGAAGAGCTAACACAGCCAATGTAGTAAGAGTTTTTATGGTGCGTCTCCTGGGAGTGAGTTTACAGGATAGCTTTGATGACAAGTGGTCGATACGGGGTTTACCCTGAAATTGCACAATTTGAGAGGTTGCCTGGTGAGTGCAAAATCTTTGTTTGCGAGGCACTTGTGATTTTCTCAATTTGTCTGTGGGTAAGTAAATCCTCGACGACAAAGTGCTATCGTAACCCTGAATCGGAAGGTAAAAAAACAACAGATGAGATTCATAGAGTTCATTTCTATCAATTCAAAATGGCACTAAAGTGGACGACTATTACAGTAAGTCTAGCCTTGACCGCTCTGCTTCTTAGCGGCTGTACAGGGCTTGACTTTGGCTCGCATGAGCCGAAGTCTGACAAAGATGTATCAACACCAGCGGCTGACAAATACTGGCCGCCGCCACCGATGATGGAGGTGCCGTTGCCATCACGCGAACGGTTGAAAGCAGCGGGTCTGCCACCACCGCCACCATTTTTCGTGCCACCACCTTCGAAGTCTGTAAAAGCGAAAGCAAAGATTAGCAAGCCTGTGCAATTTGCCAAAAGAAAACTAGATGGTGTAACGTTCTATCTTACTACTGTCGATGTGACTGACCCGGACACGTTTATCTCGATTCTGCTACCACATGACGTTGACTTGGCAAATACTGCCACCATAGATCATGGTGCTGAAATATTCGATAGTTATGTCGCACAGCATCACGGAGCTGTGATGCTCAACGGCACTTTTTTCAGTAAAGACAAACAGCAACGAGTGATGGGAAATCTCGTGGCTGGTGGTAAATTCATGAAGTATAGTCAGTGGGAAAATTATGGTACTACTCTTGGTATTAAGTTAGGCAACGACATGGAGATGGTAACAGCGCGGGCAGAAGGACAACCACACTGGGATCAGCACTGGTTTTCTCTAACTTGTGGTCCGCGACTGCTTCGAAATGGAGAAATCTGGGTCTATCCGGACATTGAAGGTTTCACTGATTCACACGTACTCACTATTGGTCCAAGGCAAGCAATTGGCTTTTCTCAGTCGAGAGAAAAACTCTATCTGGTGTCATTTATAACCAGTTTATCTCTAGAACGCGCCGGTACGATGATGAAAAAAATTGGCTGTTATGAGGCCATGAATCTAGATAGCGGAGCGTCGCGCGCACTGGCACACGACGGCTCGATTTTAATTCATGCGGGGCGACCACTAACCAATGTCATCATTGTCTATGACAAGTTGCATCCCGCTCCTCAGGCACTTGTTAAATCCTGGCAGAAATTTCAAATAACTGGCAAAGTAACATCTGAGTAAACAGCGACTGGGTATAACCTGGGAAAGTGCTCTGATTTTTGGGTGAGGTGTACTCGTGGGAAAAGAGGATCTCAAGGACCAGTTGCTGTTGATTGCTCGAGTCGGTCTGTCGCTGGCGCTGTTAGTGATAGTGATGGTGGCGGGGCTCGTGTTGAGCAAGAAGCTGATTCCCGATTTGAATCCATTTCTCGTCCTAGTGACTGCATTTGGCACTGCCGCCGGCACTTTCATCGCTTTTCCAAAAGTTGTAGGACGCCAGCGAATCACAAGTGCCACGCCCGCGAAGTTTGCTATAAGTGAGGATTTTAGCGTCCCTGAAAACGTGGTGCCAATTGCGCTCCGAGAGTTGGGGATTTCTATAGATTCCGTGCACTTTGCAGGCATGACCGGGATCAATCTCTTGGAAAAAGATGCAAGATCGGCAGAGTGGCAAACCAACGGAGGAGACATTGTCATTCTGCGTTTCTTCCCAGAACCAACTCGAAACCCAGTCCCACTGGGCGATACTAGTGGTGTGCGCGAACAGTACAAGGACATGGTGGCGCAGCAGGGGGCCGCTATGATTGACCTGGATATCCTTCCCTACAAAGGCATCCCCTGTATGGAGATGATTTCCAAGACCAGGATGGAAGCCCATGGCATGGCGTACGCTGCCTCTGCAACCCTGATGTTGCACGACTTTTCATTTAACATCGCCTTTCACTCGCCTGAGCGCGGTATTACTGGATTTCGCGATGCAATTGTGGCCGACAAGTTTCTCGCGAAGTATGCAAGCACGCAGGAGTTTGAGGCTGCTTTTTACGACAGGTCGTCGAACCCAGATGCGGCACAGCGCAATCGTTCTGATGATGAGTGCTATGACGTCGACTTCCCTGACCACCCACTGAGCCGCTGTCGCCAATTCTTGCGAGACCTTCGTACCCACATCGTTATCATGCCCGAAGTCAGAAACGCCAGGCCCTGCCAGATGTAGGCTTAGTCGCCGGTTTAGGGAAGAAATGATCTCTATCGCTATCCAAGACTCAATGCTGAACTACTTAGCAGTTTCAACTTTAGCTGTAGGATCTGCATCTTTGCCAATGAACCTATCGAGAATGTGCACAACTCCGTTTGAGCATTGAATATCAGTATCTTTGATTTTCGCATCGCCGATAAAGAGACCCTTATCTTTTGATTCAATAGTTATAGTGCCACCGTCTATAGTGCGAAGCGTAGCACCACCAGCGAAGGACGCTGCGTCATGCCGCCCCTCAATGAGGCCCCTTGATATTACTTTGTTTAACTGGGGCTTGTTGTTCCAGAGCTCAACCCAATTACCATAAGGCATGTCATCAAAGGCATCATTTTTAGGTACAAAGAAGGTGAAAGGACCAGCCCCATGTAATTGTTTGGTTTTACCAACCCGTCGCAAGGAGTCAGATAGATAGCCGAACTTCTTTGATTCCTTAAAAGTCGTTGCCATATCTTTGTCTACAGTTTTTGCCAAGGCAGCCTGTCCTATAAAGAGACTGACAATGGTGAAGCTAGCAATACTCGTAATTTTAAGCATTATGCCCTCTAGTGCTTTTCATCAATGACCCTCCTAGGGACTAGCAGGAGGAGACGCGAAGGACGTAATCTGGTTCCATTTCCTTGCCCCATGAACCTCCGATTTAATTAACAAAAGTAATTGCAACTTGTGTCCTCGTGGTGCGTCAGCGCTATCAGTTAGATCGCTCATAGGAACGGACAAGTGAATCAAATTGGTAAATATCTCCAGACTACAGCCGTAGTAACCAGCGTTTTATTGACGCAAACCCTAAGTGCCTGTGGTGGCGCGAAGACGGCTGACACCAGTAGTCTTCCACCTCTCGACGACTCAAATCGCAGCAGCTACGGTTCTAACGTTAACAGTCGCACTGCTGCAGCCCCTCGTTCGGGTATGTCCAACGGCCAGAAAGTCGCTCTTCTTGCTGGCGCTGCCGCTGTTTATTATCTATTTCAGAAAAACCAGAAGGCCAGAGCGACCGGTGATACCACTGAACCTCAATATTATCTATCCAAAAACGGGCGGGTCTATTATCGTGAGGCCGGTGGCCGCGTGCACTGGGTGACAGCACCCCAGGGCGGCATTAGCGTGCCCCTGGATGAAGCGCAACAATATCAAGAGTTTGAAGGTTACGACGGCCGCACAACCGGTCGAAACCTTGCAGGTATAGGTACTTCTAATTAGCATGAAAGAAGGAGATTTTAAAATGAGTCTGTTGTCGCTTTTAAATGACATAAAAAAGGTCATCTATGATGACCCAAATACACCGCACAAGCCAGGGCATGACCCAGGTGGCCTGATTGGTGGAATTGAGAATCTGTTCGGTCAGTATGGTGACCAAAATGGAGATCGTTCAGCTAGATCTGCCAGTCAAGATCCGATGGGCGACCCTGATAGCCGTGGGCAATTTGGCAATGTTCGTCCAGCCAGCCAAGACCCTTTGGGTGATCCAGGCGAGGGTGGTCGAAGAGTTAGACCGGCCAGCGAAGATCCGCTCGGCGATCCGGGTTGAATCGGTTAGCTATTGTTTGATCGAGAAACCCACCGCCACTGCGGTGGGTTTCTTGTCTTAGCCAATTGGTGGTTTTGATTATTAGAGGAGTGAATTATGCCGCTGCTGGATTCAAGACAATGTATGCCAGCTGGGCGGCCGCTTTATTTGAAAAGCCGTTGCCTTAGTTGTCAGACAACTTATCTACTATAATTTGCTGCGGGCTCGCTTGAGGAGAGCCTTGCCCTTTGACGACACTCAGGGTCATCGCTGGTGCGAAGTTTACTTACCCGGTCGCGGCTGGGTGCCCTATGAGCCCACGCTCGACAGTAAAGAACCCTCAGAGCTCAGGTACGTCGGCCGCTTCTTTCAACCATCGCTTATTACCTTTCACGGGGGCGGCGATAGCAACCTGCTGGGCAACTCTTACAATAGCACTGACTCAAGCTCCACTCGACTTAAACACACACGCACTTTCTACTGGCGGCCTCAGGGTGGCAGCTCCACAAGTTCTTACTGAACCGGGTCCGGTTTGTACATTATTTTTTGTCGGCAACTAGCTTCTCCAAGCCTGCTACCCAAACTTTGTTGTTAGCTTTTTGGGCGGCACTTATCAGCTTTGAGCATGAATCTGCCGACTGCTGATAGGCTAGATATTTGTTCATGATCTCGCGGCCAATATCACCTTCGTTGAGAGCGGCAGCAGCTTCAAATAATTCCAGTGACACTTCTAGAAGTGCTTCAATGGCACTCTCTAGGGCCTCTTCTTGTTCTTCTTCAGAAGTACCGTCGTCTTCTCTTTGAGAAAGTAAAACCGATTCGTGCAGTAAAATTTTCTTTTGTAGGTGGGCCAGAGTCTCTTGATCTAATTCTAGGTAGAGACCCCGTTTTATAAAATTGGACGATTCGATTTGGCGAATTAGGCTAAGGGTGTGGCTGTTAAGATCAGTGTTGGTTTTTAGCTTGAAATATATTTCTATTGTTCGCTCGGGTTCTATTTGCCGATTGAGAGCAGCCCATTCGCTGATTGTAGTCCAATCTTGTCTCGCACCAAGTAGAGAGGCCTCTCTTTGATCTCTCATACTTGTGAGAGTCTGCATGGCCGGTTCATAATCATCTGCCAGTGCGGCCATATCAGCAAGTAAGATTGTCAGCCGCTTATTCTGCCATTCCGCCAGACTTCGACTGCCTTCGAACACTTCGATGTAACGCATCAAAGCTGCTTCATATTCGCCTTCATCAAAATTACTCTCGGCAAGCATATGTAGCTGAGCTAAATCTGCCACCGGCTCTATGGCAAAGTTGAGTTGTTGATCTGACATAGGTCTTAGGCTGTCTTCTGGATTGCTCACGACTGATTATCTTACCGAACCCATAAGCTTTTTGATGAATGGCGTTAGTGCTGCTAGTAGACCTGCCGCCGTAAGAGCCGCTATGGCCATGGCACCAAACAAGTATGACATTGCTCCGCTTGAATCAGATTGCAGATAGCCACTGAAATAGCCTGCCATTTTATTGCCAATTGCGGTAGAAACGAACCAGCCACCCATAGTCAAACTAGCGAGCCTGGCAGGGGCGAGCTTAGTAACTGTGCTTAAGCCTACTGGGCTGAGGCACAGCTCGCCAAGGGTTTCGACGAAGTAGACAGTAATTAAGAAGATTGGGCTAACCTTGCCCTGTGCTGTTAGTATCGCGGCTGGTACCATGGTGGCAATACCAATGCCAAGGAAGAGCAGACCAAGAGAAAACTTGCCTGGACTAGAAGGCTGTTTCTCACCTAGTTTGATCCAAAGCCAAGAGAAAACTGGTGCTAGCAAAATTACATAGGTCGATTGCAGCGATTGAAACCAGCTTGAGGGAAAGGACATACCGAAAAGAGTGTTATCAGTTAATCTATCAGCAAAAATATTGAGGCTGGAGCCACCTTGTTCATATATTGACCAGAACAGAGCGTTGAAGACAAAGAGACAAAGTAGCGCGCCTAATTTTTTCAGTTCATCAGGTGTAAACATGGCTTCTTTGTTAGACTTCTGGCAAGGCTTTGTGGCTTTTGCGCCGGTCACTGCAACAGTATCACTCTCTAGGTCAGCGACATCATGAACAGACGTTTGGTCCTTCTCTACTTTGCCGCCAATTTTATCTAGTAGCTTCCACTGCATGACTAAATGAACTAAGCCTATACACATGCCGACGCCAGCAGCAGCAAAGCCGAAGTGCCAGCTTGATTCTGGTGACAAGCCTAGTTTTGCTAGCACTTCCTTAAAATGTCCGCTTTGGGCTAGATAGCCACATACAATTGGTGCTAGTGTGGCACCCATATTGATGCCCATATAGAAGATTGAAAATCCGGCATCGCGTCTTGGATCGTTCTGGTGATAAAGCCGACCTACCATTGTGCTGATATTTGGCTTAAGCAATCCTGTGCCTAGAACAATTAATAGCATGCCTCCGTAGAAGGCACTTAAGGCTGGTAACACCATAGTGAAGTGGCCTAGGGCAATAACTATTCCCCCAAACAAGATTGCTTTGCGTGCACCGAGAATACGATCAGCGATGAAGCCGCCAGGTATGGCTGTGAGATAGACGCACATAGTGTATGTACCGTAGATTTCAGAGGCGTGCTCTACACTGAAACCCAAACCGCCTTGCACCACCGGCGCTACCATGAACAAAACTAGTATTGCTCGCATACCGTAGTAGCTAAAGCGCTCCCACAATTCAGTGAAGAACAAGACGTTGAGCCCGCGGGGATGCCCTCCTATACCGCCTGTCTCTAGCATCTGGCTGTCAATGGCTGCATTCATTTATAACTTCGTTAACCACCATACATAAGGAACTATAGATCTTTAGGGCTTGCTACGAAACCCTATAATACAGCCACTTTGAAGCCAGATGATTGAACAATAAGGTGGGTCATTAAGCATATGCTTTTGACTCAGGCCTCATGTCATGGGCGTTAGAACGTTGTCTGCGAGCGCCTCAAGGCGGTTGTAAATTTCTTTGATTTGAAACCCTTGCTCTGTGACGCATTGGAAGAATTTATCTTGACGGGTCTGCGAGGCTTGATAGTGGGCGTTTTCAGGAGGTTGATGCTTATTGGGTTTCAGGGCTTGTATATAGCGCCGTTATATAAAGTGAGTCATTCATGCTGTATTGCGTTAAGTGTGAGAGCGGGCTTATGATTGCTGCATAGAAACGAAATCGAATCCCCTTGGTTCACTCCCCGCACCTTCATTAAGGTCGTTGTTTGTAACTTTTGGTGGAAACTGCAAGAGAAGCTTCCCCAAGCCCCTCTGACAGAGCTGTTTGTCTTACTGACATTAGCAAGTTTCGCTTTCTGCTTAAATCCCACAACAAACATGCCGACTGCATTTCAAAGCTGAGCTTTGTGGTGCCACCGTCGGCAATACTAGGAGAAGATCATGAGAAATTCAGCAGACGTTTCGGAAAGAGCCGAACTTCATGAAGAAAAGGGTAACTATGTAGAAGCTGAAAGACTCTACAAAAAAGCCCTAGTGCTGAAATCAAAAGAAACAGGTGAAGAATCTTTCGAACTCGTTCCTTATCTATACAACTTAGGTATGACACAGTTTGCCACTGATAAGCACGATGATGCGCTTACCTCTTTCAATCGCTTACTCAATCTCTTGACCCTGCAACAAGCTGAAATCAGCAGCGAAATCAAAGAAGTTCGCTATTTGATCAGTGAAGTTTATCGCGAGCAAGACGAAGAAGCGATGCCTATTTCAGTTAGCGCCTAACCTTTGTCTTTATGTGGCGGGGATTACATCCCCGCCTGAGCAGCGGTGGGCAGCTTGCCAGCTTGAAAGGCTTGGCACTGTTCTAGGTTGGCAAGGTCCATTTTGAAGTCTATCCAGTTGTTTTGTTCATCGAGAACGGCCATTTTCCATTCACCAACTGTTCCAGTGGGAAATTCCCAGGTGATCTGCGCGCCGGCCTCGTTAGTAAATCCTTCACCTTGTACGTGAACGATGCCTGGTTCGAGCTTTTTCAAATTTGTCCAAACTTCATTGAAAATAGCCCAGCCCTTTTCATCATAGAAAGCCTGATGGGGCTTGAAATTAAAGACAACCTGTACCGAGTGCATATACTGACAAAGCCAGCGTACCGCTGAATGCGGCATGACTGGTTCTTTGTCGTCCAAAAGCGCACGCACAGCATCAGCGATATAATCGTCAAATTCTTCTTCGCCGCGCTCATAGCGGTCAATTTCGACTACTGGGTCGCCGTTATCTAAATAGAGGGCAATTTGCGACCAAGTTCCGCTGCCTTCTTCTTCGTCGCTCTCAATTTCGGCGTCTACAAGTGCGTCAACTAGCCACTGGGCGACAGCGTCTGTTGATAGGCCTACATTTTTTGTGCCAAAAAATTCCATTCTGCTAGTTATAGCCTTTTGGCCCTAGTTCCGGCAAGTGCAGCAAAGGTTTTACCCAGGTTGTTGACCAGTTCTGTAAACATATTGAGATCAATTTTGTCTGGGGTATCTTCTGCTAAGTGGTAATAGGGATAGCGAAAGGGTGCAGTGTCTGTAACCATGATTGCTGGATATTCCATTTGCCAAAAGCACATATGATCTGAAAGCGACACTCCGGGTGTGCTTTCAGGGGCAGCTATTGTTTGAAAGGGAAAATTTGACTGCTTTTGAAAAAGCCCCTTTGTTTCCTCAAGCAGATCTTTCGATTTGATATTGGCGACGAAAGCAATGAAATCGCCGGTATTGGGAAAAACGCTTACTCCTGGCGGATACTTCTGACTACCAGGCTCTTTGCTGAAATAGCCCATGGTTTCTAGAGAATACATGGCCACGATTTTCTCACCTCGGCCTTTGCATGCTCGGGCATAGTTGAGACTTCCCATGCCGTCACCGGCAAAATAGGGCGATTCTTCATTGGCGAAGGCGACTAGACGAATATTTCGCCTGGGCTGGCAATCTTTTAGTATCTCGGCCAAGGCAAGTACGGCAGCAACACCGGTGCCATTGTCATTGGCACCCGGCGAGCCCGGCACCGTGTCATAGTGAGCACCAATTACTATTGTTTCTTGGGCTTCTTCAGTCGCTTGCGACTCAGACCGATTGCCTGTACCCGAGCCGGATACCAGTATTTCGACATTGGCAAAGTTTGTGCCTTGAAAAATATATTGCTGTCTTTGTGGTTTAAGACCAGTTTGAGCAAATATTTCTTCAATATATCGAGCTGAAGCTTCTAGTGAGCCTCGGTTAGAAAGATTGCGCTCGCCTATCCCTAGGGCCAGGTGGTTAAGGTGTGACAAAAGCGATGACTTTAGATTTTTACGCACTCGATTTATTCAAGTTCTTCGTGGCTGCGGTCAATCAAGTGCTCAAGAGCAAGTAAGGTATAGCGTTCGAAGCGATCGGCTGAGAGTGGTTTGCCTTCGACGTTCCAGGATATTTGTGGTTGGCTTTGAAAATCTCTTTCTATGCTTCTATTAGAGTTTCTCTCACTATTTCGCTCAATGTTTCCAGTCAGGCCAATCTCGGCTTCAAAGACCATTAAGGGCTGATGACAAGCTTCTTCATTTGATAGGCCCATAACACGGTCGGCGGCAAAAATGAAAAATTCAATTTTGCCTTGCAGTCCTCGTACTACCAGGCTCAATTTGCTTGTGGAAAATCGACTGCGGTAATAGCAGGTTGATTTTGACGGCTGCCGTTGCCTATCTAGTTCAATAGCCTCGCAAGAGCGAGTGGGGGCAACGCAGCTAAGGTGAAGTTCTTTAACGCGATTAATGCGATTAATCTCTTGGGTGTAAGGCTCAAGTAGGGCGAAAATGCGATCAACTAAAGCCATGGTGCCTTGATCTAGGGCAACTCTGGCCTGTTCTGCGGAGATTTCGCTTTGAGCTATGCGGTCTGAGTAAGCCAACGATTTTTGCGTCAAATAGGCAAGGTAGTCGGGGCGCACGTTTTGCGACTGCGAGCGATAGTTGTCAATTATGGTTTGTTTTAAATCGATAGTGCCGTCAGAAGCTGCTCGCATTGAATACTCATTCGAAAACAGAAGTTATTACTTAAGAATACCTATAGTCAAGCGGTAATCGTAGTTAATAAATGCTCAGAGTCTGATGTATATACAGCTAGGATAGAGCAAGTCACGCGCATGGTTTGAGCGCTTGATTAAGAGAGCCAACCAAGTCAAAAGCTGCTATTCAAATTAGTTTGCGGCTGCCAAGTAGGTCGGCTGCAGCAATAGCATCTGCCACTGCCTCAGCGGTGACAACAAAGGGTTCGTTGTGGGCTGTCTCACCAGGGGCAGTTGCCCGCGAGGCGATTTGCATAATTTGAGTGCGGTTCAAATTGGCCAAACCAATTGCGGTCAAGTTGGTCGGGAGGCCTACGCTCCAGCAAAATTCAAGAACTTCTCTGAGCACGTCTTTGCCCTTGCCTTCTAAGACGAGCTGCACAATCAGGCCAAAGGCAACTTTCTCACCGTGCATATAGGCGTGGGTCTCTGGCATGATTGTGAGGCCGTTGTGTACCGAATGGGCTACAGCCAGACCCCCTGATTCAAACCCTAAACCTGACAGTAGTGTGTTAGCTTCAACGAGACGTTCTAGGGCTGGGGTCACTGACTGGGATCGCACTGCATTTAGTGCGGCCAAGCCGTCTTCTAAAAGGGTCTCATAACATAGCTGCGCTAGAGCTGCAGCACTAATGGTAGTGCCACCCCCTACCTGATTGGCCTTTCTTGCTTCCATCACTGTTCTTGCTTCAAACCAGGTGGCCAGTGCGTCGCCCATACCTGCTGTTAGGAGCCTTGGTGGAGCTTTAGCAATGACAGTGGTGTCAACCAGAACAAGATCAGGGTTGCGTTTATAGAAGAGATAACGCTCAACGGCACCATCTTCTGAGTAAACCACCGACAGTGCGCTACAAGGAGCATCACTAGAGGCAGCTGTGGGGCAATTTATGGCCGGTAAATCAAGTTCGGCTGCCACCGCACGTGAGGTGTCTAATACTTTGCCACCACCGGCACCCACAACTGCCTTTGCCGCGAAATTCTGAGCTGCCTTTTTCGCTCTGTCAATTTCTTCTCTGGAACACTCACCAGCAAATTCGAATATCTCATATTCAATCTCGGCCTTTTTGAATGTCTGATGCCAGACTGCTTCTAGATGTCTCTTTGCAGATTTGCCTGCAACAACAAACACCGGGCCAGTCAAACCAAGTTTTGCCATTTCTTGCCCAAGAGAGTGGGTGGCGTCTCGACCTTGTACGTAGCGGCTTGGGGCACAAAAAATTGAGAGCATTACAAGTTATCTCCAATCATCAATTGCGAAAACGCCTGGTCTGTTGAAGCCATCATGCTGTTCAGTGAGCATGGCCACCCCAACCACTTTAATTTTGAAGCCATTCTCAAGCATGATCTTGTAAGCTTCATGTCTAGCCGTATTTATGCCAGCCAACATATGAGTAACACCTACTTCACTACTGTGCTTGAGGGACTCTGATAGCAGTCGAGAAAACTGCTCGTCAGTGCTTGCTGCGGCAAATTTGATGTAACAACTATTGCTAGTGGCTTCGGAGCCATGGCCATAGTGGCAGACGGCAAAACCAACAGTTGCGTCATTTTCATTTTTTATGAAAATTGTCTCGCCAACTTTGCAGCTTGCTAGTGCTTTTATCTCAACGCTTAAATCGAGGCCAGGATAAATAGCATCGCATAAAATTCGGGCAGATTCTAAATGCGCCTTTTGCTGGGCGCTATCTAATTGAGAAAATAGATTCGACTGGCGCGTTGCTGTTGCCTCGGCCTCTGAGTGTTCTCTGGTATCAGGACTGATCTGTTGGCTAACTTCTTTGCTCATCAGCACGGTGAGCTGCTTTGGCCAATAGCCAAATTTCTGATACAAAGCTAAGTGCTTCGGGCTATTAGAAAAGGTATAAAGCCCGGCTAAATTGATATTTTTATCAACGAAAAACTGATTTGCTTTTGCGATCAATGCCTGAGCCAAGCCACTGCCCCAATAATCGGGCAGCACTACTAGTGGTCCGAAAAATCCAAACGAACCCCAAGGTGTGCAGAAAATTGCTGCCACTAACTTGTTATCAATAAAAGTTCCGAATGCCCCATCAGGAGCAATTTCAAAACGAGTGGCAAAGCTGGCGCCGCTGTTAAATAGGTTAGGGTCGGCAAGGCCTAAATGCTTGGCAAATGCCACGCGCACAAGCTCTTCTATTTCTGGAAGATGGCTGTTATTGAGAGCTTTAATTTCCATAGCATTATTTCACTGCAAAATAAGTAGGTTCATTTCCTGCTTTCCACTTTATGTTGCAACCCAGACTGGCTTTCTGATCTGCGGACACTGGTTTGTCAGCGAGGGCAGCATCAATGGCGGCACGTAAATCATTGCCTGTTATTGGAATGTTGTTGCCTGGTCGGCTATCGTCTAACTGGCCGCGATAAATTAAGCTGCGATCACGCGAGAATAGAAAGAAATCTGGGGTGCAAGCTGCACTGTATGCTTTTGCTGTTTCTTGACTCGGGTCGTATAAAAGAATAAAGGGAAGTGATTCTGCTATGGCGAATTGTTTTAAACTCTCGGGCGAATCGTCTGGATAAGCCTCGGCATCGTTGCTTGAGATTGCCACTATGGCCACTTCTTTTTCAGAGTAGTCGCGGGCCAAGCGCAATAACTCGTCTTTGACATGAACTACGTAGGGGCAATGTTTACAGATAAACATCACCAATAAGACTTTAAACTCTGAAAATGTGGCCAGGGAGCTCACCTGATTAGTGACAACATCGTGGAGCTGGAAATCAGGAGCTGTGGTGCCCAGTGGCAGCATTGTCGATTCAGTTCTTGCCATATCTCACCTATTGTTGTACTTCGACCTTAAGTTTATACCTTGTTCGATATAGCTTGAACGATGTAGCTTGCCAAAAATATGGTTACAACTACAAAAGGCGCCAAACTGGCGTTAATGTAGTAAAGTTCGAAGTTAGGTTGCAAATTGGGTTGTAAAAAGGATGGCTAGACGGATGTCTGAAGTTAAGGTAACTCTACAGAGTTCAGCCGAAAAAGAACTACAAGAAAAGCTCGAAGAGATGGAACTGCGCGTCAAAGGCATACTTGGAGCGATTCCAGCCGGGGTGGTCTTTATAACTCTTGATGGCCGCATTGAAGCCATAACCGATCAATTTGAATTGCTCTCCGAATATGGCTCAAGAGATATTTGCAACCGCAATATCAGCAAGTTTTTACAAACTGAGTTAAGCGACTCAGAATTGGCGAAGCGTTTGGCTGATTGCTGTGCTGAAGGTTTGATTGCTGCCGAAGGTCTGAAGAAAAGTGGTGGAAAGGTGCCCATCAGGCTGACTGTCTCTATGATAAACACAGCTGAAGGCGTTGGCATGATGCTATGCATCCTTGATGCGTCTAAGCAAGGCGTCTTGTAGAGTAACTAATTTGTAGAATAGCTGTTAGGAACTAAAGGGAAGCAATGGCATTTGAAGTTTATATTGCCCTCGGCGATTCGATGACCATCGACGATTATCCCGCCGGTGACGCTGAAAGGCTTGGTCTTAACTGTCGAAAAGATATTGGAGCGGCTGCTCTTCTTTATAAAAATGACCCGCAGCTTTTTCCTGAGTTAGAAGGCAAAGATCTGGCATCTGCTCATCCGAAACTCAAGTTTGCTAATTTGGCCTACGATGATGCGACTACCGAGGACATGCTCTCTGAAGAGAAAATGCGAGCTTTGCATCAGTATTCTACGGCTCATTGTCTTGTTACCCTAACAATTGGCGGCAATGACATGCTCAAGATTTTTAAAGCAATACCGGCAAACAATGTCAAAGCACTTACTAGTGCCACACAAGAAGTGCACACTAGATATTTGCAATTGCTGAAGCTAATCAAGGCCACTGTGCCAGCCAGTACTATTCTACTTACTACGCTTTATGACCCTACTGATGGTACTGGCATATTGCCTACTACAACCATGGGTACAGGAACTCTTCCTGTCACATTTATCGAACAGTTCAATACATTTGTCGAGTCGTGTGCTAAAAGACAGCGCGCCGCTCTTGCTGATGTTTACTCGCACTTCCGTGGTCATGGTGCTGAGTGTGGTCGCAAAGATAATTTTTGGTATTGTCCCTTGCAGCCCATTGAGCCAAGCTATCAGGGTGCCAGTGAAATTCGCCGCGTCTGGTTCGATACCTTGCAGGCTGAGAAATTTATTTAGGTGCGTTAGCTTGCTCTCTGCTTTTCAAATTGACACTCCGCTGGGACGAGTTCCTGGTGGGCCGAGACAACATCTCTATTTCTATGATGAGGCGGGTAGGTTGCTAGAGCAATCTAAGGCTGCTGGACCAATCCTAGATGGTGTTGGTAATAAGTTTGGCAGCAGGGGTGTGGCAGTTGACAAAAATAATTTGATTCTTTGGACCGATGATAAGGGTGTATTCCATAAACGCTCATTGAACAATCAGCACTGGGTGGTTTCTGACTCGCCCTTAAAATAGTTGCCAAATCGCAAATTCGCCGATCAGCAAAATTCATACGAGAGGGAAGATTATCTAGATACCAATGTTTTTAGATGGTCGGCATTTAGTCCACTAAAAATTTTCATGGACTCCATCTCCGCACCGGCTTTGTCTGGCGACGTCGGACTAGTGGCACTGCCGGATTTTTTACTGGTGTTGTTTTGATATTTTTTGGCTACTTGCACGTACTTGGCAAAAGCTGCTTTTGCTAAAGTTGTTTCGTGTAATTTTTGCAAGGCCAAAGCTTTTTGAAAATGAGGCTCTGGTATATCAGGATCTTGCCAAATGATCTTACCGATATCAGATAGAGCCCGCTGATAGTCTTGCTTTAAAAGATAGGCTCGGGCTCTGCCAGCCAGTGCCCAGCGGCAGATGTTGCTGCGAGACCAGGCGATTGTGAAAGATTTTACGGCATCATCATACTTCTTGAGCATGATGTAGGCTTCACCGGCCATGCAAAAAGGTGCTATATCGGCCGAATTAGTGGTGCTAGCGCTGGTGAAATCTTTAAGAGCTCCGCTGAGGTCACCCTTTTTCATTTTCAAGGCACCACTATCAAGATACTGATCCATTTTTGCCAGAGCGGAAACTGGATTGGTTCCGTTCCCATTCTTTTGCTCTTGGTCAAAAGCCATGGTGTAGTGACTTTCTGCTAAGCCTTGGTCGCAGAACATCGCTTGCTTATAATCGCTTATGGCCTTCTCTGCCTCTCCCAAGGCTTCATAAGCTTTTCCCCGTGCTTTATATAAAACATCAGCTTGCGGCGTAGCCTTTATGCAGTCTGAAAAATCTTTTGCAGCTTTGCTGTAGTCGCCAATTAAATAGTATGTTCTACCGCGCTGAAATTTTGCCATGTTAAAGTTTGGCTTCAGCTTCAGTGCGCTGGTGTAGTCGGCAATTGCCTCATCGTATTTGGCTATATGAACGCGGCAGGAAGCGCGATTGAAGTAATCTATGAATACTGGCTTTAGCTCAATTGAGTGGCTAAAGTCAGCAATAGCTTTGGCTGTGAGGTTGTCTAACATGTAAGAAAGTGCCCTGCGTGAGTAGGCAGTATGCTCATTTCGATGTCGGGCAACATAGAGGTCGTAGATATGCTGGGCATCTTGGTAACGGTTGAGGTTCATAAGTAAACGGCCGCGCAAGAGCAGATAATTGTCATCATCCAATGCTTTCTTCTCAGGAGCTTGGTCTAAGATTTTTAGAGCCAGTTGTGGATTTTGCCTGGAGACTTTGCTAGCACGATTAAGCAACTGATCAAGGTCTTGACTTTGACCCATGGCACTAAGTGGTTGTGCCACCAATAGTGTCAGAATGGCGATTTTTGTAAGTCGCGAAAGAATCAGAATCACTTACTGCATAATCACCTTAGTAGGGCTAAGATTATAAGCGAAACAGATATCTAAGTATGAAATTCCAGAAGTAGATTTTAGCGCGCATTCTTGCAAGGCAGAACTGTTAGATCGTTAAAGCCGAGCAGCTTTACTGGTGCTTCAGTCTTAGCTTTCGATTGCTTGGTGACCCAAATTATTTTGTCGGTTTCCGTAAGTGGGGCGCTTGGAGGAGTGGCACTAAAATCTAGTATTGGGATGTTGTCTGCAGTCTTTATGTGATTTTCTGCTACCGCTTGTTTTAAAACGCTTAGTCTATCCGCCGGGGTGAGATCTGATAAGAGCTTCATCGCCGAACAGCCCTGACCGTTTTCTAGAACTTGTTCAACTGCTTTTGCCCGCTCTGCAAGATCCATTGGTTGTACTCCCAGTGATTGCCTCACAGGAGTATAGGCTTTCGACTTGGGCTTTATCTTGGCATTTTTTAGGTTGTATGATGCGGTCCTGAGTTGTCTTTGGGCTTAAATTCTAGTCTGCGCCCAGGTCTCTATTGAAGTCTCCTTGCAGCTATACCTCTGCCTGATCGGCAATGACCATCAATTCGAGCCACTTTACTTTGCCTTCAAGTGATTCCAATTCGAGAGCTACTTCCTTGCCACGGTGCCCCGGCCATGGCCTGCTTCACTATGCTTAGTGGCCGAATAAGTCTTCAGCACCGGCCTGGGCTCCTTTGTCCATGTTGAGTTCGTTGAAAGATTTTACTGGTTTGAGGTTGGCGGGTAAGTCTAGCCAATTCTTTGGTGGCGTGACTATGTGGCAAGACTCAGTGGATAAGCCTATGCCAGTGCTATGGGTCATCTTCATATAGGTGAAATGAATCGGTAAGAGAGAGCAAGAGGGCGACGGGTAGATTGACGTTAGCGGCTTGATACTCTGCACTCATCGGCGATGTTCTTTGCATAAGGCCTTGGCTGTATTGTCGGAGCTGGTCTTTTGTCCACTTTTGAGAAGTACTAAAGCTATCGCAGGTAAATCCTGATACATCCTTGCGGCCGACGTGTTCAACAGGAATTAACCAAATGTTTGGTAAGCCGAGCATTGGTAGAGATTTACACATATCGTTCACCGGTGCGAAATTTTCTCTCTTCGGTTTCCAGATGCTTCCCGAAAATGTGGAGAAACCAATGGGGTTCCATAGCGGCGGTTTAGCGATAAATGTAAGTCCTGAGCGCTTGCAGGAGGCTCGTAAGCCAGCGCTGTTAAAGAAGACATCAAATTCGCCGAGGATTAGGCTCCTTTGGTGGAGCGACCAGGCTTTTCCAGGTGGTAGCTTGGAAGTTTTGCCATTAAATTGAGCAATCGACGCATTGTACGCAGGAGCCGAATATACGGGCTCAAGGCAGATATAGAGAAGCACTATTAAGAGTAAGGAAAGTCTCGATTGTATCAATTAGCCTACGACCATAAAATCTATAGAGCAGGAGATACCTTTCTACTTAATACCCATTTTTACTGCCAGCCATTTCTTTGTGCGGGGAAAGTAGCGCAGTACATTTTCAGTCATGTCGTTATAGCCGCCGAGCATAAATCCAAACAGCTCCGAGCAAGTTTCGCGCGGCCCCCAATCGTCTTCTTTCATGAATGTCGCAAGTGTCGCAGGTCTGGATCTTTGGAAATTAGCATATTGTCGTCGAGCAGTTGAAAGCACATATTTAGTGTGGTTTGTCGAAGATGCTTTGGCGGCCTTGGTTCTCTGAGTGCGGTTGTACCACTTATTCTGGCTCGCTCGTAAATACTCATATCTTTGCCGTAAATGCGACCGGGTAGTGTAGCTAAATCTACTCCTGATTCATCAGGAGCTTCTTTGACTGTATCAGGCCAGCGATCGATAAGGTTAGGTGAGAGCGTAACATGAACCTCGGCTGAGCTATCTAACTTCTTTCTCAGTGGCGCTGGTAGGGCTGCTATAGCGTCTTTTACAGCTTTAATTGAGGCCGCGCTCACGGGTGGGTGGCCGAATTTGGGAGCAACAATATCGACGCGAGCCATTAGGCCTTCATCTCCGACTGTGGCGGTGCTTGTTCCTGTGGCACCACCGTCAGGGGCTGCGGCTGCTTGCGAGCCAGCTACTGCGGGCATTCCTAAACGTGAACGCAGTGAGCTGATTGAATTTTCTGCCGTAACTGCTTCACTTGTTCCTTTAAAAGATTGGGCGATTATTTCATAGGTCTGCAAGGCCCGTTTGTACTGTCCCATGGCGACAAAACAATGAGCGCTGTATAGCCAGACAGAGGCACTTTTGTTGCCTCCCTGGATAGATTTACCAAAGTGATCTGAGGCGCTTTTGTAATTCTTTGAAGCATAGTCTTTTACGCCAGCTGCATATTCACTGTCGTTGGCGGCTGCTAGGGGCTGAGCCACTAACAGGGCTATTGAGCTGGAGAAGAGCAGCGAAGACAAGCTGGCAGTGGCTATGTACTGAATTCTTTTTCTTGTTTTCAACTGGCCCTCTTCTTTGGCATTCGCCTTGATAGGTGAAATTATAGACTGAAGTCTGGAGAGTGCGTAGTCAAGCGACTGCTTGCTGGTCACAAGTCAGTCACTGAACAGTCACCGTTCGGTTTTGTGCCATCGCTATTGTTGTGGCATCTCCAAAATGGAACATTCTCACACTTACTAGTCGGTTCAATCAGCACCAAACTAATCGCAGACCGGCATACTTTCTTTGAGGGCAATGCAAAATGAATGATAGCTCAAGCACTAGCGATAATGTGGTTTCTCAACCAGAGCTAGCCAACGATGGCTCCATTCGACTCTTAGATGAGATAAGCCTTGACTCAGCTTACGAAAATCCAAGCGCTGGAGTTCAAGCTACTCAGCAACTAGTCGATGCCGGCCAGGTTCCCGCTCTTGAAATTGTTTCTTCTAGTGCTGGTGATTCTTTCACTGCCATGATTTCGACAGATGGTCTGACTGTCTTCAACAGGCCTGGTCGTGGCCACACTGACTATTTTGCTCAAGTCGATGGAATGGACGATCAAGGCTACATATGGAACGGCACAGATGGTGCCATTACCAAAACTGGTATCGATAGTTTCATTACTGAGGCCGATGCAGCTCCGAGGGGACGGTTTAGTAATCCTGTCAAAGAAGCTTACGTCGAATCCCTCAGGCAACTTTCTGAGAACTGGGATAGCCCGGAGATGGCTGCGTATAAAGACACCTTAGATACCATGACCAGAGAATCATTTGCCGCTGGTTTAGAAACAATGGCCGCAGATGTAGAGCCCGCGCCAGCCGATTTAGAGCCAGTGCCGCAGGAACAAGTACAAATTGCAGAAGATTTTGACCAGTCGCAGGTGCCGATCGTCGAGGGTATCAACACTGACCCAACTGAAGTCTCGGCAGAAGTCTCAACAGATGTTTCTGAAGAAACCCCAGCCGCCGTTTCCACCGACATTCCCGTTGACGGTCCGGTTGATATGCCAGTGGATGTCGCTGTCGATACTGCAACAGAGACACCTGCAGAAGCTCCAGTTGAAGTTCCAGCAGAAGTTCCAGCTGAGGTTCTAGTTGAAGTTCCAGCAGAAGTTCCAGCTGAGGTTCCAGCAGAAGTTCCAGCTGACAATCCAGTTGACGGTCCTGTTGATATGCCAGCCGAAGCACCGGCTGCGAGTTTGGCCCTAAGCGAAGAAACAACTGAGCTATCACTTGTTCAATTGGGCGAAGGACCATACCAAGTTGCCGAGCGTCTACTTTCTTCAGGCGATAGCGCCACCAGTCACGAGGAAGTGATGGCACTCGTGCGTGCAATGCAAACACAATACCGAGAAGAGTTTCCAGAAGATCCAAATTTGGCCAGCTTGAAAGTAAATCATCAGTTTCTTTCACCTGAAAAACTAGACTCGCTGTTGAATTCGATATCTGATCCGGCAATGAGAGAAAGTATTACAGCAAAGCTACTAACACCTGCCGAGACCACAACGCCTGATGGAGCCACTACTGAAGCGGCAACTACCGATTCAGCAACTACCGATTCCGCAAGTGCCGAAGACCAGTCAGTCTCGCAAGAGACAGAGTCGGTGGCTGATCAGTTGAATGCAGTAATTGCCCGCGAGCGTTTCAACACCATGATCGCTACTGACGGACTCACTGTTTTCGCTCCACCTTTCAGTGGCGGAACTGACTATTTTAGTGAAGTTGACGGGATAGCTCTACAAGGAACTGCAGAAGAGCTCAATGATGGAGCTATAACCAAATTTGATATCGACAACTTCCTCAGTGCAAGTGTTGCAAACAATGATATGTCATCAAGTTCCGGCGACCCGCTAAGAGATCAGTTTGTAGAGTCTCTCAGGTCAATCTCCGAGAATTGGGACAACCCAGAAATGGATCTCTACAAAGATGCTCAAGGGGCAATGACAAGAGAATCATTTGCTGCAGGAATAGAATCTCTGCCACTGCGGCAAGAACAAGTTGCAGCGGAAAAAGACGCCCTGGCTCTGCCTGCTTATGAAGGCTCGAATGAGGCTATTCCTGAAGTTCCCACCGAAGTCTCTGCAGAAGTGTCTTCTGAAGCTCCCACAGAACCTCTTACAGAATCTCCCACTGAAGCTAGCGATGCCATAACTGAGCATATAGATGCCAATCAACCCGAGGTTTCTCCTCCAGTACTCAGTGAAACAGCTGCTGAGTTGTCGCAAGTTCGCAGCGGTGAAGGTCCATACCAAGTTGCTGCTCGAAT
Organism: bacterium Ga0077546; assembly: GCA_001464165.1. Next base: position 35,510 of record LNEX01000431.1, read on the forward strand.
ACTTGCCTCGGGTGGTAGTACTGCAAGCAATGCGGAAGTGACTGCATTAATGCGCGCTATGCAAGCTCAATACCGTCAAGAAAACCCCGATGATGCCAATATGGCTGGTCTAAGACAAGGCCATCAGCTTCTTACTGCAGAGAGTCTAACTAGCGTGCTAGAAAACATTTCAGATGCAGCATTGAGAGCCAGTATCGAAGCCAAAATTATTCAGCAAGATAGCTGATTCTTGATGGTTCTATTGTGCTGAGCTGGTCCATTCAATGATGGTCACAGCTTGGTCACAGAACAGTCACCAATTGGTTTTACTGCACACCTATTCTACTTACATAACCGCCGCACACCTTACTAGAGGACACACAAATGCCATCAGCTCAACACGAAGTCAATCAAGTTAGAGAAGCTCATCAGAATCCTCAAACCGATTCGATTAATAAGGGTGCTGTAGATCAAATGATGAACGAAGTTCACTCTGACCGGGGCCCCAAAAACATCAAGAATGATCATGGACAGTTGCCTAAAGAAGCCTTGAACGGTAACGAAGCTCTTGATAAAGCTCAGAAAATGCAGGAAAAAATGGATAAGGGAGTTCTCGAGTTCACGCCATTGTTCCCCAACAAACCGAATGCCGATGGTTGTTTGCCCAATCTAAGAAAGCAAGAAATGATGCAGCAAGCTTACGAAATGAAAGATAAAAAGTTCGATGGTCAAAGCCTTAGCAAGCAAGGTGCGCAATCAGTCGAAAGTGATAGACGATAGAAAAACTGGAAACCATCTGCCATATTCATGTTAATCATACAGTCACCGCCCATAACCAATCTATGGTTTGAGGCGGTGACTGTATGCGTGTGGCTGATAAATTGAGCGGATCAGGTTAAACGGTTTTACCCAATACGCTCTTGGGGATAAACACCTTATGTTTAGACCAGCTTCTCTTAAGTCAAAGATATTAATACTGATATCGGTGCCACTGATTGTGCAGCTGGCCATGCTCGGTACTGTTGCTCACTTGCAGAATCAAGCTGAAGATGAGGCCAAGCGCGCAGAATACTCGCGCAAAATTGCAGATGAAGTAATCGCCCTAACTCGCGAGATTGTCTCTGTAAGAACAGATTTTGGTGACGAAGAATCGCTTCAGCGAAATCCAGAACTCACTGCTTCATACCAAAAGATGCACGAGAATATTAGCAAGCATATTCTCAATATCAAGGAGATGACCAAAGACCAGCCAGATCTCTCTAGCTCGATGGACTCAGCTCTGTTTAAGTTACGTGAAACAGAAAAACTAATGGGCCAAATACGCCGTCAATATCGCGCAGCTAGGCGTGAAGGCAGTGTCGATAGAATGGCTCTCTGGCTTAAACTTCGCAATGTTTCTCGTGATTTAACTAATCAAATGCTCAGCTTGGGTGATGCTGGTAAGGCTGTGGCTGACGCTAGCCCTGAGAAGCAGAGACAGTTTCGTACCCAGGTGCAGCAAGTCTTGATGATCGGAGGTGTAGCAAACATATTGCTAACGCTAGTTTTTGGATTCATATTGACACGTAGTATCGTCAGCCGACTCAATATCATGAACGATAACAGTTACCGCTTAGCTAGCAACAAGACACTAAACCAACTTGTTTCTGGTGGTGATGAAATAGCAAAGCTCGATAGAGTTTTTCATCGTATGGCTAATCAACTGCGTGAAGCTGTAAGCAAAGAGCGCGTTATCCTAGAAAATGCCAACGATTGCATTTGTTCATTTGACTCGCGTCTCAAGTTTGTTAGCGCCAATCCTGCGTGCGAAGAGCTGTTTGGCTTGACGGCCGATGAAATGATCTACACAAATTTATTCGATTACATCAATACAGCAAGCAAAGAAGACGCTCTTGCCTACCTTGATCGAATTAAAGGTGATGCCAATGAAAAAGCTCTAACTCTGACGATCAACCGCTCTGATGGTGAGCAAAGAGAAGTGCTCTGGTCGGCTCAGTGGGCACAGCAAGAGGGCAAAGAAGGACCTGGCAAAAATGACGTATTGATAAGTATTTTTCATGACGTCACTGATGAGCGTGCCGCCGCGCGCTTGAAGCAAGAGGTTGTGGCTATGGTCACTCACGATTTACGCACTCCTCTGACAACGGTGCAGAATTATTTGCAGTTTTTAGGCGATGGAATTTACGGAGAAGTAAGTGACAAGGCGACTAAGTATCTGCCTGGCGCTCTACGCAGTAGTGAGCGTATGATGCGGCTCATAGGGGACCTCTTAGATATTGAAAAAGTTAAGTCTGGCATGATGGAGTTGAACCGCGAACGCCTTTCACTGCAAAAGATTTTTGAAAGCACCGTCGAACAGTCGGCCGGTTTTGCTCAAGAGCTTGGAGTGACTCTAAGATTTGAAGCTACAAGCGTCACTGTAAGTGCTGATGAGCAGATGCTGCTGCGTATTTTAGCTAATTTGGTTTCGAATGCAATCAAGTTTTCTCCCAAAGGCGGAACTGTCAAGCTATCTGTAAAGAGCGATGGTGAAGTTGCCACAATCACCGTTGAGGATCAAGGCGTAGGTTTGCCACCGGATATGCTTGAGAGTGTCTTCGATCGTTTTCAACAAGCGCCAAATCAAACCACTCGCACCAGGGGCGGTTCTGGCTTAGGCCTGGCTATTTGCAAGGCTTTGGTAGAATTGCACGGTGGTAAAATTTGGGCTGAATCTCAGCTTAATCAAGGCACGCTGTTTCGCTTTGAATTGCCGCAGGCTGCTTAGTCACATACCGCTTTTACTTACTTTGCTTGATTTGCTAAAGTATCACCACTAGCCTTCGTCTTTACCTTCGTGAAAGAAAAGATATGAGTCTGCCATGGTGGCACATCCAGATACAGCCCTTGTGATACCAGGGTGCTGCCGGCTCGATCATAGATTGCCTCACCGAGCTGATCTTGCAGACGCCATTGATTTTTGGACATATTTTCGAAGGGCAGACGAACATAACATTGACCATAATTCTCGGAATAATTTACGACAACGAGCAGCATCTCCTCATCGGGCCTTTGCCAGACATAGCAAATAAATGAACTAGATGAGCTGTTTCCATCCCAGGCTGGCAAGCACTCAAGTAGTTGCCACTCTCCCTCGCGAACAATTGGCTGCCTGAGCACGGCAAGCAAGCGATCGTAGAATTTCTCCAGCGTATCATTGACGGCCTCTTTAGGTGCGCGAACTAGATGTGGCGATATGCGCTTTTCTCTCCCCTCAAATTGACCGTGATGAAAGAAGCGCAAACCTGGTGACAAAAAAGTTATAACGGCGGCAGCCTGATGAATATCTGGCGAGAACGTCGCTGCGGCTCGTGGCTCGTCGTGATTTTCGAGGAATCGAGCCATCTTGAGCTGATATTCTAGCTCTGCCATTAAATGTTGCCGCACTGGTTGGGCGTGGCCGTCGCGCAAGCGGTCATAAAGTCGTTTGTCGTAAGTGTAGTCAAATCCCTGCTGTTGTAGCGCCCACTCCATGTCCCAATAGACTTCGGCCATGAAGCAGAAGTTGGGGAATTTTTCACGAACTCTGCTTGTTGCTTTACTCCAGAATTCCTGACATGGCCTACTCCATGTTCGCTCAAATACTTCTGGCAATAGCAGCATGGCCATGTCGCAGCGCACGGCGTCACATTGAGCGCCTATCCTCAATAACTCGCCAATCATGGCTTCTTGCGTGGCTGGGTTGCCATAGTCTAGTTGCAGAGTGTCGGGCCAACCGTCGAAGTACGGGTCGCGGCCGTGGGCCAAAATCAGGTCACCGGCCTTGCTCTTTACGCGTATGAAATTCTGGGGTTTCTGTGCAAGCTCTTCCTCGCTGCCAGCCACATAGTATTCTGGATGTTCTTCCACCCAGTGATGATCGATAGCTGTGTGATTGGGTACGAAGTCAAGTAAAAGCTTCAAGCCGCGCTTGCTAAGACGCTCTCGTAGCCTTGCCAGAGCTGGTTCGCCGCCTAGTTCTTTATGCACACTGTAGTCCGTTATGGCAAACCCAGAACCAGCGATGTCGTCGTCTTTAAGATCTGGCAGTGTCTGCTTGAACTCGTGAAGCCATCCTTCATTGGTGCGAGAAACGTGCTGGCCTGCCGCACCGGTCTGCCAGACGCTGAGCAGCCAAACCCAGTCAAAGCCTTGATTTTTTAGTCTATCCAATTCTTGGTCAGGAATGTCGTCAAGGGTGGTAGTACGCCCAAGTCTTTGCGACATTTCGGTGAGCAACACTCGAGTGTTGAGCTGATAAAGCAGGGGATTCAGTGATGTTTTCATTTCACATCTAGGGTAACTTTTACCCCGACAATCTTAGCAATGAAATCTCGTGTTTACTGCCGAATATTTGCCCTTCTGGTCGGAGCGCTTTTAAGTTCTTGGTAAAGGTCTTTGATTGATACGACGAATCTTTCAGAAGCTTTCTGAGTACTGATAATACTCAAGAAGAAGGTATCGTTTGTCTCAATAGTCGTTTTGCTAGAAGTAGCACTCTGATTTCCATTATCTGCCTGGTTTGTCATCGACGATTCTCCAAGAAAAAGGCCGCTGCAGAACAGCGCAACTTCAGTGTCAGATATGTTAGCTTCCACTTGTGTCGAAGGTGTGGCAAATTACTGGGAGTTGGGGGCTAATCTTTAGCCTATATTAGGCCTGAGCTGTAGCCTCTTGGGTGGTACTTCGCTTCTCTCTAATGCGCTTGATTAGGCCATCTAGCGAAATTGGTCCGGCACCGAAGCAGAAGGCTAGCAGTCCTGTCAGTAAGAAGAAGAAAGGGTCGGCGTGGAGAAACGGGTCTTGTTCTTTACCGAAGTTAATAACTGTTTTGCGATCATCCTCGACACTTAGGTAGGCAACGGTCATATTGGTGGCCAGTACCAAACCTACCGGTCTGGCTGCCAATCCAGCAATAAGCAAAATGCCGCCGAAACATTCAACACAGGCGACAAACCAAGCCGTCTCATTAGGAAATGGTAGGTGCAGGCTGGTGAAGAATTCAACAATGTCTGGATGATTGATTAGCTTGCCTTTGCCGTTGACGAAAAATTGCCAACCCCAATTGAGGCGAAAGAAAAGGAGCAACAATATTTGGCTCAAATCTCCGGCTTTAACTAGCAATAGATACAGCTTGACAAAGAGTTCCTCAAGCACATTTTTTGACATTGGGCCACCCTTATATGAGGGATACCTGAAAAATTAGCCGACGAGGGGATTCGAACCCTCGACCTACGGTTTACGAAACCGTTGCTCTACCAGCTGAGCTACGTCGGCACAAAAGGCATTATAAGAGAAGGTAAGGCCGAATTCCAACTGCGGGAAGATTTCTCCGTGTACATATTGCTAAACGGCACGAAGGGCAGATTTATTTCTCAGATGCGTATTGGATATACAAAAGAGGTCGTTTCTGTCCACAAAGTGAATAATTTGGATATCTTTAGGCTCGATTGGCTCTCCATCTCTATTCCAGGTGCTTAGTAAATCGCAATGAACGCCATCAGCTCTATTAGCGGCCTTGAGCAGGCCCGGGGCTGCGATCCTTAAATCAAAAACGGGGTACTTACGCTTCTTCGATGGGCTTGATAGATTAGTTACATACGGTGAGTGGCTAAGCGAAGTGGCCACTTTGAGCCGAGGGGCGCTGTAGAAACATCAGGGAGACGTCTTCCGGAAACGACAGCAGAGAGCCCGCATCGCGTGAAGGACTGACTGAATCGCGGTGAAATACTGAGTCCAGCAACGGACAGTCAGACAGTAGCAAGAAAACCACCGCTTTGTTGGGTGGTTTTTTTGTTGTTAGCTATGAAATGGCCATAGTGCTAGAATATTCATTCCCATAAAGCGAAGACGATGATTCGGACTACCTCTCTCCCAAACGGGGCAAGAATAGTGACCGAGGTCGTGGAGTCTGTTTATTCAGCTGCCATAGACCTCTGGATTGAAGTTGGCTCGGCCTATGAAACAGCCTTGAACAATGGTGTGTCTCATTGCATTGAGCACATGCTCTTTAAGGGCACTGAGAGGCGTTCGGCTGAGCAGATTGCTGAAGACATCGAGGATGTCGGCGGTATGCTGGGAGCCTCTACTTCAAAAGAGCTAACTAAGATATATGGACAT
>LNEX01000432.1 GCA_001464165.1 bacterium Ga0077546
AGCCTCAGCAAATTAGCTCTCGCCAGCCCAATAATTAACAAATAAAGAGTAGCTTGCTGGGCGAGTGGGCAATCCAAAAGCCCGCAACTAATCAATTGGCGGGCCTGGCCGGAGCCAGGGCGCTGGCAAATGACGAATCTGGGTATGACTAGTTTTGCTAGGATGAAAATTCATGGTCCTTTCAACAAGGACTTTACGTCAAAGCCAAGATACGAGACGCCTTAAATGCGCAGCAAAAACACTCTGCCACTATCACTTCACTTGCCGCTTCTTTTGTCATTTTTTGCCTCGCTTTCAGTAGCGACCGAAATTTGCTTTACCAGCCCCTGCCAAGCCAGCAACACAGTCACCGACTACTTCCCCGCACCAGCGCCAGTGGCACCTAGCCCGAAACCTTTGACTTCAGGTGTCAGCAGCACCGGCCCCTTGCAGGGAGGCATCAAAAGCGAATCGCAGTTGAATCCATCACTGCGGCTCTTTCCCCAGTTTCAAGGGCAAGTTAACGGTAACGGCGCCTTCGGTCGCCCCTTGTCACCAATACGAGACTCATATACACCAGAACAAATTCGCGGCAACGTGCACACCGGCGGCACCAATGGTGGTATCGCAGGCGGCCCAGTAGAACTTCTCGGCGACACAGCCAGAGGTGGCAATGGCAGGATGTATGGGCTAATCGCACCTATTTCTTCCTACAACCGCACACCAGCGCATGGCGTCGTCAACTACATACCTGGCTCTAACGTCACGTCAATATTTAACGGTGGCAGTCGCTCGGTCGATACGACACCTAGCCACTACCAGACGGTCGGCAGAGGCGTGACCGTTTTGTCCCCAGAGTTAGCAGTTTCATCAGTACCTTTTACAGAAAAACGGCAATCACCTTCATACATTGGAGGTCGCATAATGGGCTGGGCACTTAGCTCTTGGTCTGAAGAACTTAAGCCCACTCTAAAAATGATTGCCCCAGGCATTTATACAATTACTAATTTGAGATCTAGCCTACCCAGTCCGCAGGCTGAAGAGACTCACTATACCACCAAGCATGGTATCACTACGGCCCCCGGTTACGAAGTGACAATTACACCCCCAGGCCAGAGCAAAGAGACTCTCGGCGGCCGCTGGTCGGCCAATCAGCCCACTCCTGTAAGCTTGAGCGCTGTACCAGGCACATTGCAGGCACAGAGAATTTTCACTAGAATTGAACCGGTTAGCGAAATGGCCAGAGCCAACGTGCTAACCCAGTTTCAAGCGACCCCTTGCGACACTTGGCCGCAGTGGTATCGCGTTGTAGCCAAAGCAATTTATACCCGTTGGCAAACAGCCGATGTCTGCCCCGGTACGGCAAAGCTGGAAGTCACGATCAAGCCGGATCATGATATTTCAGGCCGAGTTGTAGAATTCGTTCCGGCGGCCGATGTTGAGCGCAACATTCCACGCGAAACAGAGTTTAGAGAAACAGCAGTAAAGATTGTTGATCAAGTGGGGTTTTTTGAAATACCTGATTTTCCAAAGCCACCAGCCAACCAAGTTACCTTTGACATTGACCTCAAACGCACAGTGAACGGCCCTACTGGTGTGTCGATTGTCGGCGTGCCGGCGAAGTAGACTGGATTTTGGGGCTCTAGATCTGCAGGAGCTTATTACTTGCTTCTGGCTGCGCGTCGTTTTGTATACTCAGGCATAGACAAGCCTAATACTTTAGCTTCAATCTCATTGAGAAATTCTGAAGTAGCAGCTCCACCGCTAGAAATACAGTAAAAGAAGTCAATTGCAGCGAGTGCCTGCGGTTTTGGTTTCTCAGCGACTCGGTCAACACAAACAAAAAAGAAGTCATAAGCACCAGCGGCTATATCGTCCATCTGACATTTACAGTAAGCGCTACTAGCAAGATCTGTAAGTACATCAATATCCCTAACGCCCCTCACCAGTGGACGACCAATCTCAGCCCATCCTGAATTAAGAGGTCCTACTTTCGTAGTTAGAGAACATGCTTGGTCTAGGTAAGAATCCAAAACCTTAAGCGCTTGAAATTGCCGCGCCAGTATCTCATTTCTTTTAGTTGAACAAGGTATTGCAGAACGCTTCATTGGACAGAGCGCCCTAGACAGAAGAAACTGAGCTTGCTTGTCAGTCTTTATACAAGCTCTCTGAGTACAATTTCTGTACAATCCTTTCCACAAGGCCATATCAGCTGCTGGCATGTAAGTATAAATATTGATTTTCATTTGTATTGCCAAAGCAATATCAAGCAAAACCTTAGGATCATTGATACCGCTTACAAACCGTGCAGTCTCTATTGTTGCTTGCTTATCGGACAACTCAGTTGTGTCTTTTCGAGCGGCCAAGAACCGCAAGAACTGACCAAGTACTCTCTGAGACGCCTTCATCCGCCCAATAGCAGTCAGAGCAATCTCAGTCGCCACGTCAGTCGGTGCAGTTGGCGCAGCAATTGCAGATGGCACGGGCAAGATAAAACCAGCCTCGAGCAAAAGAACAAGAGACAAAGCGAAGCAGCGAGTTCCAAAATGCTTCTTTCTTTGCTGCATGCCTAGAGAACATAACGACCGATCCAATATAAGACTCCAGAAACGTTGAAGCTATTAACTTAGCGCGTTATGTCGAAATGATAATTCAAATTCTCCCCCGGCGCTCGCTCAAGAGCGGCACAGTTTTCATATGCGCTTCGATGGTTCTTTTGAATGACTTTGGTATTGGCAGATCATCGCGCAACCTCGGCCACACAGAGTTCAAAGCATCAACGGTTTCGTAAACAGTCTTAACCACAGGCCTCTCGGGTAAATTCGCGATTTGAGCGAAATTCTTAAAATCTTGAATTCCGATCTTACTAAAATCTCTAACACCAGCCATTTTATGCGGTAACACACTGAGAATGTTCGGATAAACAATTGTCGATACCAAATCATAAGCCGGCGACAATTTAGCTTGACGAGTATCAGCATAAATCAAGGACCAGTTCTTCAAATGCATATCAGCATTGCCAAAGGCACAGGTATGTACTAATCGTCGTACAAATTCTAAAACATCGTCCAGTCCTGACTCTAACCACAAAACGTTGGCAATAGACTGATAGTTGTAGCGCTCATCATACTTGTCATAAATTGAAAACACCTGAGCGAAATCTTCCATATGAATTCTGCCACCACCTACAGTGCGATCAAACCGTTTTGAGACTAAACAATCACCGTGCATAGCCTCAGGAAGATCCATTGGCAAATTCTCGAAAGCAGCCAATGGCAACAGTTGTGACTCTGCTACTTTTACTCCAATATCAGCTGCAAGACGCAACATAGAATATTCCAATTCGTTAAGATGCGGATAGGAAGGAGAGGGAAGTTTCACAATCCAATGTCCACCAACCCCGCGAGCCGGTATCACTAGTTTCGAGTTGACGATATCAGCGGAAAACTTGAATTGCACTCCGGCAAGAGAAAAACGCAACTTCTCACCGCCAGCACCACGCAACAACTCAGGACCAATCATTGATTCTAGCGACAGCGGCCGGCCCTCGTCTGCGCGAAGAATTATGGCACCGGGCAAATCATCAGAGAGCGCTACCAAAAGCGGAAACTCTTGAGTCTCGCGAACCCTCGCCTTAGTCGCCAGATAAGTCCTCAATTTACCTTCAGGAAGCAAATTCGAAAAAAATGGCGAGAGCTTGCCTGAGGGTGAAACTAGATCGCGAGGCGACCTTATACCCCGAACGGTATTCTGATAAGACAAACTAAGCGTCGGCCGATTTGGATCTTCTACATACTTGTCGTCAAACGCTAGAAGAGTCCGCCCATCATGCAGTTGACTAAGCACACCGACGTAATAGTGATTTAGGTAGACTTCTAGGTCTCGCACCGCCACAACTACTGAACCTCATCTGGCAATGGACCGTAGGCCGGTGGTAGTTCTTCGGCGACCTTCAAGCCATCGGAGCGGATCACATAGGAAACAACAGGAACGTCCCGACGTGGAACAAGCATAATTTCCAAATCGAGCACTCTTGCCCAATCAACCAGCGTGCTGGTCTTAATGTCATGCTTACCGCGCTCGACCTGCGATAAGTAGCTTTGACCCAACTGCAAATGTTCAGCTAATTGGGCTTGCGTCAGCCCCTTAGTCAGCCTGGCCTTGTGTAGGTGTCCATACAAATTACTCATCGAATATTAGTTACTCCAACAACTAAATTAAACAGAATAGTCAATGCAATAACTACACTATCGCTCACGATAGTACTCCCGTCAACTAATTTGCAGTCCAATAGTTAACACAACAACTATTCGCCACGACGAAGCCTTAAAATTAACCAGTTCTTTACTATTGCAGGCAGGCCGACAGAGCTTTGCTTTGGTGGCAAAAGAGCGGGCAACCTACCAATAAAACCGACTATAAAATCGCGATAACAGGATCAAGAAAGGTACGTCCCAAAATATTGTGTAGAGTGTTGTTATCAGATGCTTTCAATCTTCTGAATCGGTAGGTCTAAGAAGATGAAAAAGTCGTTCCATTCTGTCGTTGTTGCAATTTTTGCTGCAAATCTAGCTTTATTGCCTGCTCTAGCAAGCGATAGCACAAGGCGCCATCCATCTGTGGCTCTGGCGTTGGGCGGCGGCGGCGTGCGAGGTGCTGCTCATATTGGTGTCTTGTGAGTTCTTGAACGCGAAGGCATTCCTATAGACTATGTAGTCGGCAATAGCATGGGTGCAGTAGTGGGTGGGCTCCACTGCGCTGGGGTGCCTCTAGACAAAGTTCAATCAGTACTTTCTGATGGCTCACTAGTCAGTGCCTATCTGCCACGTTTTCTATGGTGCCGAATCTTATTAAGCCCAGTTCGCAACGTGATTTACACAGGCAGAAAAAAACCATACGCCGGGCTCGTCAGTGGCGAAAAGTTAAAGACAATAATTGGCCAATTGCTCACTAACCCAGACACAAAAGTGCAGAATCTCAAAGTACCTTTTTCTAGTATCGCAGTAAATTTAATCGACGGACAAGCTCATGTTCTAAGCGAAGGTCGCCTAGATGATGTACTCAGGGCCAGCGCCACCATTCCGCTATTGATGCAGCCAGTGCCAATAGATGGCAACCTATATGTTGACGGCGGGATTCGCAATAATCTGCCAACAGGTGAAGCCAGACACAGCGGTGCCGATATTGTCATTTCAGTTGAGATCGACAATGACATGAAGCCAGTAGCAGCTGAAAAATTTACATCTTATCGAACAGTCTTTGACCGAGTCATGAACGCCACGCTTGAACAGTTAGACGAAGACAAAGTACATGGTGCCGATATAGTAATTCGCCCCGAGCTAATTAACATTCCGATTTTATCCAAAGATAAACGCTATGTTGACGAAGCCGTATCGAAGGGAGAAGCCGCAGCCCTAATGGCTCTACCGCGTATTCGCGAGCGACTTCAGCAGTATGGTATTGCCTTAAAATCGACTCTATAAAAAAAACATTTAGAAATTCAGTGTGCTGATTTCATTTGGTTTTAAATTTATACAGAGCAAAGGACGATTATCTACAGATGAAATCACTGTTGATAGGGATCTGACAACCGAGCTCTCCGCAACAATGCGGTTACCTTTTAATCCTGATCCAAAAATTCGAATAATTGTAAGTAAAGAAGGAGGGTTACATTATGTTCTTCCAGGAACTTGCATCACCATTTGATTCAGAAACACAAATGCACATTCTGCAAGATCGCCTGAGCAGGCTCATCAACAACACACAAGACGGTAGAAAAGCTGAATTCCCACCAATCAACGTCTGGGCCTCAGAAAAAAATATTCTGGTCGTGGCCGAGGTGCCCGGCATCAATCCTGAAGACATCGATCTTCAAGTTTGCAACCAAACCGTGACGCTAAAAACCAAACGCGATCTCGCAGAGCCAGAAGAAGGTCAAACTTTCCACCGGCGCGAACGTGGCCACGGGCAGTTTACTCGCTCAATTGAGCTACCTTACTTAGTCGACGCCGAAAAAGTCAATGCCTCCTTCAGCAACGGCATCCTAAGAATTGAATTCAGCCGCGCTGCCGCAGACCTTCCTAAGAAAATTACCGTTCATGCATCGTAAGTCACTGCTTATTTGAAAGGAGATTTTTATCATGACTAGTGCCATGGCTGAACGCAAAAAAGAAGAAATTTCTACCCCTCAAACAGGGGAACCCATCCGCAATCGGCGAGTTTTCGTACCACTCTCAGATATATACGAGACCAAAGATCATCTTTATGTCCTGGCCGATATGCCTGGAGTAGATGAGCAATCTATTGATATTACCCTTGAGAAGAACGTACTGACCATCAACGGCTTCACAGCAGAGCCTGCCGAAACTGAACTCAGGCTGGTTCATTGTGAATGCCCAGAAGGTAACTATCGACGTGTCTTCATGTTGTCTGAAGAAGTTGACAGAGACGGCATTGAAGCGACGGTTAAGAATGGCGTCTTAAAGCTCATTCTGCCGAAATCAACGAAATCGATGGCTAGAAAGATCACAGTTAAATCAGAATAAAGTCCTCATTTATGACAGGAGGTATAAATATGGACTTCAAATTATTACCTTCCAAATGGCTCAACAAAAAAAATGGTCTTGCGGTACGAAAAGAAGACTCAAATGAATTGAGCGATCATAAAGACGAACATCCAGTCTATTCGCTGCAGAGTGAAGTGAACCGTCTGTTTGATGATTTCTTTCGCGCCACTGACATGCCAATGCTTAGACCGTCTTTTGCACTTTCTCCGTTCTCAACCTTAGAGCAAGGTTCACTCACTCCCCGTATAGATGTTCGTGAGACCGACAAGGAGTTACGAATTTCAGCAGAACTGCCCGGTTTGAGCGAAAACGAGATCGATGTTTCGCTTTCAAGGGATGTACTGACAATCAGTGGAGAAAAGAAAAAGGAGTGTGAGCAAAACGTTCAAGGCTGGTATCGCATGGAACGCAGCTACGGTAACTTCACTCGCTCAATTCCACTGCCTGTGGAGGTAGACCAAGATAGCTGCAACGCTTCATTCAAAAATGGTGTACTTACTGTCTCGTTCGCTAAAACAGCCCAAGCGCAAGCAAACACAAAGTCTATTCCTATCAAAAAGGAATAAAGAGCGAAGAAAGTCTAAGTAATCATGTCACAACACTACAGCTCAGTCAGTCAACGAGGGCCTCGGTAAGCCGGGGCCCTCCACAAGAAAGGGAGGGAATGCTATGGATAAAATGAAAGTTAAAGCAGTTAGCTTCATTGCTTTAGCGCTCTTAACTGGATTTGTAGGCGGCTACGCCAGCAAAGATCTATTTGACACTCAAAACTCGGCCAAGGCAAATGAAACGGCCGCTAATGTTCCAGTCCATAAGATGAAGACCGCATCTATTTCTACCAACCATCTGATTGCGCCCAATCTATGGAGTGTATTTCTCGACCCATTTTTCACACCTGTTAACTTAGACATTGCTCCTTTGGCTTTGCCAAATTTTGTCAGCCTGCCGATGGATGTGCCAGCAGTAAAGACTGTTGACGGTAGTCAAGAAATTCAAATTGTAGCCCAATTGCCAGGACTAACAGAAAAAGACGTCAACGTAGAAGTAGGCACCGATGTGGTCACCATCAAGGGTGAGAAGAAAGAAGAGAAGAGCGCAAACAACTCGTTCTCCACAGTCAGTCAGTCATTTGTGCGCACGGTGCAATTGCCATGCAAAGTCGATGGTGACCAGGTTAAGGCCACTCTCAAAAATGGCGTGCTCACAGTATCTCTACCTAAGCAAAAGAAATAGCGGGCCACCTATAATCTGATTAAGATAAGCCACTCTACTTAACTTTCTGCGCTCTCAGCCGTCTGAGTTCTTCGCGCACGCGAGCGAGCTCTTCGCTGGGAGTTGCGGCCTTCTTTTCATGCCTGGTTTCAGGTGCCTTGGTCAGAGCAGCAATCATGCCACGACGCAAGCCAAAAGAAATTAGTGGGTCCGAGGTGATACTACTGACGATATCGAATGGTGCACCGAGAGTGGTTAGCTCATCATCTAATATCTGAGCCAACTCTTGACCAGAAGTATCATCACCTAGCTGCAGAAAGAGGAACTGAGCCTCTTGCGGAGAACTAACACGCTTTGAAGCCGCAATCAATACATTTTCAATTTCATCGTTAGATACAAGAGCGTCGGTGATAACCACAACCAAGAGAGAGCTACGTTTGGCCTTCTTAAAATGCCTATCAATCACTTCTGTCAGTGGTGTGGCTAAGTCTGTACCACCACCAGGGTGACGGCTCTGCAAAAGCTGTCTGACATTGGCAGCCGTACAATTAGCAAAGATCTCATGATCGCTTTCAAAAGTACAAAGAGTAAAGCCACCACTACCAAGCCTCTCTGCTTCCTTTGCCAAGTTGTAAATTTCCTTACTGCACCATTGCCATTTTGTCATCGGTGGAGACGTTAACATATCGTCCATAGAACCTGATGAATCCACCATAACCACGATCTCATAGTCTCTCAACTTGCGCCAATCTACAGACTCAGTGGCGGCTGCAGCAAGGACTCGCGCTGCCTCTAACTTTCGCTCTTGCTCCGGCGAAGTAACACCAGCTGCAACCTTTAACTTGGGATTATTTCGCGCGGCTTCACGAGCAGCATCAGCAGCCAGATTATCGGGAGTGTACTGTAAGGCCACAGCATATTTTTTGCCTGCGCGCTCGATGGCAAGAAACATCTTGTTCTCACCAATCTGACCGTTGAGAATGCGATCTCCAGCAGACAATCCAGCATAGGCAGCAGCAGAACCCATTCTTACCTTCTCAACTACAGTAGGTAACGTATTACCCTTGATTGTAATTCCCGATGCGGCACAGGCACCCGCTAAAATATTGACTTCACCCGATAGAGTGATAGAGCTAGTGCTTGCTGATTTCGCTTGAAATGCTGCTTTAGCTTGTGGCGCAGATTTTACTTGAGGAGCTGCGGCAACAGGCAAGCCATGCAGGCAAGGCAGAAATACCAGAAAAAGCAGGCTTGAAAGTTGGGTACAAAGAGCCACCCACCGAAAGTGCGATGCGTTGGGAAGCAGCTCATGCGATAGCCTAGGCAATGACTTCATTTAGTCTTACCTGAAGGCACTTTGCGCTTTCTTATGGGCGCATTAGAGCCAAGCGAAAGAGCCGTAGCGCTCATTGACTCAGGCAGGGGCTGCACTATAGGTTCAACCTCGTCAGAGTAATTTACATAGTTCTTAACCTTGCTAGAGCTTAAGGACGGCATCACACGAATGGTACCCTTGCCACAGTTAGTCTGACTCAAGGCATTAGCGGCATGGTTGCGCAAGTCGGCGACTTTGCGAAAGTATTCTTCGTCAAGTGCTCGCAGCTCTCTCTGGTAAAAGTTAGCATCGCTAATGTTCTGCTGGTAAGACGAAGACGAATAATCTCTCGGACTGTGACGAAAGCGCGACGAGTAGCGCTCGCTAGCTAGTCTCTTTGCCAGCGTCAATTCATCTCTCAGTCTAGTTTCAGCCTGAGTTTGTTCTTCACTGAGACGCCGCTGGTAAGCATTCAATTCAGTTTCTTTCTGGTGCGTAGGCGAATTAATAGCAGCCGCCAGAGCGGCCTCTTTCTGCTGCAACAATTTCTCTAGACCCTGTCTAGAAAACTCTTTCAGCTGCACAGAAGTGCCGCTATTTAAACACTGCCGATACTCAAAAATAGCCTCATCAGCTTTGCCCAGCTTAGACAAAGTATTGGCTAGGTAGTAGCGAATTTCCATATCGCCCGGCTTTTGCGTCAGCGCCGAGCGGCCAGTGGCCTCTGCCAGCTTAAAATCGCCATGGTTATACTCAGCAATAAGCTTCTTCTTCATACCATCTTCAAGACTAAAAGCTGGAACTTGCGCCAAGCTAATAGCCAGACCGGTAGCCAGAATAATCGCCAGAAACAGTGACGGGAATGAAGCCCCGACCTTGCAGTTTAGCTTAAATTGTCTAGGGCAACGCAAAATCATCAATTTTTCCAATTAATGATCTTAGTTTACCCCGCCCGACGACTTTAGATCCCTATTTAACGTCTGACTACTCTGTGATTCCAGGTTTGAGTCTTCCAGGTTTTCACTTTAGGCCTCGGGCGCACAGCAGTCTTCTGCACTGTGGTTTTAGAGCGTGTAGAAGCGGTGGTATTCGTCACAGGAACGCTTGGCATAACTGTCGACTGTATTGTGGTCGTATTGCTGCTTGGGGCCAGACTGCTACTCGCGGAGGTCGACTTTCGATCGACAGTTGACGTCTGACTAGAGTTGGCAGTACCAGCCTGGGTGGAGTTCTGGGTACTAGAACTAGTGCTAGTTGTAGAGCCAACCGGCGCGGCTTGGCTACTACTCTGGGTCTGAGCCATGCTACTAGATTGCGTTTCACCGGCGTAGCAGGTGAGAGTACCGAGTGGCACAGTACATAAAGCAGCCGCTAAGGCAAATGCCTGCTTCAAATTCGACATGATTACTTTTCCTCTTCAATCCTTGGTCTGCAAGCTGACGGGACGAAAGAGGGAAAGTTCCGATTTAAATCTCAGTAGCAGTCTTTAGCTTGGCTAGACCTTTGGCGAAGTCTTTACCGCACATGTCATCCATACTACAGAACACTTGCATCACCTTACACATGAACGGGCTCTCTCCAGTCATGGCCCACGTAACTTTGGTCATATCACCCTCAGGCAGAAAGGAGAAATTGACTTTATTGTCGCCCTTAAACGGTTTGAGAAAATGCAAATCAATTTTGATGTTGGATGGTTCTGTTGCTTCGGTGATTTCCATGGTGCCAGCGCCCACATCATCATTACCATCCCAGGCATAAACAGCCCCCTTACCTGACTCGGCGCCACTAAAGGTGCGCTTCATTTTAGGATCCATTTCTTCATAAGGCGACCATTCACTCCAGCTGTGCAAGTTGTTCACCTTGGCGAATAATTTCTCTGGGGTAGCTTTAATCAATGCTGAGCGTTCTACTGTAATCGTATCTGGCTTACCGGCAGCTATACCTAAAATCACAACTACCGCCACAGCCAAAACAGCAACGACACCAAGTGCAATTTTTTTGATCATTTTGATCCGCTCCTAATTGACTTCTACAAATTCAGGTCAACCAATTCAGTTCGACTATTTGGACTTATCTAGTTCGCTGCAATTGGTTCGCTTCAACTGGTTCACTTCGACTGGTTCACTTCAACTGGTTCACTCTAACTGGTTCACTTCAACTGTTTTACGGCCACAAGCGGAAGATTAAGCTGGGTGCGCCATTGAGCAGGATCAGGACCACTCTCTGGGCCAGCAAGGTAACACTCCCAAAGGTCTTCGGCACACTCATGACCCTGAGCATCAATCCATTGCAGAAACTCGCCCCAGGCCTCCCCGAGCCCTTCGTATCCGCCATGGTAGACTGTGCGCGCCACGGTTGCTGCGCGCAATTGTCCAGGCTTAACGCGACCTACTGGTGTTACCGGCGATGCCACAGGAACACAGATATCAAAATCGAAAGTTTCATCAGGTCTCTTCAAATGGTGAGTAAACCAAGGGCCGATTGGTACAAGACCCTGAGCGCTAAGCGCCTCGAAAATCTCGACTATACCAGGCCCCATAACGGTTTGTATTTCAGCCCGAGGAACGACAATGTGAATATAGGCAATTTCTAACTCAGGGGCATCTAGCACTATTGGTGTTTCAATCATTGAAAAACTTTCCTCTCATTGATAATAATGACTGTATCCACAAAGCCTTATTTGAGCTTTGTCACTAGTGCTTCAAGCTGGTCTGTAGCGATGCCCCAACCCTCATGGAAGCCCATTTTCTCGTGAGCTACGCGGTCGGCAACTGTCCAGTGCACAACGCGAGCTGTGTATTTGGTTTTGCCTTCGTGCTCTTCAAATGTCAAAATACCAGTCATGAATGGCTTCTCTGACGGCTCCCAGGCACTGGTGTAAGCATCAGTGAAAACCAAACGCTCATTCTTCACTACTTCTAAGTAGATACCTCTGTTTGGAATCTCAGTGCCATCGGGAGCCTGCATCACAATCACATTTGAGCCGCCCGGGCGCAAATCTACTTCTGCCGCTATCGTCTTATATGGGGGCGGTGTAAACCATCGGACGATCAAATCTGGTTCAGTCCAGGCTCTAAAGACTTTTGCTGGAGGGGCATCAATGATGCGCGTCAAACTTAACTCGCGCTCCAAATTGTTGGCGACCTCTGTATGTTCAGGCACGGTCGATGTAATTTCTGACATGGTTACTTCTTAGTACAGGGATCAAACAAAGATTCTAAATAGCGGCGCAGATGCATCATGCTTTGCACAGCCACTTCTGGACTTTGCTTAGCTTTAGCAAAGATGAATGCGCCTTGTATAACTGATTGAATGAAATAGCCGACGCTCTCAGAAGTCCAGCTGGCCTTTGGTGCGTAGAGTAATTTAGCGTCTTCAATATCGTGCGCCAAGTCTCTTACATGGGCTGTCATACCGGCATCACAGGCCTGCCGCACGCTTGGATGGGTAGCATAAGCTTCTTGCACCATGGTGCCGAGCAAGCATGTGTACTGTGAGATTTCAGCACCTAGCATAGCGATGCGAAAATCGATGTAGCCCAAAAGGCGATCGCGCGGATCTTCAAGAGCTTGATAGGGGGCAGCTCCAAAAATCTGCTCAGCCATATTGCTAAATTGCTCAGCAGCGGCAACGCCAAGCTGGTCTTTGCTTTCAAAATGGTGGAAAAAGCCTCCCTTGGTCACTCCGGCTGCCTGGCAAATGTCATCTACGGTTGTGGCGCTGTAGCCCTTGGCGCGAATCAGGTCACGAGCGGCGTCAAGCAGCTTGGTGCGGGTTTCAAGGCTATTGCGGGTGCGGGCCATTGGTTAGGCATGTCTCTTTTTTGAAATTTGGATTTCGCCCAAAATTCAGTACCGACTAGTTGGTATGTAATTTACCAGAAATAGTAAATAGGGTCAAGAAGGCTAAATTAGGGTCTTTCCGAATTGACTGTATACAAATTTGGCTACATAATCGACTACAGAGGTATTCAAAAATGGAAAGCAGAGCCATCAAGCAACCGACAGTTCGAATTAATCTCGCAGCCAAGGCAAAGCTAGACCATATGCAGACGCTCACACATTTGAGTCACCCCGCTCTTCTAGACCGCGCCATCGAATTGCTTGAGCAAGATATAAACTCCAAGCAATTGCTCAGCGATTTAGCAGACCTGTCGGCCAACCCTGCACTGTTGAAACAGTACCAAGAAATCTCAGCAGTTATGGAAGGTGCTGCCTCCGACGGTCTCGCTCAAGAATGACTACTACACCAGGATTTTATCAACCTGCCAAACCAACCGCCTTCAATCGCGGTGAAATTTGGATGGTCGATTTTGCTAATCCAATCGGAACTGAACTAGGATTGGAACACCCAGCAGTGATTGTCTCAACGCAAGAATTGAACAATGCCGCTACAAAAATAGGTCGAGTAATTGTGGTGCCAGGAACAAGCAAACAAACCACTAATGCGCAGGGTAAGACGATTTCTATGCACCTAGAGATCATTGCCACACCTAGCAATGGACTGCATCACACAACCTATTTCATGTCAGAGCAAGTCAGAAGCGCTTCCATATTGCGCTTTCGGCGCTTGGTTGGTGTCCTCGAGCGAACCAATTTGCGAGAAATTGAAAACAGGCTTTGCCTAGTCATGGGCCTATTCAAGTAGAGCTCACCACAGCCTGAAATGAGTTGACCGTTGCCTAGCAGAAGGATAAGCTCGATAAATGAAGCTGCCAATTTCAACTAAACAATGAAGAACAGAAGCAGACCAGATGGCGCTCTAAAGATAGAAGCCCCATGGGAGCCAAATCTGCTTGAACAGCTTGAAACGTACTTCAAGGAAGTGTTCTTCATACTTTCGATTGAAAGAGAATTGCATCAAGAAATTAATCGCTTCCGCAAAGCAGCTCAGATGAGTGCTGTAAATGCCCTAAAGAAGAACCTTCCACGACACGAACGTTCGGGCAAGAAAACGCCCAAGTCGTCTAAAAGCTCGACGAGTAGAAGCCTGCCAAAGATACTGACGATGGAAGAGCGGCCCAGCCCGTCGATAAATATATTCAATTTCTATAGTAAAGCTGAATCACAATTATTCAAAATCAAAGTAGCAATTAGACGCTCCTTAATACCAAACGAAGAAGATCTCGCAATTAAAGCAGAATGGGATTTGCAAAATCATGCAGACAAAGTAGCTGCTTGCCAGAGGCTTGCTAAACAGGCATGCACAGAAGAGCAAGAGCTTCGGAGCAAAGCACAACGTATGAGAAGGGAGGCAGACAAAATTATTCGCCGGGCAGCTCAGCAGAAAAAAGCAAATCATCCAATAATTAAGCAAGCGGCTGAGATGCAGCAACAAGCTATAAGGTCAGATCGCAATGCATCAAAGAATTCGGAGCTACAAAAGCACAGACTTACCCTACTAGAAAGAAGATTGACGAGACTGGAAACGGAATGCCTGGAGAAAGGAATAGAACTAGAAAAACGCCTAGCACTAGCCTTCGCGTGGCGCATGAAGCGAGCCAATGACTCAATAAAAAAAAGCGGTCACAATATTGGAGCTGTTAAGCGGGCAATGGCTAAGGCAAAGGAAAAAGTAGTTGACCGAGAGACAAAGCTAACCGAGGCACTAGAAATTAATGGAGGCATTATCACACTCTCGCCGACAATGTTTATGCCTATGGAGAAAAAAATTGAACTGAACGAAGAGCTGACTAAAGCCTCCATCGAAAAAATAGCAATTCTTCCCGCAATTGAAACGAAGTCTATGACTGCAGCGCAAATAAAGAAAGCACTTTCAGATTTTAGTCTAGCGAACAAGGAAATGGGAAAGTGGTGCGCCAGCCTAGTGGCTACCGAGAGGGAGACAATACAAGTTCTAGCTAAGTATAGACAGCAAGCAACCATTTGGAAAGAACGACAGATGATGGCCGAACTAGAAGAAAATGTAGCTCTGGCAAACCAAGCCAAAACACGGCGAATAGGTGTTCTTGACTCTTCTCTGCA
>LNEX01000433.1 GCA_001464165.1 bacterium Ga0077546
GATTGACGTAGTGGCCTTGGCTCAGTTCGCTAAGCCAGGTCGACAAGAGTTTACCGGAGAGCACATAGTGAGCAGAGTCCCAGATAATGCTACGAGTAAAGTCAGGCAGCTCAAACGTGTTATACAGGGCAGCCAGTATCGGCAACAAGAAGACGACCAACTGAGTGATAACACTCTTAATTTTCAATTTGCATCCTTGAAAGTATAGCCTGGGAAAGTATAGTCTGGGCCCAGAGCTGCGATTTAGGCATATGTTTGAGACTTGGCAATGCTAGCTAGTTCGTCTTGCTAGGTCAAGAACGGTCAAGGGAGCATTAAGTAATTTCGCTGCCCGGCCAGTTCGGGTATAGTGAGCTAAGTATTAGTGATTCGAGGCTGTGTATGGAAAGAGTTACCAAATTGTTTGAGAACAACAAGGTGAAGATACTGGCCGGAGATCTTACTGCCGGTGACTGGGAATTCAAGATGGGTGTGCTTTGGGGTGGTTTTGACCAAGTCAACCTCGCCACTGATTTGAAATCAATGCAGATACAGACTGAAGAATCTGCCAAGAATCTAGCTCAGACCCTTGGTTGGGCTGTGGTTGGCAATATAGTGTTTGGTCCACTGGGCTTAATTGCTGGTTTGGCCATGGGCGGTAATCGCAAACAAGTCTGTGCCATGTGCGAGCTCAAAGATGGCCGAAAGTTTTTGGCCATAATGGACTCAAAGATATATCAACAGATGATGGCTTTGACTATGACCAAGAGCACTTAGCAATTATTAAAGTTAAGAAGGCCATTTGAGCGGCATTGCAAATAGGTGAATCTGATCTCACCCAGAATGCGATTATCCGTCCCTAAATTCTTTTAGAATAGTTGCTGCGTTTGACTTATGCTCAACATCTGGAGTTAATCCTGAATAAAACAGCCATTGAAGAAGGCGGCAAGCTTCATCTTGCCCGTATCGCCGCAGTTGGAACCGCTGTTCCTACTAAGCTGCTCACCAACGCCGATCTAGAAAAGATGGTAGATACGAGCGACCAGTGGATTGTGGAGCGCACCGGTATCAAGCAGCGGCATATTGTTGATAAAGGCGTAACCTGTTCTGACTTGGCTGCCGAGGCGGCCAAGAAGGCCCTTGCCATTGCGGGAGTTGATGCTAGTGAGGTCGACTTGATTATTGTCGGCACTGTCACTCCTGACATGATGTTGCCAGCTACAGCTTGTTTAGTTCAAGATAAGATCGGTGCAAAGAATGCCTGGGGTTTTGATCTTTCTATTGCCTGTTCTGGCTTCCTTTATGCCATGCAGGTGGGGGTGCAGTTCGTTGCTACTGGTGCCCATAAAAATGTTCTGGCCATCGGCATGGATGTAATGTCATCGATCATTGACTATAGTGATCGTCAAACTTGCATAATTTTTGGAGATGGTGGTGGTGCTGCATTGATTCAGCAGTCGCCTTCAAAAGAAGAAGGTTATTTTATTGACTTCTTGCACGAAGTTGATGGCTCTGGCGGCGACTATCTTTGCATGCCAGGCGGCGGCAGTCAGTTTCCGGCTTCTGCACAAACCGTTGCCGATAAAATGCACTTTGTTAAACAAGATGGGCCGGTGGTCTTCAAGTTTGCTTCAAAACGCATGCCTGAACTATGCGCTCGGTTGCTTGCTCGCAACGGCCTGACTGGTGCAGATATTGACCTTTTCATTCCCCACCAGGCAAATTTGCGCATTATCAAAGCGGCAGTTGATCGTCTTGGTATGTCAATGGACAAAGTTATAGTCAATATTGATGAGTACGGAAATACCACTGCTGGAACTTTGCCCTTAGCAATTGGTACTGCTTTGAATCAAGGTCGCTTGAAGAAGGGCGACTTAGTTTTGTTTGCAGCCATGGGAGCTGGACTTAGTGCTGGCGCTTGTTTGATGCGTTGGGGCTACTAAAAAGAGATTCTAAATTCTAATTTCTAGAATCTAGTTGCGAAATCTAGTTGCGCTTTGTAGAGCCATCTAACAGTTGTGGTAATTTCTTTGTTCGAAGTTTCATTAGCCGCAGAATTTCTTCGGTTTCAAATGGCTTTTTGACCCAATCAACAAGTTCCGGGCGATGTACTCGATCTATATTGGTTTCGGCTCCGCTAAGTACAATCACTGGGATGGCTTCGGCTGAGTAATGCTCATGCAACCAATTGACGAAATCAAGTCCATTGCCATCGGGCAGATTGATATCGGCAAACAGGAGATCTGGGCGCTGGGTTTCGGCTAGGGTGTGGGCTTCGGCAATGTTAGCAGCGCGCGCACAGTGATAGCCTGTACGAGTAATTAGAGTCTTGAGAATGAGCGCAATTGAATCGCTGTCTTCCATTAATAAAATTGAGGCAGGCTCTGCTTCGCCTTGTTCTCTAAGGCTTTCAATATTCTCAGGAGTCTCAAGAGTCTCAAGAGTTTTAGGTGCTTCAAGGGCAGGTACCTCAAACCAAAATGTTGCTCCTTCACCGAATGTGCTTTCTGCTCCGATACTTCCGCCAAGCTTGTCGACAATAGCTTTTGAAATGGCTAAACCTAGTCCTGAGCCAGTGTTGAATTCGTTTTCAACACAGCTTAATTGCTGAAAGAGACCAAATAAACCTTGCATGTGTTCTTCTGCGATACCAGGTCCTTGGTCAATGACATTGATTTTGACATTGTCACCGCTGCTAGTGCAGCAGATGCGAACCGCCTTTCCTCTCGGTGTATATTTGATAGCGTTTGAAATCAGGTTGGTCAATACCTGCACTAGGCGATCTCGATCTCCGACAATATTGCGTCCGTTAGATTCTAAGTTGAAAGATATAGTTACTCCACGCTCTTCGGCGAAAGCTCTGATAGAGTCTATAGTGGTTTCTATCAAATCACTAGGCCTGATATGTTCGATTTTCATTTCTAGCTTGTTAGCTTCTAGTCTGCGAATATCTAGAATGTCGTTGATCAGTCGAATCAAACGGTCACTGTTGCTTCTGGCGATGCTGACATATTCCATGGTTTCGGCACTGATTTCGCCGGTAAGTCCTCCTTCGATTAAGCCGAGGGCCGCTCTAATTGATGTCAGCGGGGTGCGCAATTCGTGGGAGACAGTGGAATAAAATTCACTGACTCGACGCTCTACTTCTTTCTTTTCTGTGATATCATGGGCGATACCATAGAGGCGGTCGCATCTTCCAGTCTTATCTAAAACTGGAAACAGTCGAGACCAGATCCAACGAATTTCCTTCTCTTTAGTCTCAATGCGAAATTCTAGGTCAAAACCTTGACCACCTGGGTTCTGTATATCGGCATCAACAATTAGCCCCTGCAATGTTTTTCTTACTCTGGGTCTGTCTTCTTCAACTATCGGGTTGAAAAATACCTCTTTATTTTTGTAGAGTTGATCGCACTGTTCTAGCCATAATTCTTCGAAAGCTGGGCTGGCGTATATGAAATCGTCGGTGCTTGCCGATATGATCCAGAATACCTCTCGAATATTTTCAGCCAGCTGGCGAAACATCGATTCACTATCGAGTAGGCGTTGTTCATACTCATGTCGAGCTTGTTCTGCTGCCTTGAGTTCTGAAATATCTCGGTGTGAGCCGGCCATTCTGATTGCACGGCCTTGAGCATTCCAAATTGCTTGCCCGCGGGCGCATATCCACTTGTAATCACCGCTTTTGGTGCGGCAGCGCATTTCGGCTTCGTAAGGCTGTCTGGTGTCAATATGCCTTTGTACCTTCGCCAATACTTGTTGATAGTCGTCTGGGTGGCAGAGGGTGCGGAATGTATCAAAATGGTTGGCCAGTTCATTTTCTTCAAAGCCTAGCTGGGATTTGTAGCGAGGTGAATAGAATACTTCGTTAGTGACAAGGTCCCAGTCCCATATGCCATCGTTTGATCCAGTAATAGCTACGTAGTAGCGCTCTTGGCTCTTAAGGTAGGCTTCGTTGGCTTCTATGCGATCGACAAAGTGACCGATTTGATAGCCGATTGACTCGAGGGTGGTTACCAGTTCGCTACTTATTGGTGTTGCCCTGGTAGAAAGAAGGCTGATCACCCCCCATATTCGGTTGCCGATACATATAGGAAAAGCAACAACTGCAGGATAGGTTTTGCGTATTCGCGAAGCTGGTTCGTTGAAGCAAGTGTCGTATTGCTCGAGGTCGGTATATACTTTGCCCTTGCCATTGAACCAAATTGTAGAGGGGAAGCCCGCTGCGACCGAAAGCGGAACGTTGACTGAACGAGCAATCAAGTATTCATGTTTGTCTTGGTCACTAATAATTTTGTGAACCAGGCGAGACATGCGATTGGCTCGTTGATCAATACGCCAGACTATGCCAATCTCAAATGAAAGCAAGGTGCAGAGCGTGGTGCAAATTTGTTCTAATGCATCAACAATTGCAGTGGCACCAATTAACACTTTGGTAATGTCAAATTGAGCACTCGCCTGGCTTTGTTTGAGCCAGCTGGTGGTTACATCACGTATGAAAAAATTGTATTGATGTGGTTCTCTTTGACTGTTCAAAGAAACATTGGCGTCGATAATAACGTGTCGTAAGTTGCCGTTAGGGGTTTTGAGAATGGCAGCAAATTCTTTCAGAATGCCAGCCGATTTAAGCTGAGCAAAGGCCTGCAAGCTTTGACTCTCGCTAGAAAAATATTGAGCTAGGTTTTGTCCGTTACTTATATTACTTGCATTACTTGCTTGCAGCAATTCTAAGGCGGCTTGATTGACTCGTATAATGACGCCCCTGCTGTCGGTTTGTAGCAGAGCGATTGGTGCGTTTTCGAGAAAGTCTGGGGGCGGAGGTATATCAATCACTGACTGCTACTCGCTTATTTTCGCCGCTCGGTGAATATTGCTCTAGCAGACGTTTGATTTGGTGTGGTAGTTTGATTGGGTCAAAAGGTTTAGAAATTACACCAGCAATGGCTAAATGTCGGTACTGATTCATCTCATGATTTTGCACCCTGGCTGTAATCAATATTATTGGTATCTGGCGCCATTGCTCCCTTTTCTTGATTTCATTAATGGTAGTAAGACCATCCATTTGTGGCATGGAGACATCCATCAAAATGAGATCAGGTCTGTGTTCTTCCAGGTATGACAGAGCCGCTAGGCCTGAGTCGGCTGTGTCGACTTGCCAATTGCACAGCGACGTGAGCGTTTTGGACACCAGCTTTCTTAGGTCGGCATTGTCGTCGACAAGTAGTACGTTTGAGCTGTACATAATTGGATTTTCCAAATTTGCCTAAATCAACAGTTAGTATCTACTTGCCCAAAAGAACTTCTATTCTTGCGCTTCTAATGTTTTTTGCGGTACTCGAAATTGACAGTGCGGCATATCTACGATTGTGTAGTGTGATGATTTGTGGAAAGAGATGGAGAATTTGGTCAAGCGCAGTCAGTTAAACTTGGTGCAGTCGGCCGTAGACCTAGGCACATTGAGGCAAGTCATTGGAGCAGCGCAAATTCGCTTCGATGACCTTAGAGCGCTGCCAATAGGTGGCTACATTGGTCTTTTTGTTTTTCGCAAATTTAAGGACCTGAAAGTTTCTGGTTGGCTTCGGCTTAATCAGCTTCTGGTTTTTAGCAACGGTTTAGACCAAGCCCAGGAGTTTTATAGTGATTATTCGCAAGATTTTTGGCAGAATCCACTTTTAGATTGCCATGCCGACCGTGACAATATATTTGCACCAACTGTAGCTCCGGCAGAGGCTCATCTAGCTCTTGGCCCTGAATTTATCGAGCCCTCTGAAGTTGAGTTGCGGGGTAAGTTGAGGCAGGCGCTTGAGAGCATTGCTAGCACGCATTCTTCAACTGTTAGCATTGGCACAGAAAAACATGATGGGCTTGGCTATGCTTCAGTGATGCGCTTTTTGGCTGGTGGCGACTGTGCCCTATCTGCTAATGCCTTTGAGGAAGCTGCGCTCAAGTTAGAGCAGTTAGAGCGTATCGAGCTAGTTCCCCGGCTTGCTCTGCTGCGCGCTGCTCACAAAGTGCCAACGGTCAGCGACTATCAAGCTGCCGCCGCTGAAATTGACCTTGAAGCCTGGCTAGAGGTGCGTCAAGATGCGGCCATAGAACTTGAATCGCAAGCTGAGCCAGATAATAGCAGCTCGCAGAAACACCTAATAGCGGCGACTCGTGCTCAGCAGCTCATTGATAGTGGGCAATATCTATTGCTCGTGCCAGTGGTTGATGCCGACCTAGCTCCGGCCTTCTTTCACATGGGCGGTGTTAACGACATGCCGCCTGCTCATGTGCATCTAGCTCTAATGCGGCGTTGGGCTGAGCTTTATGGTGTTAAACCGAAAGTCTTAGGGCTAGGGCCTGACTCACTTTATGTTTATGTAGCAAAACCAGTTTCCAGCGGTGAAATAGCCACTAGGTTAGCTATTGAGCATTTTCGCTATTGCCCTGATAGCGTTTTGCAGACTTTGGGTTCGGTTGGTCGTCTCGCCAGCGAAATTAGTGGCTGTGACCTGTGGCAATTCTGGTGGGAATGAAACGCTAATGATTGTGACTGTGGCACAGATTATGACTGTGGCACAGCTTTCTGGTAGTTCTGCCAGGTAGCATCAATTGTTTTCCTTAGTTCTTTGTCGTATGAGGCAGCTCTTCTTAACTTTTGGAAGCTGAGCTTTAGTTCTTCAGCAATTGCTCGATCGAGTTCGTCTACTAAGTGTGCTTGTTCCATTGCTTATTTACCTTCGCCTTCGTCTTCGCCGTCGATTTATGTTGCCGCCGGGCATTCATAGAAGATAAGACAACGGGTGTGAAAAAATCGTGAAAAATTACTTTCGAAGCAGTTTTAATACTTCAATTGCATTTCTAAGTTGAGCATCAGGTACTTTGGCAGTATAAGTTTGCCGAGGAATTTCAAGGTCTGGGGCAATGCCGTAACGATTTTTGCCACCGTCACCGGGGCTAAAATTGAACCTATCAAAGAAACGCATTTGAGTGTAGTGCATACCTGTGCCGTCTTCGCTGGGGATAGTGTGCATGTGACCCCTTTAGAGCGCCGGTGAGCACTTCTGAAGAGGATGCACTATATTCATTTACCAATATGACAAGTGGTCTGCCGCGCAGCAAGTCTGGCACTTCCCTGGGCTTGCTAGAAAACTCGGTGCCGCTGATAACTTCCCTTTCTTTTGTCACTTCGTAGATTCTGTTGGCAAAGATCGGATTTTCCGGCTGTGAAGGCTGCCGAATTTTTGTCTCGACAATGGTTCCCTCATCCATAAACATTTGGGCAATCTTTACGGCACTGTCAAAACTGCCTCCGGGGTTGTTGCGAAGATCAAGCACAAGGCCTGGCGATTTGCTGTGGCGGCCAAGGGCCTCTTGCATTTTTACTACGAGGTCATCTCCTTGAAAGTTGCGTAGTTGAAGATAGGCAAAATTGCTCTCTAGCTTGCGGTCGATTACCCGTGGTGGTGTGAACGGTTCAAGGGCAAGGTCTTTGTCTAACGATTGGCTGCCCCGTTTGACCTTGAAGCGAAGAGAGTCTCCTGGTTGACCTGTAAGAAAAGCTTCTAACTGGGCAATACTATAGTCGCCTATGGCTTTGCCATTGACGTGCTCTATCGTGTCACCGAGCTTTAGTCCAGCCTTTTCGCCGGGGGATCCCGGTACAATTTGAGAAATTAGAAAGGTTGGCTTGGTTTCACCACTTGTTTTTGCGGATGACATGGCTACGTCGATAGAAATACCAGAGCCATTTTCTTGGCCCTCACGGTTAATCACCTCTCTATCTTGGGCCGGTTTACTAAGCGCCTTCATGTAGGGGTCATCAAAAATTAGTAGTGCTTGGTTAGCTTTGTCTACGGCATCTTGGCTTGAGCCTTTGACGCAGACAAAGGAGCTGCGCTGTTTCTTTAGTTCTATAGCATTCTTCGTGTCATAAGCTTGTTCGACGACGGTGTCTATCATGTTGCGAAAAGTTGGAATTTCGTCGCAGCTAACTTTGGTCTGATTGCCATCAATAGAAGTTTTGGCAGCTTCGTATTGAGCTTGCTTGCTATTGCTATTTTGGAGCAAAGCTAAACCAAACCCGGATTCTTTGGTGCTTTTGCTAAGATTTTCTTGTAGACGTTCTTCCATAACTCAAAGTCTAATACCCAATTGTGGCATTTTTTGGACTTGTGCTAGTTTCAAGATTTTACGGGTTTCAAACTTTTATAAGTTTCAAACTAAGGCTAATAACTAAATTTACCTAGAGCTACTTTGCCGTGAAAGACCCAGTAGACAATCACGGTATAGCTCAAGACGAATGGCAGGCCAAGCACGGCAATAAATAGCATGGTCTTAAGCGTTCCCTGTGACGATGCTGAATTGTAGATGTTGAGGCTGAGGCTTGGGTCGATGCTGGAGACAATCAGGTTGGGGAAAATTGCTATGCCGAAGAGTGCTGCGAGAGCGCCTATGGTGGCAATCGAAGAGAGAAAAGCGTAGCCAGGCTGTTTGAGGAAGATGGTGCGGGGAATGTTGCCAATCGCCATAATGTTGATTAACACAACAGACCAGAGCCAGGGATAGTGCTTCAGGTTACTGGTAGCCGAAGGAATCTGTGTGAGTGTGAAAATTGTAGTGAGCATATAAACCATTACAAAGATGCCATATGTATGCCAAATGTAGTTGTGAATGCGCTCTTGCAGTTCGCCCTCAGTTTTAAGATAGAGAAAGATTGAACCGTGCATGGCGCAAGTAGCGACGGCCAAAAGGCCTGTGATTACAGGATAAAACTCAAGTACTGACATTTTTTCTTTGTGTAGTTCTAGCTGGCCGTCGATGGGCAAGCCCAAAAATAGCTGACCGACGATGTATCCAAATAAGAAGGAGGCGCTAAGGCTAGAGAGAAAGAAGCAGGCGTCCCAGAATTGACGCCAGAACGAAGATGGATGCTTACTGCGAAATTCGATGGAGACTGCCCTGAAAATTAAAGCGCAAAGAATGATCATCAAATTTGTATAGAAGCTAGAGAAGGCTATGGCGTATACATCGGGGAAGGCGGCAAAGAGAGCGCCAGCAAAGGTAACCAGCCAGACTTCGTTACCATCCCAGAGCGGGCCTATAGAGTTGATAATTAAGCGGCGCTCTTCATCGGTTTTGGCAATAGGGTGCAAAATGCCGACGCCGAGGTCAAAGCCGTCAAGAATGCCGTAGCCCGTTAGTAATACGCCGAGCAACATAAACCAGATGAAATTTAAGGAGTAGTCCATTATGGTTCGTCCTCTTTTTGATGTTGCTCATGCTCTTGTTTAAGTTCTTGTTTAAGTTCAGGTGCAGCTTTGGCATTGCTAGTTGGAGCTGCGCCTCGCCATGTCTCTGAAAGCGAAGCTGGCCCTCGTTGCAAAAGGTTGCCTATCAAGGCCATGAATTGACCTACGCCTTTTTTAGCAACAGGTGCAAGTTTCTCGTCTTCTTTAACTATGTCTGCCACTACTGGCGGCCCAGCTTGAATGCGAGTGTTCATCACCATCACCCACACGACAAAGAGAAAACTGTAGAGTATGCCGAACATAATCATTGAGCCCAGCACCTGCTCGGCTGTAACCGAATGCGATACGCCGTCTTTGGTTCGCAATAGGCCGTAAACTACCCACGGTTGCCGTCCTACTTCGGCAGCGATCCAGCCGGCTTCGTTGGCTGTGTAGGCGCCAAGCACACCAAAGACATAGAGCCACATCAACCAGCGCTGTTGAAAGAGAAGATTGTACTTGAGGAGCACGAGGCCAAGCAGTGAAAGAACAATGAAAGCCATACCTAGTGCAATCATTAGGTGATAAGTTTGAAACGGTATGAAGACTGGCGGACGGTCTTCTTCAGGAAATTTGTCCAGACCCGTGACCGGTTGATCGAAATTGCCGTGCACGAGCATACTGAGCATGCCCGGTATGGCTAATCCGAACTTGACTTTCTTTTCTTGCTCATCTGGCCAGCCAAATGCGTAAAGTGGTGTGCCACCACTACCGGTTTGATAGTGGCCTTCGAAGGCTGCTAGTTTCGCGGGTTGGTTGACAGCCACTGCATCAGCTTGAAAATGGCCCGAACCAAGCATAGCTAGGCTGCTTATGGCGGCATAGACCAGCGATATTTCTATGGTTTTTTTTGCGAACTTTGTGTGCTGGTTCTTCAGTATGTAAAAGGCGCCAACGCTAAGAGCGAAGAATGCACCAAGTATGAAGCAACCCAACCAGACGTGCAGCATGCGGTGCACCATAGAGGGGTTAAAGCACATGGCCCAGAAGTCGGTTACTTCTGCTCGCCAGAAGCCATTTGCCGATTTTACTATGTGATATCCGGCGGGGGTTTGCTGCCACGAATTGGCAATTGTAATCCACACTGAAGAGAACAATGAACCGAGTGCCACCATGCATGTGGAAAAGAAATGCATTTTCGGGCTTACTCTGTCCCAGCCAAAAACTAAGACGGCTAAGAAGCCTGATTCAAGAAAGAAGGCGAAAATCGCCTCTGAAGCTAGGGCCGAGCCAAATATGTCACCAACAAAGCGTGAATAAATTGCCCAGTTGGTACCAAATTGAAATTCCATAACCAGGCCCGTGGCTACACCCATGGCAAAGTTGATGGCGAAGAGTTTGGTCCAAAAGAGCGCCATTGATTTATAGAATGGGTCTTTAGTCTTGAGCCAGAGCCATTCAATAATCACCATCAATAGGCCAAGACCAATGGTCAAAGGTGGAAAGATGTAGTGGAACATCAGGGTCAGCGCAAATTGTAGGCGTGACAAAAGCACCACGTCTAGATGCATGTTGTGCACCTCGTTGGTAACTACGTCTTTAGTTCAATATTCGTAGTTCAATTTTAGTCTTACGGTAACACTTTAGCACTTTCGGTAGATCAGTCGTCTCATTGTTGCTGCCAGTTACAGTTGACAGCAAGCATGGGCACAGGCGAAGATCTGCTTCTTGCGATATGGAGAATACTAAGGTGAGCATGACATCTACAGAGAATCTTGTGGTGATCGAACCGCGCATTCGCGGCTTTATCTGTATTACAGCCCACCCTGTGGGTTGCGAAGCCCATGTGCAAGAGCAAATTGACTATGTGAAAAAGCAGGGGCCAATTAATGCTGCTCCAAAGAAAGTACTTGTCATCGGCGCTTCTACTGGCTACGGCCTAGCATCGCGCATAAGTGCCGCTTTTGGCGGCGGTGCCGCTACCGTAGGAGTCTTCTATGAAAAGCCTTCAGAGAACGGCAAAACAGCCACTGCTGGTTGGTACAACACCCTTGCTTTCGACCGCAAAGCCAAAGAGGCCGGTCTTTATACCCATAGCATTAACGGAGACGCTTTCTCTGATGCTATCAAAGAAAAAACTATCGAAGTAATCAAGAAGGACCTTGGCCAAGTCGACATGGTTGTTTACAGCTTGGCTTCACCGCAGCGTATGCATCCTAAGTCAGGCACTCTCTTCAAATCGGTTATCAAACCGGTTGGTCATAGCTTTACAGCCAAGACACTCAATACTGACAAAGATTTAGTCAAAGAAGTAACAATCGAGCCAGCCAACGAGCAAGAGATTGCCGACACCAAGCAAGTGATGGGTGGTGAAGACTGGCAAATGTGGATGGACGCTTTGCGCCAAGCGAAAGTTTTGGCAGACGGCGCCATTACTGTAGCCTACTCTTATATCGGACCAGAAGTAACATGGCCTATTTACCGCGACGGTTCAATTGGTGTCGCTAAACTTGACGTAGAAGCCACTGCTAAAAAATTGAATGAACAGTTGGCAGCCACTGGTGGCAAGGCCTACGTTTCAATCAACAAAGCATTGGTTACTCAAGCAAGTTCAGCTATTCCAGTAGTACCGCTTTATATTTCACTGCTCTACAAAGTGATGAAAGAAAAGAACACTCACGAAGGATGTATCGAACAAATTTATCGCCTTTTTGCTAGCAATCTCTACAATGGCGCTAAGCCAAATCTTGATGCCGCTGGTCGAATTAGAATTGACGACAAAGAGATGGACGCTGATGTGCAAGCAAAAGTAGATGCACTTTGGCCTCAAGTGACAACTGAGAATCTTAAAGAGATTTCTGACTACGAAAGCTATAGCTCAGAGTTTCTCAAGCTTTTTGGTTTTGGCTTAGACGGCGTTGATTACAAAGTGGCTGTTGATCCAGCTATGGGACAGAGTTAGTTTTTACTGTCGGTTGTCCACATAAATCAAATTTCAAACCGGAGAGATTTTTCCCGAGAAAATCTCTCCGGTTTTGTTCTCTTAGGTCTTAAGGCCTTTAATGGTCCCGATAATGGCTGTGAGCGTCAATAGAGCTAGCGCTGCTGAACTAATCAACAAACCACTGCGATACGAATCTGGTTCATAAGTGAAAACAGCTTTGTGTTTTCCTGCCGGTAGAGTTATTGCTCGCTGTACATAATTCGCTTTTAGAATTGGTGTGGCTTGGCCGTCTAGCGAAGCTTTCCAGCCAGGGTAGTATTGATCTGCCACCACTAGATAGCCGCTAAAATCTGATTCAGTTGAAAGTTCAATCTGTTCATCAGTGAGTTTGTCTATCTCTATAGCGCTGATTGAAGCGCCAACTGCTGCATGGGCTGCCGCTGCTGATTTACTTGTTGCCGCTTCTGATGCACCTGTCGACCTTTCTTTTGTGCTTGCTGAGTGTGTCTGATTTTGCTGCCTTTCAGTTTCGATTAAAACCATTGTCTCTGGATCGAATACTGCTCCATTGGGTAAAGCACTAGTTTTAATTGCTATTAGAGCCTCTTGCTCGCTCACATCTTTACGCTCTGGCACTAAATAGAAACGAGGCCTAGCCCGAGTATTTTCGTAGCAAAGGACACCATCAGCTTGACTAACAAGCTTCCAGTGTTTCCAGGCATCATCGACGAAGGCGCGGCCACCAAAGGCATCAGCTGGTGCTAGCAAATAGCGAACTGCACAAATATCAAAAGAGCGGTCTTGGGCTTTGATGCGCCAAGGTGGTTGTAAAAACCCCCCTTCGGCAAGGCCTAACAGCTTCATGTAGCGTCTGGGCATGAGTGGCTCATAACCGGAGGCATTGCTCACGCCCCAGAGTCGACTTAAGTTAACCGGATATTCGCCCTGGTCGGCCGCTAGTCCGCGCAAAGTAAAAATGCGCTGGTTCTTCTCTTGTAGTTTCGCTCTTAACTGTTCACAACCACTGGGTGGGCTAAATTGAGCAATCGGTGGCGACTGTTGGAACCATTGCGAGTTGACGGCATACGAAAAAATCACGGCGAATATACTGCCTAAAAGTAAGGCTTTTCGCCATAGTTGTTG
>LNEX01000434.1 GCA_001464165.1 bacterium Ga0077546
CTCGCCATGATTAAAGCCAAAGACTTCGACCATGCTCTGGCAGTGGCTAATAATACTGAATTCGGTTTAACCGGAGCGGTTTATTCAAGAAACCGCCAGCACCTAGAGCGGGCCCGCCGTGAATTTCACGTCGGAAATCTTTACCTAAATCGCAAGTGCACTGGCGCTCTAGTGGGAGTCCATCCATTTGGTGGCTTCAACATGAGCGGTACTGACTCCAAGGCTGGTGGACGCGACTACCTGTTGCTCTTCACCCAGGCCAAGTCGGTAGCAGAAAAGTTCTAGTGACAACCTCGATGGCGCTGAGAACTAACATCAATGCTGCTAAACTAGCGCCATCGAGATAGATGCA
Organism: bacterium Ga0077546; assembly: GCA_001464165.1. The sequence goes on from LNEX01000434.1 coordinate 353, forward strand.
TATGTCATGTATCTCAGGATTCGGTTTGGTTAGGAGGAAAGATGGCTGAGTCAATTAGCCTCATCCGACAAATAGCTGTCAGAGCAATTGTCACTGAGAACTTTAAGGCCCAGGTTGCCAATGAGATTTTGCGCAATATTCAGCAGATTGACGCTGAATTGCAGCAATTAGAATTCAAGGGTAAAAGAGCCGTAGCAGATATTGAGAAAAGAGCAGGCGGCATGGTTTCATCCGACGCCAGGGTGCAAATTGAAACAATTCGCTCTCAGGTTGAAGCTGAAAAGATGCGTCTTTTGCAGCTCAAAGAAGAGATGCAGGGTCAAAACCAAGCTCTTTCTGAACTGCCAGTAGGCAGTGTCGTAACTCAATTCACTGTGGAAAATCCAGTGGAAGTGCGTATTGGAGAGAATATTTTCCAACGCCTCGAAGGTGGCGAAATTCTAGTTAAAGATGGCGTCATTCAAGAGATTCGCGTCTAGCTAGATTTTTTCAATACTTAGTAAAAGAGGGAAGGCTGGTGCCTTCCCTCTTTTTGCGTTTCTGTTAGAACCTTAGGCTTCCAGATAGTCTTTCAGCTGCGAGCCCTGGCGCGATTGACGCAAAAAGCGTAGTGCTTTTATTTCAATCTGACGAGTACGCTCTCTGGTGATACCAACGAGCTTACCAACCTGCTCTAGAGTGCGTGGCTTACCATCATTTAGACCAAATCGCAGAATGATAATCTCACGCTCTCGAGCAGTCAGCATCGACAACACCCCGCGAATGTCTTGAGACATCAAACTAGCGGCCGTCGAATCTTCAGGAGAAGAGTGATTTTCATCTTCCACCACCTCCGACAAAGAATTATCATCCTCTTCACCATAAGGCGTATCGAGAGAGAGAGGCGAACGGTTAGCAGCTAGAATATCGCGTACTTTTTCTACACTAACTCCCAGCCCCTTAGCCAAGTCTTCTAGAGTTGGCCTGCGGTCAAGCTCTTGCGAAAGTTTGCGCGTGACCTTACGCAAATTATTGATAGTCTCAACCATGTGCACAGGCACGCGGATGGTGCGCGATTTGTCAGCAATGGCTCTAGTGATACCCTGACGGATCCACCAAGTGGCATAAGTTGAGAACTTATATCCACGCTCTGCGTCAAACTTTTCGGCAGCTCGAATCAAACCGAGGTTACCTTCTTGAATCAAATCAAGTAAAGGAAGTCCGCGTCCTTGATACTTTTTAGCGACGCTTACAACCAAACGCAGATTTGCCTGCACTAGTTTCTTTTTGGCGAGGTCATCGCCAATTTGAATACGCCTAGCTAGTTCAATTTCTTCCACTGCAGTCAACAGCCTGATGCGACCAATTGAGCGCAGGTAGAACTGCACAGGATCTTCACCTGGAGTACTGATTAAGCGGCCGCGTGAAACTTCGGCAATTTCTGCGACATCCTCGTCATCAACACCTTCGACTTCTTCAACCACAGCAATCTCGTCGTCGAAGCTAACTTCGTCGAAATCTTCAGATCTATAAACTTCTTTCTGCGCTTTTCTTGGCATGTTACTTGCGGCTCCTGCCGCTGGTTATTTGTTACCTAGTCTAATTTTTGTGACTCACTAGAGAGTTGACGCACCCTCCTATTAAAATGTTCCTACAGTCACTTGATAACCGGGTAAACCCTAGATTAGAGCCAGGTTAAGCCTGCTTTGCCTGGTCTTAACAAAGCTTCTTACAAGCCGATATAAGCTAGGCTGGAACAATCTATAAGTAGATTGCCAGAGGTCCAAAACTAACTAGATAAATTCAACGAGAACGACGGCTTATTTAAACTTTCCGTAACTATGTAGGCCACCAAACCCTAAAGAGTTGAAGCCGAGGTAAGTCAAAAGGGTAAGAAGCAGGCCAATCACCGAAACAATTGATAGCTTTTCCGCCGAAAGGTCCCTTTGTATTCGTAGGTGAATGTAAGCAGCATAAGAAAGCCAGGTGACCAAAGCCATAGACTCTTTGGGATCCCATGACCAGTAGCTTCCCCAAGCGTGATTAGCCCAAAGGCCGCCGGTAATGATGCCAATTGTAAGCAGCGGGAAACCAATCGCCACGCAGCGATAACCAACATCGTCATACATTTCAGCATTCTTTTTAGCGGCTTTAGACTGCTCAATTGCGGCATCTTGAACTGGCAGACTGCGAAATGCCAGAAAAGGGCCAAGCACCGAGCTAGCAACAAACAAGAGTTGCAGCCACTGGGTGTCTACTTTACTGAAAGTACCAAGGCCGATAGCGCTGCTGGCGGCAATGATAGTACCAACGCAATAGGCTAGAGATCTCAAACGACCTGATTGCCAGAGGTTGAGCAAGCCTGACAAGCCAGCGAGGAAGAACATAGCGTACGAAACAATTAAGGGCGGCACATGTATTTGCCGCCAATAGCTGACTAGGGCAGGCACCAGAGGGCTAATCTCGTGCTGACTTTGGGGTAGCCAACTACCATATAAAAACATTGTCGCGGCCAGCAAACTAGCTAACCAGCCTAGTTGCTGAATACCATAAGACCGGCACAGATAGAGAAATCCTCCCATAGTGGCCCAAGCAAACCACAAGAGCGATTCGTATAAATTAGCCAAGGGAAATCGTTGTGCTTCGATACCACGGGTGATGATAGCTACAGTTAGAGCGACAAAACCGACAAGCATGACACCATTAGCCACTTTTAGAGCGATGCTATTAAAGCGTTTGGTACCGTTAGAAGCGACAAACACCCAGAACGAGGCCACCGATGACAGTCCGGCCGTATTAGTGAGATATAGCTGAAAATCAGACATGTGCTTGGTCCCCCTGATCTACTTTCTCTTGCAGGGTAAAGGAAA
>LNEX01000435.1 GCA_001464165.1 bacterium Ga0077546
AAAAGTATTTTGCAGACTGCCTTTGCTGCTGCTAGTTTCGATGCTTCGAGTATTCTTGGCGGCGTCTACATGGTGATTGATGAAGGCAATTTCGAGTGCACAGCCACCGATGGCTCACGCCTTGCTCACCGTTTTGAAAAACTAAATCTGGTAGCTCCGGCAGCAGCAGCTCGCAGCGAAGGTGAAGGCGTTGAGGCTGAGGCAGAAGGTAGTGAAGCAAAAGTAGCTACAGCCACCCTAGAAAAACCAGCGAGTCTCAAGGCAATCATCCCTGCTAAAGCTTGTGGTGAAATTATCAAGGTACTTGATAGCCAAGACAGCGGCAATGAAGTTCGTCTGGGCGTAATCAACGGACAAATTACTTTTGAGACCAAAACCCACTATCTCTCGACTCGTTTAATCAGTGGAGAATATCCCCGCTATCAAGAGCTTTTCCCTAAAGACTTTAGCCACCTAGCAAGCTTCAAGCGCGATGAATTGATGCAAGCAATTGAGCGCGTAGCAGTTATGTCTGACGAGCGTACACACCTTGTCAAATTGCATTTTGAAGCAGAGAATGTGCAAATTTCGGCCAATACACCCGACGTTGGTCGCGCTCAAGAAGAAGTATCAATCGGCTTTGAAGGCGAGACGATCGACATTGCAGTCAACGTTCGCTACCTGACAGATGTGCTGCAACGCTTGGTTGTAGAAGAGATCAAGTTAGAGATGACTGGTTCGCTTAAGCCTCTAATCATCAAGGGCATAGGCGACGAAGGCTATAAGTATCTTTTGATGCCTGTTCAAGCAAAATAAACTGAAGCAATGCTCCCAAAATTATTGTGCCAAAGCCGCTCACAGTAACTAGTTTTTCGCTGAGCCTCACCTTGGGCATTGCTTTGGTCTTGCCGGCCATAGCTGCTCCAGCTGCTTCAAATAGTGCTAAGAAGTCAGCTTCTTCTACAACAGCCCCATCTTCCCTATCTACATCCATTTACGCCCTGGGCGTTCAGGCTTATCAGGCTGGTCGTTATAACGAAGCAGCCGCCTATATGAACGACTCAATCGCAAAAGAGAAAGCAGGGGCTAATGCCTGGCTCTACGTGGCTCATTCTTACTATGCCTTGGGTCAGAGGAAGCGGGCTGAAGAAACCTACCAGAAATTGAAAAATAATTTTGCCGGTACACCCCAAGCAGCTTTGGCTGAGCAATATTTACTGCGGCTTAATTCTAATGCCAAGAAAAATACTGCGTCACCTCCTTCTGCAGCTAGGTCTAATACTGCCGAGGAGACAGCAGCAGATATAGCCGGAAGCAAAGAAGGCATGAAGCAGCTGAGAAAGAGAGTCTCTATCGTCAGACCGGTATATGGTCATGATCCTGTCAATGAAAGAACCATAAAAGCGGTTGATGCTTGTTTCGATAAAATTCCACCGATTGTTCAAGAGATACTCTTTAAGGGTGAGATTGATTTTGTCATTACTCCCACGATGATTGATAAATTTCCTGCCGGTGCCTATCAAGAAGTGGCTGGCTACGAAGGCGGTACCTCAAAGAGTTGCCCAGGTTTGTTTACTGGTAAGACTGTAGTTTTAAGTCAAGCTACCGTCGACGAAGGTAGCAATGAAGTGCGAAGACCACGGGATGCAGCTGATTTGCAAGGTACTTTTTTGCATGAAACCGGCCATGCAGTTGATGCTTGCTTACAGTGGTATTCATGCACCGATGAATTTAGACACAACTACTATCTAGACATTGCCCGCGTACCAGACGACGTGGCACCAAAGATCAAGTACTATCTACAAAAGTCTGTGCGCGGTCAAAGAGAAACTTGTGCCGAGCTGACTTCGATTTTGCTTGGTAATCAGCGTGGCTACTACCAAGAGATGATTACTTACTTTCCTAATACGATGAAGTACATCAAAGGTAAGCTGGGTCTTTAGTGGACCCTTTAATTTAGTAGGCTTCTGAAACAGGTCCAGTTCGAGGGTCTACTTTACTCAGATGAATGTCTGGGTATAGTTCTTTGAACTTGCTCAGGTCCCATTTATTTTTGAACAATAGAACAGGGTCTTCAAATTTATCGGTAGCCACAGTGCAGCTTGTTAGATTTGGAGCCGTTTTGAGTGTATCCCAAGCACCGACAACCCAGAGAGCTTTGTGTATGTCGACATTGCGTAAGGTAGTATTAGCGCCGTATTCGGCTTGTAGCCTAAATTGCACTACTTCAAATTGCAAAGCTCCAACTGCTGCTAATAATGGATAGCGTGTGTCTCTTTCGGTCATCCACAAAATTTGGATAGCACCTTCATCTTGTAGGGCTATTATGCCTTTGTGGAATTGCTTATATTTACTTGGCTCTTTGTTTTCGAGGAAGGCAAAGAGTTCAGGAGCAAATGTGGGAATGCCAGGATAAGATAAACGTTTGCCACTACTGATAGTGTCACCAATGGCAAAGGCTCCAGGGTTGCTAAAACCGACGATGTCCCCAGGATAGGCTTTTTCAATTGATTGCCTTTCTTTAGCAAAGAGTTTCTTTGGTTGGCTCAATTGAATGCTTTTTTGGGTGCGACTATTGAGCGAGGATCCATATTGGCTTGTAGTTTGAAAACAAAGCCGGTGAAGTCAGTGAAGGTAGGCGGTATATCACCTTCACTAGAAGGAAAAGAACCAGGTTGGAGCGACAAGTCTATGAAAGACTTGAGAAATAGTTCAATACCAAAATTGTTCATGGCGCTGCCAAAGTAAACAGGGGTAAGCTCACCACTATGTATTTTTTCAAGGTCAAGTGGGGCGGCAGCAGCGTTTAGAATCTCTAGTTCTTCAGTGAGTTGAGCGAAGAGTGCTTTGGGAATTAGCTCTTTTAGTTTTGGGTCAGCCAATTTATAAGTAGCTACCTCACCGCGTGTGCGGCCCCCGACAGTGCGTTCAAACAAGTAGACTGTTTCTGACTGTCTGTCTACCACACCCTTAAATTGGTCGCCTGTGCCAATTGGCCAGTTGACAGGATATGTTGCAAGGTTGAACTCTTTTTCTATTTCGTCTATCAGTTCAAGCGGATCGCGACTTGGTCTATCGCGCTTGTTTATGAAGGTAAATAGCGGCAAGCGCCGCAAGCGACAAACTTCGAATAGTTTTCTTGTTTGGGGCTCAAGACCTTTGGCTGAGTCAATTAGCATTACTGCATTATCGGCCGCTGCAAGAGTTCTGTAGGTGTCTTCAGCAATTTTTATACTCAAACTGTAGAACAGTTGAAGTAATTGATATACCGCGTTGCTTTTCTAATTCCATCCAGTCAGATGTAGCGCTTCTTTGATCGCGGCGTGATTTAACGGCGCCGGCTTCTTCAATGGCACCGCCGAAAAGTAAGAGCTTTTCAGTCAAAGTAGTTTTGCCAGCGTCAGGGTGCGAGATAATCGCAAACGTACGCCGGCGGTCTGATTGCTCTTGTAGTTCAGCTTCAATACTGCTGAGAGCTGGCTCCTTGAGCTGAAAACTGTTTCCGTTCATCCGCGTTCCAATATGTTGTCATGCACCAGTGCAGGAGTATACCACAGGCTCCCAGGGCCTTTCGGGCCATGCATTTAATTATTGACGGCGTTGCCTAGAGGAGACAGTTATTTCTTTTTGGCCTTAGTGTTCTTTTTTAGATTGTGCTGCGACGGTTTTGATGTTGCTAGAACTTTGGTTTTGACTCGTTTTATGCCAGCCTGTTTGCATTCAGGGCAGCCTAAGCCAAAGCGAATGCGCAGGTGAACTGGTTTTTCGTAGTCGTGGCCATTGGGGCAAAGAAACCAGGCAGATCTAGTTGTAAAAGCCACTATATCTTTGGGTGTCATTTTGCCATTCTTGGTTGGGTGCCATTCTTTAGCAAGATCAGGCGCAAGTCTGGCCAAACTATTTGTGACAGAGAGACGATGATTGCGACAAAATGGACAACCAGCTCCTTCATAAGTGCGCTCGTAAATTCTGCCTTCCCATTCGTGGTCTGGTCCTTTCGGACATTTCCACCAGACAGTTCTGAAACTGCGTATAGAGATGTCTTTGGGCTTAACCTTTTTATTCTTGGTGGGGTGAAACTCTTTAACCAAAGCTGGCATCAATGTCAAATTGTTGGTTATTGAAGGCCGTGAGCCCCGGCAAAAAGGACAGAACTCTCCATCTTTTTCTTTAAAAACCTGTTTCCATTGGTGATCTGGTCCACGACTGCATTTCCACCAAAGTGGTTTGCGAGAAGGTAACTTTTCAGGGTCGATTCCCTTGTTGGCTTTCCTATCAAAGAACTTGATATAGCGACCAATTTTGCTTAGATTTACGAGTGGTGATTTACGACAATTGGGGCAGGATGAACCGAGCTGAGTTCTATTCGAAATTGCAGTTTGCCATTCGTGGTCGCATTTAGAGCAGTGCCACCAAACTCTTCGACTTGAGCCGTAACTGACATTGGATAGTTCTAAATTGTTTTTTCCTTCTAAAAATTCTTTGGCAAGCTTAGGAAATCGACGGGAGAGACTGTTGTCTTTGGTTACCAAGTCGCCTTTACAGGCTGGGCAACCTTTAGCGCCTTTGCGTCTGGCCAAGACCATTGAAGAAATTGCTTTCTGGAAGACGTGTTCACTTCCTTCAGGACATTTGAACCAAACTTCAATATTTGAACCAACAGAGAACTGGTCGGCTTTGAAGTTTCTGTTTTTAGTTTTATGCCACATCGCCGCTATCTCTGGAAATTCTACAGAGAGCGGCGTCCGCTGTCGAATTTCTGGAGCTTCTTTCAAGTCTTCAATTTTGATTCTGCGTAAAGGCATCAACAACTCCCTCTCTTCGAAACTTTTCGAAGAGTCTTTACCATCCGATTAGTTACTTCGTTTCAGTCACCCATTAATTACTAATATACATATACCAACATGCATTAGCGACTAATTGTATACCCGTAGGTCCAATTTCTTTTGACTGCCAAATTAGCTGCCAAAACAATCAAGTAAAAGGCACCATATAGAGTATCAGGGTAAGCAGCATCCTATCCTGATTTTCAAGAGGATTGCTATTAGCAGCCTGTTGAAAACCGATGCAAAATCAAAAAAAACTTTGTAATACTTGTTAAGTAAGTTGTTGACCCGGGTTAACTGCTTTGACGCTGTTGCCAGTGCAACGGAAACACCAATCAGCTTCCATCACCGAGCCGCAAACCTCGCAACGGGGCATACCTGAGCGTTTCTTACTGGTGGATGGGGCTGGGTTCACCGCAGCAGGAGTCGCGGCTGGCGCTTGTACAGCCGTCTGGCTGACAGTGCTGGCAGTTGGTGCGGCTAAAGCCGGTTGGGGTGCTGGAACCTGAGTCTGTGTTTGAACTGGTGCTTGAACCGGAACTGGGTTGGCCATTTTCTCTAACATGGCAATATTGCCAGCTATTTCATGTGTCTTGGGATGGTTTACTCCATAAGAGCTCTGATAAATGCCATGTACTTTTTTGCACATTTGTATGGCATCTTGGTACTTGCCTTGACGATAATAGAGCTCGGCTACAAGATTCATGGTTGTGGCTATTTCTAAGGCGCTGGCACTAATTACTTGGGTTTTTATTGTCCAAGCTTTGCTGAGAAAGTGTTCTGCCAAAGTAAACTTTTGCTGTCTCATAAGAGAACGACTAAGCGAGTCTAGACTATAAGGAGTGCGGGGATCTTTGTCGCCGAAATGTTGCGCAATTAGGACTGTCATCGCCCACATCGCTTCTGCATAGGGATAGTTGGAGGAAGCCTCAGCTTGCTCGCCTAGTATTCTATATCTATCCCAATCTTGATCCATGAAAGCCAGTATAGCCCTTCGTCCAGAAGAAAAATTATCAGTCGGTAGTAATAAGTCCTAACAATTAATCAGTCCCTATTTTGACCAAGTGTAAACCTATTGATTGAGACAGTTTACAGTTGATGTGGTCTTTGGCGCAACTCTGTCTTGCCTTGCTATGCCTGTTTTGGGCTTTGTAGTGAATATTCGCTTGACCACCGGATAGGTCAAGGCTATCTTTAATGGCAAATCAGGGAGCAAGAAGGTGCCGCAAAACAAGCCAGTTCGCACAGCAATTATTGGTTACGGTCTAGCCGGCGCTGCCTTTCATGCCCCTCTGATAGCTTCGACAGCCGGCATGGAAGTAGCGGCCATCGTCACCCGTAGTCAAGGCAGACAAGAGCAGGCACAGGCAGATTATCCTAATGCCAGAATTTGTTATAAGGTCGATGAGGTGTTCAAGGCCCCTGATCAGTATGACCTTGTGGTTGTAGCCACACCCAACGATACGCACCTAGATTTAGGCTTGGCCAGCATTTATGCCGGTATTCCTGTAGTAATCGATAAGCCAGTGGCCATATCTTCTGACCAAGTTGAGCAGTTGATAAGTGCTAGTACTGAAGCCAACGTAGCTATTTCGGTATTTCAGAATAGGCGTTGGGACAATGATTTTTTGACGATCAAAAAGCTCATTAAAAGTGGCAGATTGGGAAGGATTACTCGCATGGAGTCACGTTTTGAGCGCTATCGCTTAGAGCCAAAACCAGGTGGTTGGCGTGAAAGCACTTCGCCTGATGAGGGTGGTGGTTTGCTCTTTGACCTTGGCAGTCACCTTATAGATCAAGCACTTGTGCTCTTTGGTAAACCCCAGCAGGTCTATGCTGAAATTATGCACAGACGTCCAGGTGTAGCTGGTGACGATGATACTTTTGTAGCCTTGCGCTTTGCCGATGCTGTGGTTGTCCATATATGGGTGAGCATGCTGGCTCCTGAGGTCGGCCCTAGATTTCGCTTGATCGGACTTGAAGGAACATACGAAAAATGGGGTCTTGATCCCCAAGAGAACTCGCTCAAAGATGGGCATAGGCCAGGTAGTTGGCATTGGGGTCACGAGCATACCGACCATCATGGCAAGTTGACTACTTATCAGAATGGCGTTAAGCACAAGGTTAACATCGAGTCAGAAGCTGGGTCGTATCAGAATTTTTATGAGCAAATGCGCGACGCTGTTCGCCTGAGAGGCCCGGTTCCTGTCAAGATTGATGATGCACTACTTTGCCTGCAAGTGATCGAAGCTGCCAGACAATCAGCGCTTACCGCTGGTCCGGTCGCAATATTTTAATTTAGAAAACGGAACTTATTTTTTGAATGCCGGTCTCAAGCATTCTCAGTTTCGGGTTCTTGGCAATTACATTCCTTAAAAAGAAAAGGCAAAGCGGTATCACTTGGCTATCAAATCTCTTCCTCAATTAATTACGGCTGTCGGTCGTACCTGGCCAGTTGTTGCTGATGCAACAAGTCGTGGCAACATCAAAATGCTTAAGTCTTTTCTCGGACCAGCTTATCGAGGCCTCTTTCAACAGTGTGCAAAAGGTGCTCCATTTTCGAGTATGGACCCCTCTCATAAAGTGCACTTTGATTGGCAATATACACGTGATTATCCAGAGCTGGCCAAGCTTTATAATGCTGCCAACTCTTCTCAATGGAATGCCACAGAGAGCATAGATTGGAGTCGCGACGTTGATCCACTAGATTTAACTGGGCTGCTTTTGCCTGATGCATTTTGCCCTGCTAATGTTTTGCCAATGTGGAGTAAACTCAGTCCCCTAGAAAGATCAAAGCAGCGTCATTCACTACTCAGTTGGTTTTTGAGCCAGATATTGCACGGTGAGCAAGCTGCTCTATACGGTGCCGCCCAAGTAATGCAGGCTGTGCCATGGTTAGACGGCAAGCTCTTTGGAGCAACTCAGGTTATAGACGAAGGTAGACACATTGAAGTCTTTCACCGCTATTTGCATGAAAAGATGGAAAAGGTCTATGAAATCAATGAGAATTTATATGTTCTCACAGAAGCTTTGATGGAAGATCCAAGATGGGACGTGAAGTTCTTGGGCATGCAAATTATGATTGAAGGTTTTGGCTTGGGATCATTTTCTACCATTCGTAAGGTCACTGGTGAACCAGTTCTCAAAGACTGTCTAAAATATGTTATCGGTGATGAAGCTCGTCATGTTCACTATGGTGTGCTTGCTTTAGAGCGCTACTACAAAACAGAATTAAACGAAGCTGAATTGCGTGAGCGAGAAGAATGGGCCTTTGAAGTTTGCTTGCTTCTGCAAAGACGTTTTCTGGCTCATGAGATTTATGATGAATATTACACTCATTTATTTACACCAAAAGCGTGGGATAAATTTGTCAGCGAGTCAGCTTTAATGGGCTTCTTTAGAAGTTCCATGTTCCGTATGATCATTCCCAATTTGAAGCGTTTAGGGCTAATGTCAGACCGTATTCGACCAAAGTATGAGCAGCTTGGATTGCTGCATCTAGAGAATGGCAGGGCAGCTCCTGAACTTTCTGTGGCGCAAATTATTGAGATGCCACTGGTGAAGTAATGGCTTGTCAACCTAACTGCACTGGCGCAGATCTTCATAGATTTCAGCGTTGTTAACGGCACTGCAGTACTGTATCGCTGGGGCAAAGACGCTCATTTCACGGTTCTCTGAAACCAAATCAATTTTGCCGTAGCGCATCAGTTCTGATAGTGCTTTTAAGAACATAATCCGTGATTCTTCTTCGTTCTCGTCTGGACGATCGGCGCCGCCCAGGGCGAACTTTTTACATTGCACAAACTCGCCCTGTGGGCTGTGAATTTTATAAATTCGCCCGTCTTGTTTCAGCTGTCTTAGCAAAGCCTCTTTTGCGGCAGCCAGTGTAGAAATTGCTGCTGTTTGCTTCAGTTCAAATAAATCTAGATATTCATTGGTGAGCACGAGTTCCGTGGCGCCATCTTCTATTAGTGCCTCTAGTGCGGCTAGATAGAGGGTTCTAATTTCTTCTGGATGGTCGTAGGCGTGCTTACACTTCACAAATTCTTCACCACCATTCTTCACCTTACTGATGCTGTTCAGTGTTTTAGAAGCTTCACGAAGCAAAGCTATTTTTGTTTGTTCTAATTGATTCATTAGCTAGCCACCCCGAGAAACAGACACTATTCAGGTGCTCATGACATCTAAAAGTGGTTTTAGTTCCAATATGTTTGACTGGCGAAGTTAAATAGTGCATTCCCTTAGGTGCCTTGTCGGTAACATCTTTATTTAATCCAAAAACTGGCATTTCTAGGAGTCTCTTCATCCACTTCGAGGGTGCAATCTATTGGTATACGTTGCCTTAATTTGGCAACATCAGCCTTCGACCAGTTGCTTATGTTCAGCTTCAGTACGCGCATTTTTTTGAACGATGCTAGTGTGTTAGTGGCTTCTGGTCCGACATGACAGCCAAGTAAGTTTAAGTGTTCTAGTTGTGTTAGGGGAAGTAAGAGCCTGACTCCTTCTGCTGTAATCTTTGGGTTTTGCGATACGCTCAGGTAGGTCAAGTTGCGATTTTTGGCAATGTCGTTTAGCAAGTTGTTTCCTGCCCAGGTGTTGGACAATGAAAGCTTTCTGAGTTTTGTAGTCCCAGCCAGGGTCTTAATGGTTTTAGTTAGAGAGGGAAAGTCTCTGGCTTCAAAAACCTCTAGATGTTTTAGACGATTGAGCTTTGCTAGGTCCTGGTCATCAATTCCTGTGTTAGAGACGTTCAGTTCTATAAGTTCATTAAAATAGTTAAGATCGTTGATGCATTTACTAGAAAGGTTTGTGTCTTTAAGGTTGAGTTTGCGAATATTGACTAGGTGTCTCATTTGGGCCATGTGTTTGTCGCTGAACATATGGCGGTCATAAACATCTACTTCGGCAATTTCGTCAGCACCAAATTTTTTGAATCGTTCTGGTACTTCCAAAAATTCTTTGCTTGGTCGAAAACCAATTAATTCACCAAATGGTATGGTCACTTCGCCACAGGCACTAATTCTATGGCGGCCGTCTAAGGAGTTAATTTCGCCAGCTGAAAACGTACTAGGAAACTCAAACACAGTCACTTTCTGACCATTAGACAATACTTTTGCATGAGCAAATGGTTTGTTCGATACTGTTAGCGTGTTAAGTATCGTGGTTTTATGGGTCGGTCCCGGTTTCAGCAATATCACAGTTGCAGTTGCGGCAATGATGAGTATTGTCGTCAGGGCAAGAGCTGGAAAATTGAACTTTCTCAGTATGTTTGCAGTTACAGTCTGGCTTTCGGAGATTCGCTCTTGGGTATCGTCTGTCTCCTCTTCGTCATCACCGGATATCATTGCTTCTGATACAGCTATTGCGACTGGTCTTTTTGCAGAAAGTAATTTAGCAGACTTTGTTTTTGCGTATAGTAAATTTGAGTCTTGCCCTGACTGTGTTTCTTGTGTCTGGGCGAAACGAGGCTGCTTGCCATTTTTAATGAATATCAAATCTTGGGCTAGATCATCCATTGACTGATAGCGGTGATCGGGATTTTTTGCTAGCATCACTCGTAATACTTGCTCAATGCTATCGCTAAAAACTAGATTGGGTGCGATTTGAGCTAGTGTTGGTGGCGGTGAGCTTTGGTGTAGCATAATGACTTGTACTGCATTCTTGGCTATAAATGGTGGCAGACCGGTCAGTGCTTCGAACATTGAGCAACCAAGTGAATAAATGTCTGAGCGAGCATCAACTTCTCCTGGCTTTGTCAGTGCATTTGTCAAATTTTCATCGCTTATTAATTTGGCGATGCCGAAATCTAAGATCTTTATTTCTGAAATTTTGCCGTTGGACTCATTGAACATGATGTTGGCTGGTTTCATGTCACGGTGAATTATTTTTTTGTCGTGGGCATAGGCTAGAGCAAAGGCTGTTGGAATGAAAACAGAGAGACATTGATCAAGGTTGAGAGTGCCTCTTATTTTGATTCTGGCCGAGAGTGTCTGTCCTTGAACGATTTCCATGACGTAGTATGGTGTAATTTTTTCAAACAAGCCATAGTCCAATACTTTTACCAGGCTAGAATGATCAAGTCTGCATGCTGCTTTAGCTTCGCGCTGAAAGCGCTGCCAGACCGCTTCGCTAAATTTGTCTGTATGAATAGTTTTCAGCGCTCTCTCACTATTGAGAGAGAGCTGCTCTACCCGATAAACAATGCCCATGCCACCGATGCCGAGTGTGTTTATAACACGATATTTCTTATCGATGATTGTATCTGGTTTGAGCTGTTCCATAAAGATTGTGCCTCAGCTGAAAACCCTAATTGATGAGATTGTCTAGGTCTTTACTTGCTTTGTTTGACTCGATATGTAGTATTTGAAGCTCACAGTTTTTGGGAAGATTCTTTCTTAAAGTATTGACGTCTTGAACTTTCCAGTCTAAGGCCGAAACTTTTAGTGTTGACAATTTTTTTAAGGCTGAGAAAGTTGGAATTGCCTTAGGAGTGATCGGATTTTGAATTAGATTGAGGTAGATTAGCTTGCTGCAGTTTGATAGGGGGCTGATTCCTTCGCTGGTGATGCTCGGGTTCAGTGCCAGGTTGAGATAGGTCAACTCTTTCATTTGTCCTATTGATTTCAAACTTTGATCGCTAATGGATCCGTTGCATAATACTAGCTTTTGTAATCTCTGAGAGTGAGACAAGGCCTTTATAGTTTCGCTTAGTTCTGGAATCTCGCGGGCCTCTATGGTGTTAAGTTGAGACAATATTCTTAATTGTGAGAAAGCTTTGTCGTCAAAATTGGCTGAATTTATGGTTAAGTCTTTTAGAGCAACAAGGTTGTCTAGATTGGCTATTCCAGAGGGGCTAAGCGTGCAATCGTTTACTGTTAACTTTGTCAATTGAGTCAGATGTTTGATGGCTTCTGTGTGCTCATCTCTGGCTCCAGGTCGAGCGCTCAAATCTAAGACTCTAATTTCACTGGCTTTTAAGTGTTCTAGCAGCTGCGGATTTTGCATACAGTATTTATTGGCGATAAATCGTAATGACTCGCCTTGGGGCATTGTGACAGTGCCTTGTGCGTTGAATTTTGCGTTAGATAGATCGTGGCTGTCTAGTGAGCTGATTACTCCAATAGAATAGTCTTTGGGAAATTCGAAGATTACTACTTTTTTTCCCTCAGCAGTTGGCGCTTTGTCGATGTCGTGAATTTGCCACAGATAGATAGATATGGCTACAAAGGCCATAGATGAAGCGACTGCAACAGAAGCAATGGTTGCAATATTACGTAGTTTGATGTGGTCTTGCTGAGAGTGTGTGCGCTTTGTTAGTTTCCCTGTATCTTGTGCCTTATTGTTTTCTCGTGTATTTTCATCAGCGTCAATTTCGCTTTTGCTTGTTGCTTGCCAATGTTCTTTTGCAAAGTGTGGTGCGCGTCCTCCTTGAATCGCAATTAAGTCTTGTACAACTTCTTCCATTTTTTGATGACGATCAGCTGGTTTTTTTGCCAACATTACTCTCACCAAGAGCTCAATTCTTTCGTCAAATTTTCGCCCTTGAGCCTTTTCGGCTAGGCGAGGAATTGGCATAGATTGATGCATGATTAGCACTTCTACTGGATTGTAGTCGAGAAATGGCGGCTCTCCCGCTAGGGCTTCGAACATGGCGCAGCCAAGGGAATATATGTCCGAGCGTTGATCAAGTTTGCGGCCCGCTGTTTGCTCAGGGCTCATAAAGGTTGGGCTACCTATGATTTCGTCGGCCTTAGTTAAGGCACCGGCTTTTGTAAGTGCACCGCAGTTAGCATCGCTGAACATTTTTACTAAGCCAAAATCGAGAACTTTTACTTGTGAAATTTTGCCGTTTGCATCTTCATTGAGCATGATGTTGGCAGGCTTTATGTCTCTATGCAAGAGTCCTTTACTGTGAATATAGGCTAGAGCATGGGTCGCGGCAATAAAAACTGAGAAGAATTGCTCGGTGTTTATGGGCCCTTTAATGTTTATGCGTTCACCAAGCGTCATGCCATCAACAACTTCCATCACATAGTAAGGCGTCAGTTTGTTGAAGATGCCATAGTCATAGACTTTGATTATGTTTGTGTGCTCAAGAGTCGAAGCTGCTCTTGCTTCTAATTGAAAGCGTCGCCAACTATCTTCACTGAGTTTGTCTGTGTCTATCATTTTTAGAGCACGAACGGCTTTGAGAGAGAGTTGCTCGACCTTATAGACGATGCCCATACCGCCAATGCCGAGAAAGTCGAGCACACAGTATTTACCATCTATGATTGTGCCGTTGTTAAGCTTTTGCATTTGCTAGTTAGTGATATTTGCTTGCTAGTTTTGTTTACTACATGTCGAACGTTGTTTCTAGCTATTTGATAGTGGCGTACAAGAGTTGGTCGCAAAACTTTCCATCTTTGAGTGCCGATTTCTTTAGACGTCCTTCAAATTCATATCCAGCTCTCTCTAGCACTTTTATTGAAGCCGGGTTCCAGTCAAATACCATGGCATAGATGCGAACCAAGTCGTGATTGGCAAAGTAATAGTCGGTCATTGGCGTCAAGATTTTGCTCATCAACCCTTGGCCCCAATATTCTTTGCCCAACCAGTAGCCCAATTCAGCGCTTTTTCTATGGACGTCCTGATTAATTGCAATGCCTATGCCGCCCACGCATTTTTCATCTACTGCAATGGCAAAGTTAGTGACTGGTTGCAGTCTATTGGCTAAATCTATCCATTCTTTAGCATCTCTTTTTGTGTAAGGAAAAGGGAAACGGTCTCGTAAGTTAAGCCAGACTTCGCGGTCGTTGGCATGATAACTGAGGGAGTCGGCGTCGCCTGAACGATAGGGCCGAATTGCTAAATTATCTATGGTAAATATCATGCTTACTTTAGACCTGAAATACCAGCAGGCTCTAATAGTAGCAATAATGCCAAGCTGGCCAAAAATTGGTGGTTGTTATTAAAACATATAGTAAAACAATTGCAAAAAAAACGAGCCCATAAGAGCGAAAAATAGCAGCAACTAATGCCACTACTTTTCGTCCTATGGGTCGTTTTCCGGAGCTTGTATGGTCCGTATTGCGAAACGTCTTGATCCCTAAGCGCCAGTTGCTTGAGCTTAACCTAGCAAGAAACCTCGGTTTCTTCTGGCTTTAGCTGGCGACAGCGTCGAGCAAGAACATGTGAGCGCTGTCGGGACCGACTGCAATACCCTGGTCGCTGTTGGCAGCCAACTGGTCGAGCTTCTCGCCCACGGCATCGACCTTGAGAACGCCCACGTGGACGATCTGGGTGCGGGTCTTCGGGTTGACGAAGAACGTGGTGGGAATCTTCTCGACATTGGTCTGGGTCAGAAGCGAATTGAACTTGTCGTGGTCGACTTTGAAGAAGCGAGCCTTGCCGGCAAATTTGGCGGCAGCTTGCTCCATCAACGGGCCCTGGGTTCGACAAGCAGAGCACCAGTCGGCGAAGAATTCGACAACAATGGGGAGATCGCTCTTTGCCATTTCAGCTTCGAAGTTCTCGTCGGTGAGTTCAATCAAGTCGACGCGAGGGCTGGTTGGGTTGGGAAACTCTTCTCCGACAGTGCCGTCGAACTCGTCGGTGTCAACGTCGCTGTCTGCGGAAGGGAATGGCGATAGCCAAAACCACCGAAGCACCCATTACGTATAGGAACATGATGTGTTCTCCTTTGTGATTGGTAATTGGTAGAAAGATTTAGAAAACGCCGAACAAAACCTAAGTCAAACCAAGTGTGTTTCTCCCCTCAACGCGATTGAGCGTGAACTAGGTGGGAGAAAGGCAAAGTGGGTTCGAAGGTTGAGGTTTGGTTTTTAAATTTGAAAGAAAGAGATAACAATAGACTTTATCGAGACTAGTTCTAAAGAGAATACTAGTTCAACCTCTCATGATTAGTATCTAGCTCTATTAACAAGAATTCGATCGTTGGCAGTATATAGCGCACCTAGCACAGCTGTGAAAGCTTGCCACAAGGGCTTGTCAAGCGATCGCTCGATCAGACCAGATAATCGCTTTGTGATTGCTTGGTCTAGATTTTGGTGCTCTTGTGTAAAGGCTTTTTGCTCTAGTTTGGTACTGAAATCTGACGACATATGCAAGCTGTGGTATCTTATTACCCTCGATTGGAGCGCCACCTTTGTGTGAGCTTAGTCTTGGGATCGTAGCTCAGTTGGTTAGAGCGCCTGCCTGTCACGTAGGAGGTCGCGGGTTCGAGTCCCGTCGGTCCCGAATTTTTAAAAGAGAAATGAAAAGCCAGCTGTTTTGATGCACAATAGCTACTAGTTGGTATTGGCGGAGTAGTTATGGCGGCCTTTGCGGAATTACTAAATCCGGTCCATTCTCCTGAAAAGAAGAAAGTGCTAGAGGCTATAGCCACACGTGGACCTCGCATTGTGCCCGTTGACATTGCAGCCGATACTGGCATGGCATTGCCACTGGTGGTCAGCGAGCTTAATAATATTGCTTCTGAGACCCACGCTCACTTAGAGGTAACCGAGTCTGGCAACATTGCCTACAAGTTTGCCGGTAATCTGCAACAAGCTTATGCGGCTAATGCTTCACGAGAAGTACTGCGTTCTATGTTTCGTGTAGCGGCCAATGTCTCGCTGATTGCTATGCGTGCCTTCGTCGCTCTCATGTTCTTCATTGTCAGAATTTCATTTGGATTGGCTCTGGTACTGGGTGCACTCTTAATTGTTGTGCTAGTCGTGGTGGTAGTTATAGCTGGATTGAAAGCACTGACTGGAGGCGACAGCGACAGTGGTGGCGGCGATTTCAATTTTGATTTTGGTAATATCTTTGATTTTGGTTACAACTCAGGTTATTCCTACAGGCCGTTTTATCTTTACTGGATGTTTGATTGGTTCTGGGATTGGTTCTTTTTCTGGCGTTATGTTACACCCACACCTGGTGGTTATGGTTCGTCGAATCTTCCTTATGATGCCCAAGGAGACTATCGCAATCAGCGTAATGCCGATAAAGCCAAACCAAATTTCTTGTTCAATGTCTTCTCTTATCTATTTGGTGATGGTAATCCTAATACTAATTTCGATGAAATTAAGTGGCAGACAATAGCTCAGGTACTTGAAGCAAATCAAGGTGTAGTGACAGCTGACCAAATAGCACCGTTTACTGGTCTTGATCCTAAGAATGAAGATTGGATGATTACTGTTATGCAGCGCTTCAACGGTTCACCAGAAGTAACGGAAGCTGGTCACATCATTTATGTCTTTCCTGCTTTTCAAAGTGTGTCGTTGGAAAAACCCAATACTGCTCTAGGATTTGTTCAACAAGAAGAATTCGCGCCAGACAACCTTAGTCAACTTTTCAGCCAACACGTTGGTCGGCAGAAGGCAATTAAGACAAGTCAGAGCCGTGGTCTTGCCTTAGAAGGGTTCTTGCCCGAAAAAGAATGGCAATTCATGAGCGTTGAGGGCGGTCAGCTTTGGGGAATCATTGCTTTTGGTCTGATTGTTCTACTCGGCAGTATATTTTTGATCTTCAATATGGCTTTGGTGCCAGCACTCTACATGCTGCAACCATTGTTGTTTGTGCTCTTCGGTTATGGTCTTTTGTTCTTCCTCATCCCGGCTTTGCGATTCCCTATTTTTCGGATGATCAATGATGGAATAATTGAACGCAATGACAAGAAAATGGCCTATGCTGTAGCCTTAAAAAATCCCACACCAGAGTTGAATGATAAGTTGTTAGAAGCGCGCAAGGTGCGCTTTGGTGGATTGCCAAAGGGACCGGATAACACTATTTACACCACTGAGAAAGATGCTCTAGATCAGCCGGATGATTTGGATGAGAAGTTTAAAGAGTTAGAGCAGTAAGGTTTTTTGCCACATTTGAGATTGCCGCACGCTTTTCGCGGGTATGACTTAAATTGTCAGTGCAGTGTTCAAAGGTTCTCAGTTATGAATATCGATTCTTTTTCTAAGGCGATGAGGACACAGCCTGAGGATAGAGATACAGAGAGAACTTTGGGCTGGAAGGTTTTGGTTGAAGGGGCAAAGGTTAGTCACAAAAAAGGTGACTTTGAAGCTGCCGCGAAGATGTTTGAGCAAGCACTAACAATGGTCGAACTAAGGCTTGGAGCAAAGCACATTGTGCTGGCTCACATATTGATGCAATACTCAGAAGTGTGCGAAGAAACCAAAGACTTAGAAAAGGCACGGGCACTCAGTTCTCGTGCTCGAACAATTCTTGGTCAGCTGGCTAGCGATAGTGAAAGCGCAGTAGATTGAGTTGACTGCTAAACTTCTGGCTAGTACAACTTCTTCTTAATTCTAGCAGTTCTTGTTTTCTACTATTTCTTGCCGTAAGTCGACCCAAAAAATCTTGACTGGGTTAGAGAACCACAGTCAAGATTCAGTTAACGCTTAGCATTTAACCACAAGCACGTTTCGACCAGCGCAGCCGAGCGCTAATACTCGCTTGTCTTTGCTGTGCGGTTGGCGCAACAAGCGTTTCTTTTCGGGTAAATCGAAAACCTCTACGCCTGTGGCTCCGACAACAGAGAGTGTGTTCTGATCAAGAAAGCTCAGGTGTCTGATCAAGTCACCAGCCAGAGTCTCAATGCAGCCTAAGCGCGCTTGGTGCAGGCCTGGCAAGTAGCTATAGTGCCCTCCCGTTACTGTTTTGCCGGTTGTAAAAGGAAACGGTACGTCGTCAGTCAGTGCTACTGCTGGTGTGTTGCCGACATTGAGCAGCCAAACTTTGTTACCGTCACCAGCAAAAGCCACTCCTTGGCCTTCAGGCTGACAAGCAATGGCAAAGCAGTTCCAGTTGTTCTCACTGTCAAGTCTCACACCGCTCTGGTGAAAAACATTGAGTTGCAGCGTGCGGCCCTGACTACCAGAAACATACAACAAGCAGTTACTGGCCGAGAAGCTCATGTCGACGATGTTGCCAGTTTCCACCAGCCAGATGCGCAGAATCAATACCGGTTTACCATCCAGATTCCAAACTTCAACCAAGCCCTCCGTGCTGCCGAGGGCTAGGTAGCGACCATCACGGCTGGCTCTGATGCAATAGAGCTCACCTTGCTCAATCTGAGATGGAATTGGTTCCAGTTTTTTCTTTTGCCAACAGAAGCGATAAACTAGGTTGGAGCTTTCTCCGCAATAGAGAACCTCGCTACAGTGAGTCAGGTCTTCTGCGATGAAGTTGCGTATGCAGACGGCTGTAATTCCGCTTGCTTTGGGTGCCTTGCAAGGGCGCAAGCATTTTCCTGGCGAGCCAGAAGTCTGTGAGATCTTTGTCAGTTCCAACTGACGCCGTGGTCCGACGACAGACGCGAGGTAGTGTCCATCGTTTGAGAAAACTGTCGAACTGACACGATCAGCAGCATTGCCACCAAGATTGATCTTGTGTAAATTGATCATATTCTTTTTTCTTTGTTAGAAAAGGAAGGTGCTCTCAATACAAGAGGCAACGAACGTTCGTTGCCTCGTCTTTCAGAATTATTCGACTGTGAGTTTACCGCAGTTTGGTTTTTCTAGCGGTCTGTCAGAATGCGCTTGATTTCACGTTGATGGCGCTCGTTTTCTTGATCAAGCCGCTCCTGTTTTTGCCTTGATGACCAGCTGTTCTCGATGGAACGACTATAGGGTTGAGGCGAATAATAGTGTGGTTGGAGATTTGGTGTGCGGTAGTAAGGTGTTTGGTAGAGCGGCGCCTGGTAACGCGGTACTGGGTAACGCGGTACTGGGTAATGCGGAACTGGGTAATGCGGTACTGGGTAATGCGGACGATAGTAGCCAGGATTGCTATATGGGTGTCTGTAGTTTTGATACGGATAGTATCCACCGCCGAAGTTGACACCTACCCTGCCGCCACCAAATGTGATGCCGATGCCGCTGTTTAGGTTGATTTGACCGCCACGACCAAAGGGGTAACCGCTCTGGGCTGATGCATTGCTTCCAGCCAAGCAGATTAGGCATATGAGGCTGATGATGCCTACCTTGAGAGTGTTTCGAATCAATTGCGATTTCATAGTTTGCTCTTGTGTTTTTTTTGTTTTGTTCGAGCCAACCACCAACGACGGCGGTTGTAAATACATTGGTATTGCTTTGCCTCACGCCACTCAACAGTTTTCTGTTTCAAAAAACTTGATTTCGAGGAGTTGCCTATTGGTTTTCGGTTGTGTGTTTTGTTTTCTCAGAAGGTTGGTGGTGGTGAAAAGCTATCTATTGCTAACTAATTGGAGCGCTGCAAAACAAGCTGATTGTTCGTATTTTTACTTGTAACTTGTTAAAACGACATTGAACTGTTATCGCTTAGCTAGCTTAGCTTTTTCTTCTTGTTAAGCTGGCTCTGCCTCGCTATGCCAGTTTTGCTGCAATTTATTACTAAGAACAATCTAGCAACAAAGTTGCAACAATTGCTATTTATACTAATTTCAATTGTCTATCAAACTTTTTTGCGGCACCGTATGCAGTGCCGCTAGTAGTGCATAAATCTGTCTCCTGGAGAGCAAAGATAGCTGCTAGAATGTCCAACTGTAGGCAGTTTTGCTGGTAGCGTAGTTGCGCTATGTCGCGCAGGTCTCGCAGGCAGAATATTACTAATTTATAGAAGAAGTGATGTGGTGGTCGTTGCAATCACCAATGGTGCCTGTTTATTCTAAAGGGATATTCATTATCCATTTTAACCTCCATTCAATCTCAGCGAGCAACAGGCAGAAACTCAACCAGTGACCAGCATTAGTGCAGAAGTAGAATCTTTCAACCGATCGGTTGAGCTACCAAGCACGCTTACTAAGGAGTCGGATCATGGCCTCTTTCACCCGTCGGTTCTTTGCGGTTCGCGCGGCGGCACAGAGCCTTGTCAGCGAGATTGCCGCTCTTCAACATGTCTGCGTCTCAGATCGCTTCAGCAACGACAGCAAAGAGCGTGAAGCGGCGGTCGTCGCTGTCCACCACCTCGACTACGCTCTGGAGCGTGCCCGTGCTGCTGCAGTGTTTCCTCCGCCTAGCTTGCAGATTTGGACGAGCGAGCGACAGCGAGTGGACCAGGACGCTTACGAGCGCTTTCTGGAAATTGTTGAGCATGACATGCAGCAATATCAAGTCGAGAGCGCTGCAGCTTGCAATTCATTGCTTGATTCGGCTCAGCTGGCTGCCAGTCATGCTCGAGATGCAATTAAGCAGGCTCAGCAGAGTTACAGCAGTCAAGGCCTTGTGCTGAAGGCGGTGGCTACGAACTGACGCCTTAACTGGCTCAGGTCGTTTGCTGCTGTCAATTGTTTCAAACCTGAGAGGGTAGCTTTTGCTGCCCTCTCTTCCATTACTTAGTGCCATTACTCAGTGCCATTTCCCAGTTCCAATACCCAAGAACAAGAGACACACATGCATGTGCTTAAGTCGGAAACCTTCGGCAAGACCGATATCGGTGGTCGAGCCAACAATGAAGACGCCTTTGCTATCCATCGCGACAACAACCTGCTGGTTGTGGCCGATGGCATGGGCGGGCACCAAAATGGCGAGATGGCCAGTGCCACTGCCTGTCAGAGCTTGGCCGCCAGCGCAAGCGCATCCCCAGCGAGTTTCGACTCGACGGAGGCTGCTAAAACCTGGCTCTGTCAGGCGTTGCAGGATGCCCATCAAGCTGTGGTCAAGCTCAACAACAATGATTCTGGTTTGCAGCGCATGGGCACTACTGCAACCTTGTCGCTGATTCATGGTAGCAAGCTGCTGGTGGCTTGGGCTGGCGACAGTCGGGTCTATCGTCTGCGCGGATTGCACCCAAACGGCGGTAGTGCTCTCGACTTGGTCAATGATGATCATGTCGTCAAATACGAGTTGTGGCAGGCTGGTCAACTCACTAATGACGAGTGGAACTCGTATAGAAGGGGTTACACCTCAAACGTCATTACTCGCTCGCTGGGCTCTGCTCAGAAGCTGCAGGTCGATTTCCGTGAAGTCGAGATTGCCGCTGGCGATGTTATTCTCACCTGCTCGGACGGCTTGAACAATTCGTTGAGTGACGATCAACTGATTGCCATTCTCTCTAGCGGTAAGTCGGCTGAGCTTATCGTTGATGAGTTGATCAAGGCCGCTTTGGCAGCCAATGTCCGCGACAATGTTACCGCCGTGGTCAGTGTGATCTCGGCGCCTGCACAGACGTAAGGCGTAAGGTCTGAGTATGCAACGGCCTGAAATTACAACGGCCTGAAATTACGAAAGGTGCAAGACAATAGTAGAGAGACTTTACCGGCTCTCTACTATTGTTTTCGTCTGCTCTCATCTTGATTCATTGCTTCTCAAACTCTTTTTGCAAAGAGGAGAGATTTTTATCACAAAAATCTCTCCTCTTTGGAAACTTGTAAAAACAGAATCAAAATTCAAAAAAACCGTCAATCAACTATTTGAAGTAGTATAGATATATAAAAAAGAAAGAGCCACCAAGCGTAAGCTTTGATGGCCCTTTCGGGAGGATTTGTCTAACTATTTCTGCTCAAATTAGTCGTGATGCTCGCTCACCGCCCTGGTGTCTTCATCTAGGTGTTTGGCGCCGAACAACCA
>LNEX01000436.1 GCA_001464165.1 bacterium Ga0077546
TGTATGCAGTCTTCTTCAGTGCGATATTCTCTTTGAAATTCAATCAGAGTCATACTACTGTTCATAAGACATCCTCTCAATTTTGGGGTAGAACACTATCTAACACAGTATGCCCAAAACAAAGAAATAGTAACGGGGCTGCATCAACCTAATATCCAGGGAAAAAGAAATAACAATGCTGGGAGGGAAGAGAACAATTCATCCGAATTGTCAGCTTCCCTCCAGCATTGTCAAAAAACTGTTGTTTTTGCTAAGGCTTTATCACTGGCTCCGCTTTCGGGCCAATACTAGTTGGCACTGAAGTTGGCACTAATTGTGACACCTTCACGACCCATTCAAGCAGCGCTGTGCCGTCAGGAGCACCCCAACCAGTAGGATAATCCCACTTGGGTCCAGCCTGATAGCCCGGGAACCCAGCACCATGACCGGCGCCATTGTTGCCCTTAGTGACGTCATAGAAATGCCTGGCGTAATCAGCAGAATTGCCCAACCGATAGACAAGCGGGTTGGCTGCGCCAACCCGCCCAAAGAGCTGCAAACGTCGGAGCCGAGGCACTAGTACCACCAATTCGCGACCAATTCCCCTGAAAGTAGAAGGAGTAACCAGTGTACGGATCAGCATTCATAGCAACGTCAGCACTTGCGCGCTTGTCGCCACTCGGCAAACCAGAGCCGACCTGCCAGCTCGGTCGCGACCAGTGATCGGAGATTCCACCACCAGAGCCGCTCCAAGCTGGCTCAGCAATACGCACGCCATTCTGCTGACTCAGACTGGTGCCACCAACAGCGGTGAAACGCGGGTTTGAAGCTGGATAGTCGACCGCCCATTTGGGAACGTCCTTGCCTTTGCTTTTGATCTTACAATCGTAAGCACCATCGTCTCCACTAGAGACAAACATAGCAATTCCCTGGGCAGCCAATTGCTTGAAAACCATGTTCTCGGTCTTCATCATCAACCAGCCCGTGCCTTTCTCACAAAGCCCCCAGCTCACCGACATCACCGAAGCTTCGTTATCGACGGCCACCTGGTTAAAGGTCAAGGCAAAGTTGACGAAACTTGGATTGACGGCCATGTACATCAGCACATCGGCGTCAGGAATCTGCGAACTGAGCAACTGCAGGTCAAGAGTGGTTTCTTCTTCGAATTTGCCGCTCAGGCCGTTGATTGGAATATCGATCAGCTTGCCACCACGGACAATGCCATGTTGTTTCCAATAAGCCTCGATATCCTTGATATCGTAGCCATAGGCAGTGGCGATAGCAACTTTCACTCCTTTACCGCTGTAGACTTTACTGCCCACATTCTGGTTATTGCTGTTAGGAAAGTTGTAAACAGTGGCAATGTCTTGCGGCGTATGCCCCGGGATTTGAGCACGTTTTGCCGGCGCCTTACTGTGGGCAATGCGGCTTTCCATCTGGGCAAAAGTATTGAGACCAATGACCGACTCCACCACATCCTTGAGGTGAATCGGAACAACAGGGTCACGATCATTGCTCATGTAAAACCTAGGAGCAATCGAATCAGGAGCATTAGGTTGACCGACAGTCGCCTGTTTAACGATCGTGTCGACAGAATACTTGTTGATGGTGACGTTGAAGGCGTTTTCCAGCTGAGAGACAGTGCCCTCAGCGTGAATCATCAAACGATTCTTGGGCACTGACTTAATTTTCAGGCCCTTGCTGGTGAGGTAGCGCACGGCCTCATCAACGTCGTGGGTGGCCGGGGCGAAACGAGCAATGAACTGATCAGTGCTGAGAAACTGCTGATACTGAGGCGAATCAGGATTCTGCAAGTTATCGAGCAGGGCATCGAGATCAGCTTCATCACGAACTTTGAGACCGACCAGAATCTCCAGTCGACTCTCCGGATTGGCGTGCCTGACCAGCTGTGATTCACCAAGCACTTCCGGTGTGTTACCAGAGAGTGTGACACCACCGGTGATGAAAGAAAAAGTAGGGCCGCGCTGCACAAGCCAGACGGCAGTGACAGCCACAAACGTGAGTGCCAGAATGCGCAGCAGCGTCTTAATTGAAATTGAATTAGATTGCATTGTAATCTCCTAGAAGTATAGGTATAGAGATTTTCGAAAAGCGAAGCTCTTTAGCTTCTGCAAGAAAAGTGCTTCAGACTTTCGGCAAGGCGCAGGCACTGCCGTTCATCTTCTCCAGCACAGCAACACGCTCAGAAACGGGCGGGTGCGTCAGTTGGAGATAGCGCCAGAAAGCTTTGACCTTCTGCCAAACCGAAGTCGCCTGTGTTTCCACACGCACATCGAAGATTGGGTCGATGGTCATGATCGGACGCAGGGCTCGATAGAGCTCAGCTTCACGACCTTGGGGGCGGTTCTTCTCGACATAAGCGACCAGCTTGATCAGTGCCGTAGCAAGATCGCAAGGCTGGCCGGTCATGAGAGAGCCAGTAGCATCAGCGGCAGATTCACGCGAACGCATGACGAACATCTGCACGACCTTGGTCATCTGCCCGGTCACCTGAAAAATCAGGAACATGACGATGTATTCCAGAATGCCACCAAAGAAGCCCTGGGGCTTCTTCTGGCCATTGACCTTGAGGCCAAAGCTAGGCTTGAAGATGCGGATTCCGGAGAGCAAGATGCGCACGCCAGCATCGGTGATCATGAAGAAAACCATCGAGAGCACGGAGAGCATCGAGTTGATACCCACGTCATAGTTCTTGACGTGGCCCAGTTCGTGGGCAAAAACTGCCTCGATTTCGCCGTCGGTCATACCGGTGAGAAAGAGACCTTTGGTGGCAGCGACAACCGCTTTACGGTGAATCGGGCCCGTGGCAAAGGCGTTAGGAAGCGGATTGTCAGAGATGTAAACCGGAGGCTTGAACTTCAAGCCGCTCTTGGCGTAGACGCGATCGACAATAGCCAGAAGGCGCTGATGCTCTGGATTGCTGGGATCAGCTGGAGTTGACTTGGTCATGGCGATTGCCACTTTGGCGCTGAACCACCAGCTCAGAACAGGAACCAGAAACCAGAGCAGGCCGAAGCCCAACTGGAAGCGATAGCTGTAGCCGAAACCGGCAAAGGCAGCAAAGACCAATGCGCCCATGGCACCATAGCCAACAAGGGTCTTGAGCCAGGTAACAAGTAGACGGCGACGCATCTGAGGATAATTCGGGTCGTCGGGCCCGATGGAGCGATGAGACATTGAGATCTCCTTTTTTTTATGAATGCTAGAAATCTCCGTCACTGGACAAAGCGACAAACAGTAAACGGCCACCCAATAAACGACACACCACGCACAATGCCTGGGTGTTCTTAGGGGAGGTTTAGTGTTTAGCGGTGCGGAGAGTTAAAAGCCGATGGGTGTGAAGGGGGATAGAAGTAAAGTGACTGTAGAAATTTAGTTGGTAAGAACATGCAATAGCAACACTGCAAGCTTATGAGCCTCTAGAACATACTTAGAGCTTAGTAAGTTTTTCCAAGAGCTAAATAGCAGCAATGAGCGAACGCGATGGCAAGAGGCCGAAAAGCTAGTGTCGCCGGAGAACGCGAACGCTCTTGAAAACGACCTGTCAAGCGGATCTCGCCTCAACGATTTACGTTAAGGAATTAGCGCAGCTACCGACAACCCTTTCGCATCCGGGCATTTAATTTTTAGCTTTTTGATTACTAATTCATATAGTGTAAAAGCAGTTTTTGAAACAAACTGGCCTGCCGGGAATTCGAGAAGTCACGATCATCCTTGATCGTGAAACGGTCGGCCTTCAAAGCTTGCCTGACTTACAGGCAAGTGACTTGCTTAGCGGCTACTGTTGGGGCTTTTCTCTGGCAAGAAAGTCATGCAACTCATCGGCGCTGAGAAACTTGTGAGCTTCCAGGGTGAAACCATCCACAAGTACCAGCATGATGTGCGCAAAGGTAGTGCGGTTAACCACCGTGTAGAGCCAATAGCGATTCGACCCTTTGACAGCGAGCTTCGACTCGATGGGCAGAAACTGTCCCCAATCCGATTGAGAATCGGCATTGACGACATTGCGTAGCGCTTGCTTGGGACCAACCACAGGCGGGT
This sequence comes from bacterium Ga0077546, assembly GCA_001464165.1. The sequence goes on from LNEX01000436.1 coordinate 4,042, forward strand.
TGTTGGAGACCTTATAAACCAAGGCCGCGCCGGTTGTTCCATCGAACAGTAGTATCTCTTTCAGGGCAGTGTTGTCAGCCTTGCCATTGGGTTCCAGAGGCACAACCAGCTCCAATCCCAGACCCTGGAAAACCTGGTAGTAAGGCAGGCGGTTGAAGCCTGTATCATCGTCAGAGATCTGGGGATCCTCCGAAATGCGCAACAGGTCCTTCTGAGTGATCAGGTAGTTGGACACACCTAGCTTGTAGTCTGCGTAGGCTTCGGCATATTGTCTCGCCAACTCCGCAGGATAAAGGGGGATGCCAGGGAAAGACTCGGCAGCTTCCTCTACAGAATAATTGGCAATAGTACCCGAGGCGTTCACTTGCATGACGCCGGCGAGAATGGGAATCATGCCTCCACCGAGAGTGGGCTTGTAGCTCACATAGGAGATGAGAATACAGTACTGACCGTTGTCTTGACGCCAATAGACGACATTGCCGGGTCGTGACAGAGGGTGAAGCAGCCGGAAGACGGCTTTTGTCAACCAGCTCTCGTCCCCAATGCGGAAGAGAGTGTGATCAATGTTGTCAACCTTCTGAGAAGTCTGTCCGGCATCGATAGTGATCAGTCCGCCACTGGAGCCGAAAGCGGCGCCATACCAGACAGTGTAATGCAGAGGCACTTGCCAGGAGACTTTGTCGCCATTGGGGGAGGCAGTCAGGTGAGGCTGGCCCACTCTCAGGCGATTGTCGTGATTGGCGTTGCCGGCATATTGCAGAGCTGTGGCCCGTCCGAGCAGTCGATTATTGACTGTGTCGGGAAGATCACTGAGCGGCTGCGGGCGCAGGGCGCTTGCCATCTCATTTTCGATGAACCAACCGCTATGGTAGAGGTAGACCAGACCAGAGCAAGCGCTCAGACCTAGAACCAAGGTGAGAGTTCCAATCAGGTAGAGCTTGCGCCGCAGTTGGTGGTATACAAGAAAGAGAACCGCTACGGCGATCCCGGTTGCTGGCAGATGCGCCCAAGCAAGGAGCAGAGCGGGCTGTATCACAGGTACGGCGACCACGTAGATGATGGCCAAGACGAACGAGAGCTTGATCCCTCGCCCAATGTATCTAGCGGTACTGACCCAGGCTCTCTTGACGGAGCTCCAGATCAAGCTTGATCGAGTTTTAATACTCACTATTTTTCGCCTCGTTGGTTTGTGTTTAGAACGAACAGGCAGTTTTGTTGCAAGACGAACAAAGACGACGCAGCAAATCTGCTCTGGGAAGGGTTGTTTTAATGGTCAGGTGCCGAAAGTGCTGTTAAGGGTGGCCTAGGTATGGTGGGGATGAAATTACATCGAATACCCTGTAATAGCAGGCCATGATCTGCTAAAACAAATCAAAATTTGTCTCAATTGGCAATTTTAAAATGGTAAAGAGTCGCCAGATTTCGGCAAAGTTTTCTGCCAAAAGCCGCATTTATTGATGCTTAAGACTATTGAAATCGCATGCTAGCCCCGCTATGTTTTCAGTAACGGAAGTACGAGTATGCCACCACGCTCTTGCTAGGAAGACAAATCTAATTGCTCTTGGTCTAAGCAAACTTACTTCGTAACTCTTTTTTTTGGGGAGCTTGAGTCAATACACTCTGACGTATAGTATCTCGACAACAAAAAGTAATTTGCGCGGTCATAATTGGCAGCGCAAGTAAATATTGAAAGAGCAAGAGAGGCAGGGTTTGATTCCTGCCTCTCTCCAATTTCTAAGCCTAACGGCAGCGCCCTAGGCTATATGGTCTTAACTGACCTGGTTACGCCGCGAGAACTTGCGGGCACCAGAGCCGACAGCAAGCAGACCGCAGCCAATCAAGACGTAGCTGGCAGCGGCGAAACCAGGCGCCTGAGCGGCCGGCAACAGCAGGGCGAAAGCGCCGAAGCAGATCCACGAAAAGCCACCGATAACGCGACCGAGACCGCGAATCGACTCAGCCTTAGCCAAGAGCGAAAGGGCGTTCAGTACTGCCAAAGCCACGGCAGCCATGAACAAGAGTGTTTGATTGTCCATACATTTCTCCTGTTTATTGTTAGGCGCCGTGCGACATCAGGTCGACGACCACACGCAGATGGGGGAAGGCAGCTTGCATGTAACGACCAGCGGCCAGCACTTCTTCGTCGCTGGGTTGATAGGTGCCAGAGTTGCCGTTGATGTGTATGACCCCGTCAGTGTCCTTCCAGACTTCACCAGCGAAGAGCACATCAGGATCGTAGCCAGAGGCAAGCACATGCTTGCTCAAGACCCAGTCGATAACTTTGACACCAACAGTGGTGCGAGCGACAATAATTTTCTTGACAGTGATCACCAAGTTATACTTGTTCGACTTCTTGGCACTGTCAGTGCGCAGCATGTCATAGACATCGCGCTCGCTCTTGAGCCCGAGGTCGGCGTAGGCTGGCGCCAGAACCTTGTGAATGAGCTTGATGACAAACTTCGAGAAGAGCACACGCTTCTTCAAACGCGTGACAAAGTTGGGGTTCTCCTGGGGGAAGGGCTTAAGGCGCTCGCTGAGATAGTCGAGGGGGTTGACCCGCGACTGCTCACCAGTGAAAAGCGCGTGAGCACCCCAAAACTGCCGCAGAATAGTACCGGTCGAAGAAGGCACAGAAAGCTTGACGGTGAAGTCGCGGTGGTAGTCGACACTTTTGGGCAGTGCTGGGGCCACTTCACGGCAGATGACCGGCGGGGCAGACTTGAAGCCAACCAGTCCAGCAGCAGCGCCGATGAGCTTGAATGGGGCCACAACCGCTGCGCGGACCGCGCCCCAGAGCTTGCTCGTCTGTGACTTAGCTTCGAGCATACGCTCGCCGTGGCGACAGAAAGTCAGCAACTCGGCGGCGATGATCTGACGTGCATAGCTCTCCATGTTGGCCTGGGTGGTGCGCACCACCTCAAGCTCTACGGCCTTACCTTCAAACTCAAGGCCATGGCTGAGCAGATAGCTAAGCAAGGCGTAGGGCATGTAGATGCTGCTCAGCTTGCGCGCACCCGAGGTGAAGCCAGCGTCTTCGAGAACGCGCAGGTTGGCGTTGACGCAAGTCATATACTTCTTGCCGTGATGCACACGCATGGAGGCACGCAGCTTCGCGGCAGCGTGTTCCGGCAAGTTGAGCAGACGCAACATGATGCCCGACTGCACGAAGTTACGTGTGTCTTCCACCACCGACGGTGCGCGCTTCAGTGACTTGGCAGCAAACTTTTCGTAGCCGCCTTTGCCATCGGGCACAGTCAGGTAAACATTGGGCAGGCCGAAACCGAGAAAGATTTCGTTCTTGCCCGAGAAGAGATCAGAGATGCGAAAGACCCGCAAATCTTGAATTGTCCGCTCGCGGATGCTGGAGGCGTCGACAACCTCGTCGACATGGGAGCCGAAGAGAAATTCGGGACGGCGCTCAAATTGATGAGCGAAGCCCGCATCGGGTGGCAATGCAGAATTATCCATGTTTTCATGTCCGGTTGGCGGCAGAGATGGATTTCTCTGCCGCGGATCAAGGGAAACAGGAGCCTAAGGCCCTGCGCTATAGATACTAGTTAGTGGTGAAAGCGTCCGTAGACGCTATCACCGCGCTCGAAGTAGAGCGCCAGACGGTTGCAGAGGGCCTGGGCCGCACGCAGCAAGCGCACAACCAGACGTGCCGGGGGAAGAACCCTGCCAGTGCGCACGGCGGCCAGCAGAAGGTCGTAGTGGTCGAAAGCCATCGAGCCAGCGGCCAAAAGTGCTGAGACCGAGACGAAGCGAGCGCTGTCGGCTTTGGCATCATCACCAGCCTCAACCGAGGCTTCGACCTGAGCGGCAAGGTGTTGAGGCACCAGCCACATGTAGCCGTGATCGACCACATGTCCGCGCTCGTCGCGTTCTGGTCGCGAGCGCACATCAAGCAAGACAAGTTCAGCTTCAGGCACGGCCACATTGGTTTCTTCGCTTCCCTCACGAGCACCGCAGCCGGGAAGGCTTTCAGTGTGAGGATTGAGGAAGCCACCAGGAAACGACTCTTGGTCTTGGTAGGGCTGATGCAGACGAGTGATTGTCAGCACCCGAGCCGAAGCAGTACCAGCATCAATTACCACCATGATGGTGGCAGTCGAGTCGGCCTTGGGAAACTGATAGAGCATCAGCCTAGTGCTTTTCACTAAGCCTTTGACTTGAGCAACCACAGTAGTCTGAATGCGAAATTCAGCCAATTGCACAAGGGCAGAGGCAAAGCTGGCAGCCGATGACGATGACGAAGACTGCAGAGCATCGACGACCAATATCGGCACAGCACCGCAATCGGCAAGTTCATGGACCAGAGACAAGAGGGCTTCACCACTGCAATCGCCGGCAATGAGAACGACTTGCTGAGCCAATTCCGTTGCCGAAAGAGCGCGCAGTTGCGCCGCTTGAGCGAGAGGAACATTAGCCTGGTGACAAAAAGAACGCAGCTGATTAAGCTTACTTTTGCTGGCGTTTTCGTCTCCAAGCACGAGGAGGTTGAAAGATACTTTCATAAGATTTTCCCTTATGGTCAAAAGCCTACACGGTGGGCGTTTACGGCTTCGACTAGTGAGAGTTGAAGAGCTGGAGAGATAGTAATGGTCTAAGTTATTTGAGTTGAGAGCTAAGAGAGTTTCCGTAGACGCAAGAGGAGAAGATATCTTTACAACTTACCCGCGGGCAGTGAGCTAGAACAAGAAACTGAATCTCATAGAGCTTAGCTTCTCTCTAATTGCAGCTAATATTACTCATTTATATGCAAACGAAGGTTGCAAAGCGCTAGCGGCGGTCGCGCTACTTGTTTGAATTTAATGAGCGTTGGGCCCACCGTTGACCTTGGTTGGTGCTTCCAAGAATGCCAACAAAATATCTCCGGGCTGGCTGTTCTTCAGCAACACAGAGTTGTCTATAGATTTTCCCTTGCCATTGCCAATGACAAATTCTTGACACAAATTGGGCGGAGCCAACAACTGCCGCCGTATGACTGTAACCATAGCCCTGTGATTAGACCCATTTCCTGCCTCTTTTAAGACATTGCACAAAGCCGCGGCACAGCCAAGAGGCCCGTGGCTAGACCATAACCGGGCTTCCACATTTCTTCATTAGGATAAGCAGCATAACATCAGAATGCTTAGCAGAAGGCTTCGCTAGTGTGGTTGGCTGGGTCTGTTAGACTAACTAAGGTTAGATTTCGTTTTATTAGGAATTAAGGATAATGGGCCGCATACTGAGCCAGTCTGAGCTAGCAGCTGTTGCTGCAGCAGAAAAAAAACAAGGGCGCAAAGTTGTTTCAACCAATGGCTGCTTCGACATTTTGCATGTGGGTCACGCTCGTATTCTTAAGCAAGCGCGCGAATTAGGCGACTGCCTCTTTGTCGGAGTCAATTCTGACGCCTCTGTGAAGCGGCTAAAGGGGCCCGATAGACCGATCAATAGTGAGGGTGACCGGGCCGAACTTCTGGCCAGCCTAGGAGCCGTAGACTATGTCTATATCTTCTCCGAAGACACACCTGTTGAATTTCTCACTGAAGTCAAACCAAACATCCACGTCAAAGGCGCCGACTACACCACTGGGCAATTGGCTGAGACTCCAGTTGTCGAATCTTTTGGCGGCAAAGTACAGCTACTGGCCTTAGTGCCGCTGAAGAGTACCACCGCATTGGTTGAAAAAATCAAAAACTAGTT
>LNEX01000437.1 GCA_001464165.1 bacterium Ga0077546
TCAGGTGAGTTTCACTCCAGCTTGCTCTAATCAAGTCAGCAAGCGCTTTTCCTGCGGTCAAGTAGTAAGAAGAATCACCGATATCACAGATGCGATGCTGAAAAAAGAAGAGGTTGTAAACAACTCTGATAGTTAAGGCGAGTAACAGCACAAGAAGAGGCTGCCAGCCTGTTAATTTGAAAAGTACGCTGAGAGCGTTAGTAAAGCGATTCATAAACTTAGGAATATCGTCACTTGTTCTTGACGGAGGCATAAGAGCGCTGATAGGATGAGTCCTTGTTGCAAGGTACTATCTCGGTACCAGCTGCATGGGTCCGTAGCTCAGTTGGTAGAGCACTCGGCTTTTAACTGATTGGTCGTGCGTTCGAGTCGCACCGGACCCAAATTTTCCGATTAGAAATATCTCAACAGATATTTTCGGGACGAAAAATAAGAACTGCCCCGGCTCACACCGGGGCTTTTTTTTGCTCTTACCAGGGGAAGTTGAAGCGGGCAAACATAGGCACGCTGCCGGCTGTCAGACCTTGGCGGAAGTCGAGAACGCCGATTTGCACACCTCTATCGTCAAACGACTCAGGATACAGATAAAGCGATACCGAGAACTGCTCTACTTTGCCACGAGCGGTGGCACCAGCAGCTAACTCAAAAACAACCTCTAGGCCACGGGGGGTTCGCACCGGCTCGGCTAGCTCGAAATATTTTTCAAGCATCAAGTCTTCACCGTAGGGTGGCGGCTCTTCAAAATCAACAGGCAACGAATGGGTAGTCCACTGCCAAAGGGTGTGGTCAGACCCTGATTTTTTCAGGCTAACATTGAGCCTTGGAAACCAGTCGTCGCTACCATCAGACTCGCGATAGACAGAGAGCCGTCCTCTGGTCAACAAGGGCCTATCAATAAGGAGTTGGCGCCCCTGGGCGTCGATCTCTTCCATTTAAATTACTCCTTTCAATACAGAGGAAAAGAATAACACCTGAAGACAGATTGACCTTAATCGGATAATGTTTGAATGTTATGAACGGCATGACTGAAAGACTACTGCGATTCCCCCAACGCTTTTCAATGGGCGGGCTCTTCACTGCTCCACTCTCCCAACCAGAGACGTGGGACCTTTTCTCGACCCCACTTGGCCTGATTGTTAATCCGGAGAACCAGCCTATTAACTGGCAGTGGCTAGACGAAGCCCGGGGCGACGTCATCGTGCCTAATCCAGAAAGCTGCAAAATTCAGCTGAAAGTTTCGGCCAGCGCCGCTAACCTACTTTCCCCTCTCGAAAACTTGCCTTCGCAGTCGTTGCATGTGCTCGACATGAGCAGAAGCCAAATTAACGACCTTAGCCTTACCCATTTTTCGCATTTAAGCTCTTTGCGAGTGCTAGAGCTAGCTTATACGCCAATCGGTGATGCTGGCTTAGCCTTTGTAGCCCGACTAGAAAATTTGGAGTCTTTGGGCTTGACGGCCACCAGTGTCACTTCTGATGGTTTGATTCACCTGACGGGTTTGAATCATTTGAAAGAACTCTGGCTCAATGGCACCCAAGTTGACGACAGTGCAGTTGAGTATATTAGTCAACTCAGCGAACTGAGATTGCTAGGGCTTTCTGGAACAACTTTCACTGATGCCGGGCTGGCTGGTCTGGTCGGTCTAAAAGACTTGGTCAGGCTATATCTCTTTAACACGAGTGTAAGCGAAGAAGGAATTGCCAAGTTGCGCGCGCAGATGCCGCAACTTAGAGTTAAATGGAAACGGGCAGCACCAACGAGACCAGAATATACACTAGCCGATTTGGTTGACCTTTCGATTAAGGCAGCGCCGCCAGAAGGAACTAGTTCAGGAACTAGTTCAGGGGCTAGTTCAGGTTTAGCCTCGGGCTCACCCTCTAGCGCCGATGCAAAACCGAGAGCCAATTCTATGCAAAAACCAAAGCAAGAATCGATTGAAAAACCAGAGACAGTGCTCAGCCAAGACGATTTTTGGGACATTATCGATTTGCTTAATTGGGACGAAGAAGGCAACGATGACGCTGTGATAGCACCGGCGGTGCAACAACTTTCGCAGTTGTCTAAAGAAGAAATTTTGGCCTTTCAGGAAATATTGAGCGAGAAGCTCTATATGATTGACGGAGAAAAGTATGCGCGCGAAATCGGCCGCGATTGCTTCAACGGCAACATCAAGCAGTTTTCAAAAGATTGGTTCTTGGCGGTACGCTGTTGTGCTGTTGCCAATGGCCAGCTTTTTTACAACGACGTCTTGCTTGATGCCGCAAGTATGCCTAAAGACCTTGGCTTTGCTGCCTTAACTACCGTGGCACCAAGTGCCTACTGCCGCAAAACCGGCGACAATTTTAATTACAAAACCAAATGTTCAATTGATTCGTGTTCTAACCAAAAGGGTTGGCCCTCAATTCATGGCTGATAGCAAGACAAAAGTCAGCTCCGGCAAAAGAAGCACTCGCATAGCCGGCAAAGCACCTGACAAAAATCAGGCTAAAGTAATACGAGATCATTTATGCCAAGCTGACCGCAAATTAGCGAAAATAATCGAGCAGGTCGGGCCCTTCACCCTCGCTATCGACGAAATGCAATCGAGCTACAGCGCCCTTGCTGAATCAATTGTTTATCAGCAAATCACTGGCAAAGCGGCCCAATCGATTTGCAACAAGATTATGAGCAATTTTGAGAGCCCAGTCTTTCCGAGCCCTAAGCAAATATTGGCAGTAGATATTGAAGCCTTGAGAGCATGTGGCCTATCACGCGGCAAGGCTATGGCGCTGCAAGATTTGGCTCTAAAAACCTTAGAGGGAGTGGTGCCAGAAATAGATGAGATGCATACTCTTTCAGACGAAGAACTGCTTGAGCGCTTGACGGCAGTGCGTGGCATTGGCCCATGGACAGTGCAAATGCTATTGATGTTTCGCCTAGGCCGCCTAGATGTATTGCCATCAACCGATTATGGTGTGCGCAAAGGCTATGCACTGACGTACTACGGTAAAAACCGGGCGCAATCAGAAGACTTGCCCAAACCGTCTGAAATTGCTGAGCGAGCAGAGCGTTGGCGGCCCTATAGATCGGCAGCCAGTTGGTATCTCTGGCGCTCTCTAGAAATAGACAAAGTCACTGTCATGAGAACGGCAAAAACAGCAAAGAACCCAGCAGCAAAAGCTAAAGCCGAGACTAAAAACAAAAAGGTCCTGGCAGCCAGCCTTGCACTACTAACATCACTAACAGCCTTTTTCTCAACACTAACAATGTTAGCCATGTATGTCGGTTTGTCGCCCCCAGCACAGGCCCAAAGCCGTCAAGGGCGCGGCTATAGCCAAGATCTCGATGATGAAGAAGACGATGCCCCAAGAAGGCCAGTCAAGGCGCCACCAAAATTGAGCGTGCCTGCTTATGTTACTTACTGGTCCCATGACGCGTTGGGATACCATCCATCAATGGCCCTAACAATTGAGAACGTCAGCGATGTTAGCTTACTGGGTGAAGTGATTCAGCTGCAAGCTCACTTTCGCTTGGTGTCAGAAGGAATTTTGACAGTCTACCGCTGGCAAACTCGCCTTGATACCATCAGCAGCAAACAACAGGTTAACACCATAGCCCACAGCAAAAGACCTTTTGAACTGCCAATAGATCCAGCTGAATGGCCAATGATCGAGTGCAAAGTAATTTGCAAGATTGGAGACGCCAGCAGCGAAGAAACTCAAAATTTAGTAGTCGCTCGCATCGACCCAGTGGCAATGAGCGATGAAGACGCTCGCACTCAACTCAATTCGCAGCTAGGTCGCAATCGACTGGCGAAAGCAAAAATGGAGCAAGGCACGAAAAAATTTGAAGCCGAGCACGCTGCGGCCCACAAGCATACTCACTCATCGCTGCCAACTACCCCGCTCAAGCCACTGAAGCCCCCCGTAGCGAAGACCCTCACGTCTAGCAATAGCCAATTTGGTCAATCAGGCCAAGCAAATCAGCAATTACAGCCGGTGCAGCCAACTCAACCGCTGAAACCCCTTACAGCAGTAGCGAACAGCTTGGGCAGTAGTTTCTCTAATGGCAATAACAACAATATAAATAACAATAATAACGTCGAGCAATTTTTGACTAAGAGCAATTTGCCTGGCCTTGGCGATGACTTCTATCACTTCGAAAAAGCCTTGGGCATGCCCACAGCCACTGATACAAAAGACAAAAATTGGATTTGGGCCAACTATAAGAAGCATCCACAAGTGCACATTATTGCCGGCTCAAAGGGTCGCACTGGTAAAGCTGACGTTGTCGTTTGCGCCATTAGCCAAGAAAGCGGCTTAAGCGACACTCAATTTACCAATTTCGCCAAAGCTTTAGCTGGCAAATTCAAAGCCGGCGCTGGTCGCATCGAACTAGTAAACCTTACTAGCCAAAGCCTGCGCTCGGTCTACTTCACCAGCAGTGATTCAGGCCAGAAAGTAGCGGTAATTGCCGTCAGCCGCTTGCCTGGTTCAGTCAGTGAATTACTAAAAGAAGAAGGCCAGCGCTCAGATCTCTTACGCTTTGTCCTCAGCGGCTTAGGCGAGCCACCAGACCAGAACAACAGCAACGAGTAGTCGGTATCAACAAGCGAACTCGCCACATGCGAATGATAAACATTTTAGAGAGTCTAAATTGTGCAATAAATATATAGTTGAGATCTATAATTCGGCTTGAAAACTCTTTCACAGATACAAACTCCGGTTAAGAATAAGATGCTACAGGGCGACCAATCCACAGCAGCAAACAAAGCAGTTGTCGCTGCCCCTCCTTCCATTTTCGACAAAATACCAGTCTCACTGGTTTTGATGTTGGCCAAACCTTATCTGGCTGGAGAGACAGCCAAAGAAGCTTTAGAGTTAGCCGAACAGCTCTATAAAGAGAATAAATTTAGCTCGACTCTAGATATCCTCGGTGAAGATGCTATATCTGATGCAGACTGCGACCAATCAGTTGAGCACTACAAGCAATTAATTGATCAAATCGCCGCCCACAAGCTACCGGGTGAGCAACGTCAACAGCCTACTGCTTCATTCAAACCCTCTATGTTTTCAACGGCAGCGCCCAAGGTTGGCCAGACCCGCTCTATTGAGCTAGACCGAGCCTATAACCGCATTGAAGCAGTTGTAGAGTATGCCAGTGTGCGCAACGTCAACGTTACCCTTGAAGCAGAAGATCACCGCTGGACTGATTTTCAATTAGAAACTTATTTCTCTTTGATAGAGTCCGGCTACCGCATTCTCGGTACGGTTTTGCAAACCAGATTATTTAGAACTGCTCAAGACATCAAACGCTTCGATAGCCGCATGCGCACCAGGCTTGTTGTTGGTATCTACAATGAACCAGCCACAGTTGCACATACACAGAAACCAATAATGAAAGATTTGCTAGTGAAATATGCCCGAGAGCTGCTGAGAATTTCTTCAACACAGTAGTGATACCAGATAAGGTGCCAACCAATCGTTTTGAAACGCAATACTTGCATGGGGTTCCGCGCAAACGCTTCCAAAAGACTCTAGTCTCAGGCGAAATTTTCCAAAATCTTGAAGCCAAAGGCAAGAGCGATGCTGTATTCCAAAAGCTTGCCGCTGAAGGAATACTAGTGCGCATGTACCTGCCTTTCGGCGAAGGCAAAGTAGCAGGGGCATATTGCCGCAGGCGCTTGAAAGAAAATCCAAACATGGCAGTCTACGGCATCAAGAATCTACTTAAGTTAGATTCCTAAATTTAGCGCGAAGTGGATTCTGCTAGCCTAATCAATCAATTTTTGCTGGTGCTCCGCAATGGCGGCCGCATGCAGGCCATGCTGGAATTTGCCTGTAAAAGTCTGACTGAGACGTTCAAGGCATCACGTACCATCGTCTGGTTAGTTGTAGGTGATGGACTGCGAGCGGTTGAATCCTTTTCCATTGACAAGGAAGAACAGCTAAGTGGCCTAACTCTTAGCAGTATCGAATCGATGACTATTGTCATGGCATTTCTCTCGCGCTTCCCCAACGAAAATGGAACGGGCGTATTCTCATTGCCAGAAGAATCATCAGGGAAGACGATTTACAGCAACAGCTCAGTTGTCGACAAAATGGCATTTCAGTCACAAATTTTGGCGCAGTTACGCTGGCGCGGAATATTTGCCGGATTGATCGACATTCAAAGCGATCAAGCAAGAGTATGGAGCGACGCAGAGCTAAAATGCTTGCAAGAAGTTTCGGTCGCCCTTTCAGTTTTAGTTGGACAAATCCGCGATGCATCGCAGCTAGCAGCCGATCTTTGCGAACTAAAAGCAGCCCAAGTGGCGGGCACGGTTATAACTTCTGCTGACTTGTCTTAGACCAAGACCATTAGACCAAGGCCATGCTGGCCTGCTCGTCTGCGTGGTAGGAACTGCGCACCAAGGGACCAGCAAAAACGTTAGTGAAGCCCATGGCCATGCCTTGCTCTTGCAAGAAAGCAAAGGTCTCAGGCTCAACGTAGCGCTTGACTGCAAGATGATTTTCTGTGGGTTGCATGTATTGGCCCAAAGTAATCAAATCGACACCAGCTTTGCGCCAGTCTTTCATCACTTCTAAGACTTCTTCGTCGCGCTCACCTAAACCCATCATCAAGCCACTTTTGGTTGTCAAACCAGCTTTTTTAGAGCGGGCCAAGACTTCAAGAGAGCGATCGTAGCGGCCCTGGGGTCGCACTTCTAGATAAAGACGAGGGACAGTTTCAATATTGTGATTGAGCACATCAGGACGAGCATCGAGCACGACCTCTAGCGCTTGCCAATTAGAGCAGAAGTCAGGAATGAGAACTTCAATCGCCGTGCCAGGGTTGAGGGCACGCACGGACCGAATGGTCTCGGCCCAAACGGCAGCACCACCGTCTTTCAATTCATCGCGATTAACTGAGGTAATAACGGCATATTTGAGAGAAAGCTTGCGTACGGCTTCGGCTACACGAGCTGGTTCTTCTAAATCTAATTCTGTTGGCTTGCCAGTAATGACATTACAAAATCCACAGCTTCGCGTACAAACATTACCCAAAATCATAAAGGTAGCAGTGCCACGAGCCCAGCACTCGCCACGATTTGGGCAAGCGGCCGACTCGCAAACTGTATGCAAATCATGCTGGTCAAGCAGCTCCTTGACGCGCCAGTAAGGCTCTCCTGTGGGTAGGCGAACCTTGAGCCAGGGCGGCTTGGGTAGCGATTCTTCTTTCTCAACAAAGACTTTATGATTCATATTTGCTTCAACGAATTTTTCTGTAAGACTGCGCCATTAAGCGAATTTTCCACAAACCTTTATAGACCCCTGCGGTCTATATATGACATACTTTGCCTGGTCTGTAACGGATCGTCAAGTAGAAGAAGTTAACGCGCAGAGCCAATCGCTATGCCAGTTGACACTATATAAGACGAGCGCACAGCTGATTTCCCAGTTTCAACAACTTTACACAATAGAGTGGATTCTATGCCAAGAACAAAAATCGAGCTTCCAAATATTGAGTATCTCTCCATTCTGGATGAAGATGCCAAACTCGATAAAGCTCTCGAGCCCAAAATTGCTCCTGAAACATTGAAGACCATGTACAAGTACATGTTGCTTGCTCGGCGTACCGACGAACGTATGCTCTTGATGCAAAGACAAGGAAGAATGGGGACATTCCCGCAGTCTTCTGGTCACGAAGCAATTTCGATGGGTTCAGCTATTCACCTGGGCAAAAGCGATTGGCATGTTCCGGCATACCGAGAGCTAGCTGGTCTGCTCTATCGCGGCTGGTCGATTGAAACAACCTTGCTTTACTGGAACGGGTTTGAAGAAGGCGCTATGCCTCCAGAAGGCGTCAACGATTTGCCTGTGTGCGTACCCATCGCCAGCCAATTGCTGCACGCAGCTGGCCTGGGAATGGCGATGAAGTTGCGCAATGACAACAGCATAGTCATGACCTACTTTGGCGACGGTGCCTCATCTGAAGGCGATACCCACGAAGCCATGAACTTTGCTTCGGTCTATCAGGCACCTGTTGTATTCGTCTGCCTCAATAATCAATATGCCATCTCAGTGCCAATTGCCAAGCAAATGCGCAATGAAACAATTGCCCAAAGAGCAATTGCTTACGGCATGCCTGGCATAAGAGTAGACGGCAACGATGTACTGGCCGTATATGTTGCTACCCAAGAAGCAGTTGCCAGAGCCAAGCGCGGCGAAGGCCCAACCTTGATTGAAGGTCTTACATATCGCTTCACACCGCACACTACAGCTGATGATCCAAAACGCTATCGCAGTGATGAAGAATGTGCTCTTTGGACTAAACGTGAACCACTGGCCCGCTTCAAAAAATATCTAGTCGCCAAAGGTGTCTACACTGAAAAGCAACTAGAAGAATTAGAGCAAGAGCTCGACACCATGATCAAAGCCTCTATCGTCAAAGTTGAAGAGATGGCCCAAAGCGAAGAGCTAGCCAACCCGCTCAGCATGTTCGACTATCTCTACAGCGATATTCCGCCTTACTTGAACGAGCAAAGAGAAGAGCTGAAGAAGCATTTAGAGCAAGTAAAAAATTCCACCAATTCTGGTGTCAGTCCGCAAAAAGCAAGCGCTCACTAAAGCAATCTATTTGAGATGCTGATTTGCTTATTTTGCTTACAATTTTCAGGAGAATGACCAATGGCGCAAATGAATATGGCAAAGGCGATTAACCTAGCCCTTTTCGAAGCAATGGAAAGAGATGACAAAGTAATCGTCATGGGCGAAGACGTTGGGCCCGATGAAGGCGTTTTTCGCATCACCGAAGGTTTGTACAACAAATTTGGCGATAAACGCGTGCTCGATACTCCACTAGCTGAATCTGGCATCATGGGTACAGCAATCGGTATGGCCATCTACGGCCTTCGACCTGTTTGCGAAATGCAATTTTCTGGTTTCGACTACTACGCTTTCCACCAACTTGAGTGTCATGCCTCCCGCTTCCGCAACCGCACCAGAGGCCGCGTCACGGTACCAGTAGTGATGCGCGCCCCTTATGGTGGTGGCATCCGCGCACTTGAGCACCACTCAGAAAGTCGCGAAGCAATCTATGCTCATACTCCTGGTTTGAAAGTAGTAATTCCTTCAGGCCCTAGAAATGCACGCGCCCTGCTTCATAGTGCCATTCAAGATCCAGACCCAGTGATCTACTATGAGCCCAAAGCAATCTATAGATTGTTCAAAGAAGATGTACCAGAAGCCATGGAAACACTTCCTATTGGTCAAGCTCAAGTTGTCCGCAAAGGCAAAGACATCACTCTAATTTCATACGGTGCCAGCCTGCGCCCAACTCTTGAAGCCGCTGAACTATTAGAAGAAGAAGATGGCGTACAAGCTGAAGTAATTGACTTGCTGACAATTTCGCCAATGGATGCCACCCTCATTATCGAATCGGTAAAGAAAACCGGTCGCGCTGTGGTGGTGCATGAAGGCCCTAGAACTTGTGGTCTTGGCGCTGAAGTTGTGGCTCGCATTAACGAAGCCGCTCTACTTTATTTAGAAGCACCAATCAAACGAGTAACCGGCTTCGATGTGCCAATTCCTTACTTCTCAAAAGAACGCTTCTTCTTGCCCGATCCAGAAAGAGTACTGGCTGCAAGTCGCGAAACACTCTCTTTTTAAAGGTGAACTATGACGGTTGAATTTAAATTGCCTGACCTTGGCGAAGGCATTCACGAAGCAGAAATAATCGCAGTCAAAGTCAAAGAAGGCGAAATGGTCAAGGAAGACCAGATCATCTTTGAGGTTGAAACCGATAAGGCCGTGGTGGAAATTCCATCACCTCATGCCGGTGCAGTGGCAAGAATTCACGTGGCTCAAGGTCAGACTGTAAAGGTCGGCTGCGTCATGATTGGTTATGACATTGCTGGCTGCCGCTCCAGCAGTGGCTCCAGTGAAGCAAGCAGTAGCCGCTGGCAACAACGGGGCATCAGCTCTAGCACCGGCTCACCCTGCTGCTCAAGCAGCGACAAAGGTCTTGACCGGACCAGTTCCGGCTACACCAGCGACCCGCAGGTTAGCTCGTGAGTTAGGTGTTGATCTGCATCAAGTGAACGCCTCTGGACCAGCAGGAAGAGTCTTAAAAGAAGACGTCATGGCCTACGCCGCTGGCTCACTTGAATCAAGAATTAACACGACTGATGAAAAAGCTAGCACTAGCAGTAGTGCTACCGCTACTAAACCAGCCACTGCGGCCCCATCCATGAAAGATAAATACGGCGGCTCCAGTGCCGATGCTTCTCCCCTAACAGGGATGGGCGGTATGAATGCAGGGCCAGTCGAATATCCTGATTTTGCTAAATTCGGCGACGTCGAGCGTTTGCCGCTTAAGTCTATTCGCCGCAAAATTGCCATGAATATGACCCAAGCCTGGACTCATATCCCGCACGTCACCCACTTCGACGAAGCTAACGTTACTGAACTTTCTAGCTTGGTGACTAAATACGAGAAAGAATTTGCTGCTCGCTCGGGCGACAATAAAGTGCGTCCAACTCTAACTGTATTCACTATCAAGGCTCTGGCTAGCGCCCTTAAGCTCTATCCTCAATTCAATTCGAGCCTGGATGAAAACACTGGCGAAATAGTAATTAAACGTTACTACAACATTGGGGTAGCAGTGGCTACTGACCGTGGTCTAATTGTTCCCGTAATCAAAAATGTTGATCAAAAAAGCTTCTATGATATTGCCGCAGAACTAGCTGACATTGCAGCAAAAACAAGATCTGGAAAAATTGAACTAGATCGACTACAAGGTGGCACATTCACCCTGACCAACATTGGCGCCATCGGTGGCACCAGCATGTCGCCTATGGTCAACTTCCCTGAAGCTGCCATATTAGGAATGGCTAGAGCCAGCCAAAAACCAATTGTCAAAGACGGCGAGATCGCAATAGGAACAATATTGCCCCTAGCAATGTCATTTGACCATCGCTTGGCCGATGGTGCTGAAGCAGCCTACTTTGTACAGCACGTAGTTAAATTATTAGAAGACCCCTTCAAATTTGTTTTAGAAGCCTAGGAGGCAATATGGTCGTAGGAGAGATGGTTCAGGAAGTTGAGCTGGCGGTTATTGGCGGTGGTCCTGGTGGCTACACCGCAGCACTTAGAGCAGCAGAACTTGGTATCAAAACTCTACTGATCGACGCGGCACCGAAACCCGGCGGCGTTTGCTTGCACATGGGCTGCATTCCTTCTAAAGCCTTACTGCATGCCGCTGAAGTTATTGATTCTTCAAAAAGCGCTGCCAAAATCGGTATTAGTTTCGGCGCCCCCCAAATAGACGTCGATACACTCCGTACATGGAAAACAGGAGTTATCGACAAGCTTTCTCAAGGCATTGTTGGCATGTGCAAGAGCGCTGGTGTGGAGATTTTGCATGGCAAGGCTACATTTCAAGATTCGCGCAGTGTACGAGTAGACTGCCCCGGCGAAAGTGCCATGCGCATCAAATTCAAGCACTGCATTTTGGCTACGGGCTCTAGACCGGTCAAATTACCCAAGCTCTTTAAGAACGAAGATGATATTGACAGCGACAAAGTACTAGACAGCACTACGGCGCTGAATCTAGCCGATATCCCAAAGAAACTAATTGTCATTGGTGGCGGTTACATTGGCCTAGAACTTGGCTCTGTTTATGCCGCTCTCGGCAGTGAAGTAACGGTGGTAGAAATGACCGAAGGTCTTTTGCCCGGCGCAGACCGTGATTTGGTTAGACCACTGGCCAATAAACTCGGCGAGACGTTCAAAGCTATCCATCTGAATACAAAAGTAAACAATATTGCAGTCACCAAAAGTGGTGTCGAAGTAGAAGTGACTGGTAAAGACGTTCCTGAAAAACTAACGGCTGATAAAGTATTGATTTCAGTTGGCCGAAGACCAAACTCTGATGGCATTGGTTTAGAAGCAACCCAAGTTGAAATAGATCAATTTGGCTTTGTATTATCAGACGAAACCTGCCGCACCAAAGACAAGCGCATCTTCTCAATTGGTGACATTTCGGGTCAGCCAATGCTTGCCCACCGGGCAATTAGACAAGCCTATGTGGCGGCCGAGGTCTTAGCAGGCAAGCCTTCAGCCTTCGATAATCGATGCGTTCCAGCCGTTGTCTTCACTGAGCCTGAAGTAGCTTGGTGCGGCCTGACCGAGACTGAGGCGAAAGCTAAAAATATCAGCTACTCCAGCGCAAAATTCCCTTGGTCTGCTTCTGGTCGGGCCATGACCATTGCCGATACTAACGGAACTACAAAAGTATTGTTTGACCCTAATACCAGCCTGGTCTTAGGTGTTGGTATTGTCGGACCAAGAGCTGGCGATTTGATCTCAGAAGCTGTGGTAGCAATCGAAATGGGTGCAGTACTTGAAGACTTGGCTGTCGCCATTCACCCTCATCCGACACTTTCTGAAACACTTAATGAAGCAGCCATGACGGCCTTGTCTAGACTGGATCGCCAGGCAAAAAAGGACAGCGAAAAACAAATCAGCTCAACTTAAATCAGAGTGTTGCTTAGTGCCCTGAAAAAGGGGGCATAATTGGCTAGACTGATACTAAGTAGTACTGAAAACAGGAAGTAGGGGAATAGATGGCTGAGGAGAGTTCTCAAGCAAATCGGTCTGAAAGTTTTGGATCAGCTGCCAATTTGATGATTGAAGCCCTAGAAAAGGCTAGCGCCGAGCTAGAGCGCACTGTCACTGTGTGCCTAGACCAACTGCAGGCCTTTAGCGAAGGCATAGACAGCAGCTTAGCTCTTCAGCTTGACAAGGTGATACAACAAAGTGAACACCTTGTCGATTCTCATGGCAACGACCTAGAAGCTAAGCGCGACGAAACTCTGGATACCATAAGCGCCCTAGAAACAGCTGAAGTTGATCGCCTGATGCAGGGAGCAGCCGCTATACGCAGAAGGTTTGCCGACAAAGTTATAGAAGCGACTGACATTCTTACCGAAATTATGGAAGAGCAGTTGCAGGATTTGGCCGGAATTATTGATTCCCCAAATGCCAACCTTTACGAGATCAGTCACGAACGCATTGCCCGTGTCACCGAACTTTCAAGCTCAGGTAAAGAGCGAGTTGAGACAGTGAGCCAGAGCTATGAAAACGGAATGTCTGATAGAGCTAAAACTATCGACGATTCAGCCCAATCGGTTATTGAGTCATCGAAAGCCGAAGTCGACGGCCATCTAGCTATGTATAGCAGTCAATTTGATGAAAAAATTGATGGCGTGCAAAAGCAACTGGGCGAAATTGTTGAAGCTGCCAGCAAAGATATTCGAACACTGACCGTACGCGGCATAAAGACAATAGATGAAACAAGACAGACCAACAGTCAGGTCTTAGATGAACATATCAGTCACTGGCAAACCCAATTGCTGGCTATGAAAGACCGCTTCAAACAAGGTAGTTTTGAATCACAGTCACGCTTTATAAAAGATTACAGCAACGAAGTAGAAAAGAAGCTAGTCGCAGCTCAAGACGATATTAATAGAATAGCTTTTTCTGCAAAGTCAAGAATGGCAGTCAACCAAAAGCTTGTGCACAACTCACTTAGACGTGTTGAAGGCAAGCTCTCAGACGAAATCGATAGGCTATTTATTAAGTTCGAAGCCGCTCTGGCTCAAGAATCAAAAATCAATCTAATGGTATCGGGCAATCGCTTATCAGCTAACCCAGAAGTGATCGAAAAGCTCAACAGTAGGCTGCGTGCCCATGGTGCGGAAGTAATTAAGACTTTCCGCCGTCAAGTAGAACAAACTGAAGCTGAGTTTGCTCGTTCATCAGCAGGAAGTAACGAGCGCATTGAAAGTATCAGACTCTCATCAGTAGAATCACTAGAAAAGCAAGTGCGCATAATGCGTTCAGACCTTGAGAGAATAACAAGAAACTTCCACAATGAACTTTCAGAATTGAATCTAAAAACTCCGATAATTGAAGAATCAGGGCGTGCTGCAGCACTAGCAGTGATGGCATACAAAAGTGCCATGCTGTCACTAGAAAACGATTAGCGTATCGAGGAAGACCTTAATGACTTTTGCAGGTAAGAAGCTTCAAGACATTTACGACTCTGGTTCAGCACGACTGAATGAGTTAGAAGAAGCATCCACAGCGAAGCTGGCAAACAAAGCATCAGCGCACGTAAACGAGCGCCAGGAATCAGAACAGCAATCAAAAATGGAAGTAGCAGCCAAGGCTGCTGCGGTGGAAGAAGAAATCAAAAGGCAAGCAAAGGAGGCAGTTGAACGCCTGCGCAATGCTGCCGAAAGAGAGCGCCTTAACACAGAAACTCATCTGCAACAGCTAACCGAGCGCTTGGCTCTCTTCAATGATGACTTGCGCAGAGCGATAGCCGACCTAAAAATTAGCCACGAGAGCACTTTAGACGATAACTTTATGCGGGCAGCCGACCACTATTCTAGTGTTGTCGAAGGTGCCGCAGTGGAGCTAGAAACGCAGCATTACCTAAGCGGCCAGCGCTTAAGATCACAATCCAGCTTCTTTTCAAATTCTCTACAACAAAAATTAGATCACAGTTTGTGGGAATCGCGCGGCAGCGAGAAGCAGTCAAACAGCGCTCTATTTCGCAATTATATGCAAAAAGCAAACAGTATCGAAAGCCATTTTTCGACTTTGATGCAGCGTTTTAATGCCGATTTTCAAGCTGAATTCAACAATCTAGAATCGCACTCAAAAGCGTCAGAAAGTGGCCTAGAAGGTGATTCGGAGGCCCTCCATCTCAAAATCGACGACATCTTGCGGGCTATCGAACAAGATGTAAACAATGTATTTAGCGCCGCCAGCGACTCAAATGTTAGCGCCTTGAAAGCGAAGTTTGAAGGAGTCTGCGAACAAATAGAAGACCTTTCACTTGAGGCCTCAAATCGCCTAGGTGATGATACCAGTGCCGCCACCACTCTTTTAACTCAAGCATCTCAGACAAGCAATGAAAATCTCAAGAAGAAATGCGACGACGTTAAGGAACGCGTACAAATGGATATGCAGGCCTTTGTCTCTCGCATGAATGGCAAGGTGAGCGAGACCGAACTAGTCAGAGCTCAACTAGAAGAAGCAAAGTCACGAGTAATTAATGAGATTCGCTCAGAGCTAATTGCTATTCGCAACGGCTTCGAGACAAAACTCGGAGAACTAATGAAAGACGCCGTGGCATCGCTTACAAATGTTGGCGCCGAAGTTGACGGTGAAATGAAAGGAGCCTACGAGCGCTCACTGTCAAAAATTGTAGCCGACAGCCAAAGTGCTAAAAACGAAATAGAAGAATCGACAACTAAGTTGGTAAAACTAATAAATGATCAAAAAGCTGCGGCACTAAAAGAAATTGCGCATGCAGCAGGCGCTCCCGAATAACTATAGACTTAATCAGTATAAATAGACTAACACCCTTCCAGTCAGGACTCGTCACAAGATAACGCCATGAACTCAATGCTCCGCCAACACCACTTGCGAATACCAGACGTCAAAGCCTACCTGCGGGTTTTTGATAAAAATAAGCCGAGCTCACCAACTGATTGGGCAGCTCAAGAGAGCATGCTATATGAACCGGGTTATCTAATATTTTGTCTCGAACAAGTAGCAGCGCCAGCTGGCCTATCAACATTTTCTAAGAAGGCAGAAGAACAAGGCGAAACTTTCAGAGTAAAAGACCTTTGCGTTGTAATCAGCAAAGACGAAGGCCAATGTATGGTGGTCAACGTCACAGCATCAGCTTATGAATTTAGAGTTCTTGATGCCCTTATGCAAGAGAAAGCAACCAAAGCTATTCTCGACGGAAAAGATTTCAATTATTTGGCTTGTCGCCCGATTACTAGACTCGGGGCAAGTCAAGTAAAAGCTCTCTATCAAGTCGGTTCTAATTACGCACAAGGCGGCAGCAGACGCAGCTTGACAGTTGAAGGTTCTGCCCTCGAAGAGCCAGTAATCGCTTTGCTTGCCCAAATGGGAGCCAAGCTCACCCCGCAAGTAGGCAAGCCAGTTATTGACATTGGCTCAGTTTGCCACATGATCTTCACGCCAGAAGGCCGTCAAGATGACAGAAACAAAACTGTTCTCAAG
>LNEX01000438.1 GCA_001464165.1 bacterium Ga0077546
ACCAAGCGTCCTGCTCGAATGATTTACACCAAAGACGACGACATGAAGTACACGGGCAAACGTCATCCCTATCAGAACGACTACAAAGTCGCTTTTACTTCTGATGGCA
The DNA here is from genome assembly GCA_001464165.1 of bacterium Ga0077546. The sequence continues at coordinate 110 of LNEX01000438.1, forward strand.
TCATTACCGCATTAGAAGCTAATTTGTGCGCAGATGGCGGTGCTTACAACGATCTCTCTACCGCGGTGCTTGGTCGATCGCTTACTCACATTGATAATGCTTACTTCCTGCCAGTAGTTAAGGCTGTAGGAAAAATTGCCAAGACTAATTTCCCTCCTAATACCGCCTTCCGTGGCTTTGGTGGTCCCCAGGGTGTGATCACCATTGAAAATATCATCGAAGAAATTGCTGCCTATTTAAAGATGGACGCCTACGAAGTGCGTCGCAAGAATTGTTATGGCATAGACGAACGCAATGTTACGCCCTATGGTCAGCTAATCAATAACAATACTTTGCCCCAGATTTTTGACGAGTTGCATCAGTCATGCCAGTACAAAGAGAGGCTGGCGGCGGTGAAAGAGTTCAACGCTAAGTCGAAGACCCACCTCAAAGGCTTGTCGTTTACGGCTGTAAAGTTCGGCATCTCCTTCACTAATCAGTTTCTCAATCAGGCCAATGCTCTGGTCAACATCTATTTAGATGGCACAATTCAAGTTTCGACTGGTGCTACTGAAATGGGACAGGGCGTCAATACTAATATCAAAATGTTAGTGGCTGACGAGTTTTCTATTGCTCCTGAGCATGTCATTGTTATGGTTACTTCGACTGAGAAGAACAACAATACCTCTGCCACTGCTGCTTCTTCGGCAACAGATTTGAATGGCTCAGCTGCAGTGATTGCCTGTCGCAAATTGAAAGAGCGTCTAAACGAAGTAGCGGCTCAACATTTTGCTTCTCGTGAGGTTGGCATAGGCGCCTATGGCCACCTAATTGTCTATAGAGATGGTTATGTGTTTGACGAGCGCCGCCCCCAGCTCAAAATTACATTCTCTCAATTGGTCAATCTCGCCTACCGCTCAAGAGTTAGTCTCGGTGAGCGCGGGCACTACATTACACCGGGTATTGGTTTCGATTGGAATGTCGGGCAAGGTTCGCCATTTCTTTATTACACCAACGGCTGCTCCTGTTCTGAAGTTTTGATCGATCGCTTCACCGGTGATATGAAGGTTGAGCGTGTCGATATCTTGATGGATATTGGCAAATCGATTAACCCTGGTCTTAATCGTGGTCAGATTACCGGGGCCTTTATTCAAGGTATGGGTTGGCTCACCAATGAAGATCTGCGCTATTCGTCGAATGGTGCTCTGCTTTCTTATTCACCCACTACTTACAAAATTCCTAATATCTACGACACTCCGCCTGTCTTCAATGTTGATGTCATTGATAACGACTGCACGGTCAACGTGCGTGGCTCAAAGGCCGTTGGTGAACCGCCTTTGTTGCTTGCTAATTCGGTCTTTATGGCTGTTAAGAATGCTCTTTCATATGTCTGCGGTGATCAGATACCGACCTTGACCACCCCAGCCACTAATGAAGAGATACTTTCTCGACTAACACAGTACAAGCTAGAGGGGCAAAATCTTCCATTTAAACCCTGGTTCGGCGCTGATTCACCTGTCTTGGCCAAAGCGCCATCATTTGCAAAAGGTTACTTGGCCAGCCCCAACGGCAACAATGGTGGCGGCAATGGTAAGAATGGTTCAAAGTCACAAGCAAAGTCTGGTGAAAAATCTGGGGCTGAGACTTGTCTTTAGTAACTTTCTACCACCGTGTGGCTGAGCTTATGGGCTGCGGCGAACCCTTTGTAGTCGCTGCGGTGGTTGATACCATTGGTAGTGTGCCGCAAGAAGTCGGCGCTCGTATGATAGTGACTAGGGCTGGGCGCAATTTCGGTACAGTTGGCGGCGGCAAAGTTGAAAATCGTGCTATCGAAGAAGCGTCAAAACTTTTGAGTGAATTAAGTGAGGGCGATCACAAGGCGCCTAGAACTCGCTTTGTCAGCTGGAACTTAGAAAAAGATATCGGCATGACCTGTGGCGGTTCCGTCAAAATGTTTTTCGAAGTGCACAATCTTGGCACTTGGAAGATCGCCATATTTGGTGCTGGCCATTGTGCTTTAGCTCTGGTAGAAATTTTACACCGGCTCGATTGTCATATTACTTGTATTGATACCCGTCCTGATTGGCTCGATAGCCTACCAAACAGCGGTAAGGTGAAGAAGTTGTTAGTCAAAGACTATAAGGATGGCCTTGAGAAAGTCAGCCGCGATTCATTTGTGTTGCTTCTATCGAAAGGCCATAGCACTGATTCTCCTGTGCTGATGGAGATTTTTAGAGGCTATCAGGCTGGTTTAGCAGCTTTTCCTTATTTGGGTGTGATTGGTAGTCGGGCAAAGGCTGAGCGGCTGAAGCAGGATGTCAAGGTTGCTGGTCTAGACGAAAAGTATTGTAGTGCCTTCCTTTGCCCGATTGGCCTGCCGATTGGAAACAATGATCCCCAGGAAATTGCTGTCAGCATAGCCGGGCAGTTGTTAGAGTGGCGCGATAAGAGCCAAGAAGATGGCCAGTAACAAATTTCGCCTCAAGGTCTGAGCAAACCTTCAGGCGAATTTGTTTTTCTCTTGTCCCAGAGACTTTAGTAGTAGGTCAGCATTACGCTAGGTAGGTCGCTGCGGTGATTGGTGGTCAGACCGGCAGCGCGTTGGCCCGTAATACCAGTATTGATGACATTGGCTGCGCTTAGGCCGTTGATTGGCGGCAAGCCGATACAGCCTTCATCGCCATAGATTTGCTCAGCTTGGCCACCAGCTTGATAAACGAAGCTATCTAAGGTGGTTCTGGGCAGTCTCTGGCTGCGTTGGCTCAAGATTGTTCTTGAAGTCTCAGCCAAGCTGGCAAGCCGTTGATTGGTAGTGAATCTAGAAGGGCTAGGAACATAATTTGGTTGGAAGTCTGATTGCGGGTGCGGTGTGCCGGTGTTATCCCCTTGAGCCGGTGCCACGGTGCTCATGTCGAAGTCGTTGGCGACCTGGGCTAGAGCGGCGCCTGATGACATAATGCAGGCACACAGAGTAAGAACAGCGCGGCGGCTACCTTTAGTAAGTGAAAGCATTGACATTAACAGTCCCTCCAGAGAGGCAAATGAGACAGTTAACGCGCTGGTCCAAAATAGTAAGTGGCGCTCGGTAACATTGTTAAATTACTGGCAAAGACGTGAAATACTCGTGAGTATTTGCGTCGACCTTAATATTCTTGGCAGAGGCCCTCTGCTTGTTTACTTGTCCCCGCCAATTCCTTCCAAGATGTTGCTCAAATCATCTGTGTTCATAACCACATCTATTTCATTGCGCGCCAATTTATAGCCTTGCGGCACCCTAAATTTTGCTGCTGGGAATGCCCCTGGCTCAATACTAGTGGTTTCAATGAAGGCACTTCTAGCGCTTTTGCTTGCCGCTGCGAAGCATCTCAGGGGCAAATTTGCCATTTCCTTAGGCAGGCCGTTTACCTTGTGGTCAAAAGCCGCTATTTCTCGCGCAAGCGGAATTTCATCAGCAGTCCATAGTTCCATTACCTTAAAGTTTTTTGATACTTTGGGGTTTTTGGGTGCTGTGCGCCAGACCGTAATGTCATGGCCCTTAAATTTGGTTTTGTAGGCTTTTCGCCAATAGCACTCTTCAGCGTTTCGCATTAGGGCGGTGCGCAACAACGAAGTGCGACCGCTGGAGACATTTGTGGTGGCCTCGGCATTGAAGGGGAAATATGACTTTGATTTTTCGTTGAAAAGAAAAATTTTCCACGAAGGTGCTGCTGACACTAATGTGTATCCGGCATCAAGACAGTCAGTGCGAAAGCCCTTAGCTGTTATGGCGAATTGACTCCTGCCGTATATCTGTCCGCTTTGAGTAATGCGCCAGCCTGGGTCATCGGCCCTAGCTGGACCAGTACACAAATAGAAGATTAGCAATAGGCTGACTAAGATCTCACCAGTTGCCGGTGCCTTCATATCTCGGTTTTTCTTTGACATCGAATGACTTGCGATTTTGCTCTTTGGGCGAATCTGGTTTGTCGTTGGGCAGTGTGTAGCCTTCTAGCTTAGCCCAGTTACCGGTGCCTTCATAGCGAGGAGTGTCTTTTTCGCTAAATGAATTGCGATTCCACGCTTTATTCGGCGAATCGTTTACCGGGTGAGAATCGACAAGCTCGACAGAGGGTAAACTTTTCGTGGCGCTGTCTGCTTGGGCTTTGCCCGTCGGAGCATCAGGCGTTTTATTAGGGTTGTCTGATTTGATATCTACTAAGTTGAGAGTTGGGTTTCGATCTCCCTTGTCTCCCTTATCTAGATTATCTAGGCCAGCGCCATCTGCTGCTTTCGCAGTAGCTTCGAGTTTGTCTGCCATAGTAATGCTCCGGGGGATGAGCTGATGTCAAGAAGTCATTATTATGACTGAAAATCCCCAAATTGCAGCAGAAAATTAATCCTAATGCTCTAAGCGGGGCTGAGCGCTCATTTTGTTATTTAATACTCGCCTAATATCAGGCAGTGCTGCAAGGGCGGCAGTCTCTCCAGCGGCTATGGCCTCTATCATTTCTTCTCGCTTGAATGCGCCCAAATCAAACTGCTCAACCTTCGGTTCAATAATTACATCTGCACTCGTAAGTGATTTTTCCTCAACTGAGGCCATCAAAATACTAGTCACTCGATCAGCAAATTCAAGCGTGGTATCAAATGAGTTGCGGTTCTCCTTTTCGGTATAACCGTGTAGTCTCACTGCCAATACTATCGCTCCGGTGGCTTCGGCTGGGGCTGTGGGCAGGTTTGAGCTGATGCCACCATCCACCATGTACCTGTTGCCCTCTTTCACCGGTCTGTACAGGAACGGCACTGAACAGCTCGCTTGCACTGCTTTTGCGATATTGCCCTTAGAGTGCACAAATTTGGCTCCTGTACTCAAGTCAACTGAAATTGCCACAAAAGGTGTAGGTAGCTGCTCGATATTTTTGTACTTGGCCGGGATGTTCTTTTTTACAAATTTTGCAATTGACTTGCCACTATACAGGCCGAGAGCCGGTTTTAGTTGCAGAACGCGCATGCAGACATAGCTTGGCAAGTAGATAATCTCTTGTATCACTGCTGCGCGAGGAAAGAAGGCTTTGCCAAGTTTGCCGTCCAGCGCGATTGCTTCTATATCATGCGCGCTGAGTCGGGCAGCTGACAGACTGCCGATTAGCGCTCCAACGCTGGTGCCAGAGATAAAATCTACGTGGATTTTCTCGCGCTCTAGCACTTTGAGCACGCCGATATGAGCCAGCCCTCTTGCTCCACCACCGGCCAATACAAGAGCCAACTTTGGCGGGCTCTGCACTACTCGAGCTTGATCGACAGTGGGCACAGTGACTAAGCTTGGAGTTTCGTCCGGTTTAGCAGTATCTGCGGTTGCAGATGTACTTGTGTGGCTTGATGTAGCATCACTCGTAAGTGCTAGCTCACGTCCCTGAACCGGCGCGATAGTGGCTGCTAACATGATCGAACACGCTAGCAAGCAGCCAGTGAATTTATCTATGCTCATCAAAACTGCATGATCAACATTTTCATGTTTCCCCTTAGGCAGAACAACTCTGTCTAAGATGTAAATTGACTACATTGGTTCCCGCAATTTTTCAGTTTGGTTTGAAAGTTAAATTGACGTTTGCTTTATTGATAGTTGAGAGATATTTGGCTAGGTCTTTCAGCTCATCATCTTTTCCTGTCAGTGGTGGCATGATTCCTAGATACTGGTTCTTTTCAGGGTTGGTCTCTCTCAGCATGGTCAAGAAGCCGTAGATGGCGTCTTCATCCCGTTCGCCCAAAAGCTTTTTCATGCTGCGATAGCCTGTTGGTGTGTGACAGCTCATGCACTGATAGCGGAACATTACTTCGCCACGCTGCTCATTATTTTCCCCTTGAGCGGTGCAAGCTTTTGACCAGACACCAGCGGTGAGGAAGCCCTCTTGGCTCAGGCGCGGTACATCTTCTTTGCGGATGCCGTTGGAATAGACATAGTTGTAGACGACATAAGGTTTGCGCAAAAGCTCACGCATATATTCTGTTGAGCCCGTGGCGCCCAGGCCACATGCTAAGAAGAGTATGGCAATGCGGAAGGTGAAGCCCTTAGGATTGAGATAGGGTCCGAAGTAGGCGAAGAGCACAATGGTGCCGGAGAGAATCAAGCTTAGATAGAGTGTTCTGGCGAGAATAGAGAAGTTGCCCACACCAGACGATTGGATACCAGTAAAGATTGTCGACATGGTCGCTTGTGGCACGTTCGCAATGTACCAATAGGCCACTAGTGGTCCGAGCAGAAAGATTGGCAGTAGCCACTTGGCGCAATACTTGGCCATGTAAGTACGTAGATCTTCGTCTTTTAGTCTTGACGATGTCACCATGGCGTACATACCGGCGATGGCAAACATGATCAGCAAGCGCATGATTAGCGAAGGGAAATAGGTTGGGTTGAGGAAACCATCAAGCCAATAGTGCGTTTTGATCCACAGCCCTGGCGTAAGCATGAAGGTGAGAATGCCGTTGATAATCACCAGAGTCATAATTGAAAGGAAGCAATAGAGTCTTGCTAAGAACAAGTGCATTTCTTTGGATACTTTGTCCCAAGAATAATAATAGACAAAAACGGTAGCTAGCTCAGCGGCAAAGAACAGATATTCAAGCGCCCAAGCTAGAGTAAAGTTTTGAATGAGAATGGCTGTACCGTCTGGGTTTACTAGGGCAATCGCCCACCATATAGCAACACCAGTGACTGCTCCTGATACCGAAGTCAATATCATGAAAAAACGCGAGTGGCTCTTTAGATATTCATAGATTCGGTCGTCTTTTCTTTTATAGGCAAGCCCTTCGGTAATGGCTAAGAAGGCGCCACCGCCAACGGCAAAGTGTGATAGGTAAACGTGGATGATGGCGATTATACCGATAATCCAACCACCGCCTAAGTAAGGCACAATCCAGACCGGATAATTCATGACAGGGCTCCCCAGATTGTAAATGCGATTATGCCGAGTAACAAGACTAGGCCATAATAAGTAGCGATTTTGGCTTTGCCAGCCGATTCACCCTTGTCAAAGAAGGGCACTATGACCATACCTGAGCAGGCCACCACCATTAACAAAGCGCCGAATAGTTCACCTTCGATGGGGCCAATATGAGGAGGTACCAGTTTCAAGAATTGGAATGGTGCCAGGAAGTACCATTCGGGTTTGATGCCAATGGGCGCTGCTCCAAATGGGTCAGCTTCTGGTCCAAGACCCCAAGGATAGAGGGTGACTAGCGCAGCCAGTCCGTTTAAGGCAAGTAACCAAACTAGCAAATCTTTGAGGAAGAAATTCGGGAAGAATTTCTCGTACGTGCGCTTTGCCGCTTCAAGCTTTTTGAAATAGCCAGGTTCTGACATGCCGTGCATTTGCACGAAGAGCAGGTGCAAAGCCATTAAACCTAGACAAAGCAGTGGTAGCACGGCTACGTGGATCATAAAGAAGCGGCTTAGTGTTCCTTGACCAATGTTATGACCGCCCCTCAGCATTGATGCAGCGGCTTCGCCAAACACCGGCATTTTGGAAGCAATGTCAAGGCCGATCTTAGTGGCAAAGAATGACACGTCATCCCAAGGTAAGAGATAGCCGGTGAAGCCAAAGCCAAGGCAGATCACTAAAAGTATTAGACCAGAGTACCAAGTGAATTCTCTGGGCTTGCGATAGGCCTTCATGAAGTAAGCGCTGAAGAGGTGACCAGCTAAAACTGCAATGAGAAGATTGGCACCCCAGCTGTGAATTGAGCGGAAGAACCAGCCGAAGTCAACTTGTGAGTTGATTCTGAGAATGCTGGCGTGGGCCGCCTCAAGGCCTGGCACGTAGTAGACCATCAGCAATATGCCGCTGGCAAACTGAATCACCATGAGCATTAAGGCAATGCCGCCAGCGTAGTACCAGACTGAATTTTTGTGAATTGGTACTTGTTTTTTCTGGGCGAACTTAAAGGCAGCTTCAAGCCCCAGGCGCTCATCGAGCCATTGCAGGAGACTGTCCTTTTTTTTGCCACTTGCTTTTTCAGTACCACTTGTCACGACAGGTTCCCCGTAAATCTAGGCTTTTGAAACGATAATCTTGTCTTTTACAACTTCTACTTTAAGTGCCAACAGTGGCTTGGGTGGAGGACCTGCTGTGTTCTTGCCGCTCGATGGGTCGTAGCAGCCGCCGTGGCAGGCGCACCAGATCAGATCTTTCTCTGGTCTGAATTGCACTGTACATCCAAGGTGTGTGCACACTGCGCTAAAGGCGTGAAACTCACCGTCTTTGGTGTGGGTTATCAACGCTGGCATACTGCCAAACTTGAAGTTCTTTCCTGAACCAGGTGGCAAGTCTTTGATGTCGCCTACCGTCACGCTTGATACTTTACTTTCTGGCTCGTCACCACCGTTAGGGGTGAGATAACTATAAATTGGATAGGCTGCCATTAGAGCCCATACACCACCGACGCATGGTACTGCTGCTCTGAGAAACTGACTGCGGCTGCATTTTTCGCTATCGTCATTGCCAGAATTGCCGCATCCGCCGGTGGAGCCGCAGTTGCTACTTGGTTGCTCAGAATTGCCAATGGAACTGGCTTTTTCAGAACTAATTTTTTCAGAGTTGGATTTGTCGTCGTGACAGCCGCCATTGCCATCGCAGGCTGAGCTTTTGGCATCGCCACTTGAACCGCAGGGCGAGGGACTGCAAGAACTGTCCTTTGCTGAGCCACCGCAGCCGCCGTGCTCGTGCTTTTCACTATTCTCTTCTGGTTTCTGCTCTTCCATTTCGCGACCTTTTTAAATTTCTGATTTACTTTGTTCGCCTAGTGTCGATGTCTGTTCTGCCAAGGGTGTTACATGGCACTTTGTGTGGCAGTGCTCTGAGCATTATTTGCGGGATTGTGCGCTTTATATATTGTCTTACCAAGCCAAATTAGATAAGCAATTAGTGCCACCGCCGACAGTACGAAAATTATTAATAGATCCCACTGGGTAGAGACTTGTACAGATTCTGGCTGAATGTAAGGGCTGACCATAAAATGCCTGAGCTGGTGGCGGTTGACGATCATAGCGAGCACGCAGAGTATTCCGGCTGTCATGCCGCTGGTGAATGCCGCTGCCGAGCCTTTAAAGGCGGCAAATATGGTTCCAGCTAGTGACGCCAGCATCAGCACCATCGCGACTCCGAATACACCGGTGGCGAGAGTATCGGTACCCATGAATTTGTGCATGGTGTCGTGCCCGAGGCTATACATAAACCAAAGCCCGACAGGAATTTGCAATAGAGTGTAGAAAATGTAGATGGCTGAACCGCGCTTGATTAGCCAGGCGCTGTAGTCGTTGTCTTTCTTGTTCCAGTAGAGGCCGTACATACCGACCAGTAGACCAGCCACAGCTAGAGCGCCGATGAGCATGTGTAAGTAGCGAGGGGGCACTTGTGGATCGGCGGTGTTGAGGTTGAGGCCGTTGGCGCTATGTTGATAGAGTGCCATCCATTTTTCAGGATGCAACATCAGTGTCATGTTGTTGCTAAAGATAAAGCCGATAACTGCCATCATTGCCACTGATATTAGTAATACTAGCGGCCCAAATTTTGCTTTGGGATATTTGCTGCTGTCTTCAGATGCACTTGGAGAAGCTTTGTAAACGACCCAGTAAAGAAGGAAGTAAGCAACGAGCAATATAAAGATGATGGCGAACCAAGGAACAGCAATTAGCACCGATGACGTGTAGAACATTGGACCGTAAATCAGCTGCACAAAAAGCAAAGGCACAATGCCTTGGGTAATTGCTACTGAAGTATAGATGGGCAACCCTTTTGCCAGGCCGCGGCCAATTCTATATTCATATGAGTTTTTGTCTTTCAGGCCTTTCGCTAAAAAAATTGCTGCGAGGAAAGTTCCTCCCAGCATAAAGTTCATAGGAATGGCGTGCAGAAAAAAGCCTAGTATAAGGAGCGTTTGCAGGAGCCATAGTGGGGCAGGAAACGGCAGTGCCTGGTAGTGAGGAATGAGTGATTGCGGATCCATTTGTGTGTTACCTTTCAGCCAGGCGCTATCTTGTGCGGCCACAACTGGCAATGCTTTAAGCGTGAAGACTGAAGGTATAATGGCAGCAGTTGTGTAGGCGCTACATCAACCGATGGGCTTAAGCGGCTGAGGCAATATATACGGTGAGAAATTTGGTTCTCATTCTTGAGGATGATTTAGTTACCGATTTGCCTAGGTTGTTACGAGAGCTTCATTACGCAACGTAAATTGGGCTCAATTTCGCTTGTTTCGTGTCTGTTGCACTAAATCTGCTTTGCTAGGTTTGCTTATCTCGCGTATCGCGTATTGCGTATATAGGAATAACAATGACAAGCGTCGTAGCTAAAAGACCAGATCTGCATTTGGCAGCAAGACGCACTCGCAAAGTGGTCGTGTTTCTTCACCTCTGCACTGGGTTAGTGCTTGGTCTTTACTTCAGTCTGCTGGGCTTGACGGGCAGCGCGCTTATCTTTAAGAGCGAGTTGCATCGGTTTTTTAAACCGTCTATATATTATGTTGTTCCTCCTGAAAACAACTCACGGCTGTCGCTGGATAAACTGGCTCAGGTTTTTAAAGATAATCATCCTGATATTTCGATTGCTTCGCTTGGATTGCCGGTTGCTGCTAGTGATGTTTTGATTGTGGGTTATAGGGCGGCTGAGCCAGGGCAAAAAAAGGGTCAATCAATGCAGGCGTTGATTGACCCTTATACAGGCAAGGTTTTGACCGAGCAGCTTAGCGGCGGCTGGTTCTTTCGCACCTTGCACAACTTGCATGCCAAGCTTTTGCTTGACGACCTAGGCGAGGATATTAATCGCTACGGTGTACTTGCTATATTTGCCTTGCTGCTTTCGGGCTTCTGGCTCTGGTGGCCGTCTTTTGCTGGCGTTGGCGAGGCCTTCAATTTGTCGAAAGGATTGAGCCAATTCAAGCAAAAGCTGTCAGTCAAGTTCAACGGCTCGTTTAATCGCAAAACTTTTGATATTCACAACGTGGTCGGATTTTTCACTGCTGGTATTTTGCTTGTTTTTGCTGTGACTGCTTGTAGTGAACTTTGGCATGAACAGGTTGCGGCGATTGTCGCTGGGTTGACTGGCGGGCCCGTGGAGCCTGACAGAAAGGGTGTGGGGACTGAACGTAAGGGGCCGCAGGCAAAGGGATTGCAAACAAACGAATCGCCATCTTCTTACGACGCGATGTTGTCTACCGCTAAAAGTGCTCTACCAAATATGGTGGCAGTTGCTATTACCGATAAGTTGGGTGTGCGCATGGTCAGCCCCGAAGACTCTTCTGTAGTGCCTTATGTCGTGCCTCGTTGCGTTACTGTCTTTTTCAATAAATCAGATGCTAACTTGCTGCGAGTTGAAGACCCCGCGAAGCTGCCCCTCGGTCAACAAATCATGGCTTGGTTGCTACCCATTCACTTTGGTCAGTGGGGCCCGGGTTTCAGCTATTATTTTGTCAAAGCAATTTGGTTTGTCGTTGGTCTGTGCCCAAGTATTTTGTTTGGCAGCGGTGTGATGATGTTTATGCTGAAGCGTGGTAATAGGCGGAATTCTGGTCTTGATTAAGGTAAATTTCTAAAAGGGAAGATTTTTTCGAAAAAATCTTCCCTTTTTAGAAATGCTTAGGTGTTGTGGTATGAGTAATTTATGATTGAAGCGATTTTGGGAAAAAGCTTCTCATATCGCATCTTAGATGGTAGCGCTTTCATCCCCATGAATCTTCGCCACTTTGTCTCGCACAGCCTGAAAGCCCTGCCAGCCTTCATCAGAAGGATTGTGTGGATCAATTAACTGGCTCGTCGAGCAATCAATTAATGACCACTTGTTAGGATTAGCAAATTTTAGTAGTGATGGAATTGGATGGCCGTTGCCTCTTACGTGCACCATCAACGACTCAATTGGATCTTCTTTGCCGGTATTGAATTCAAAGGAAAATTCGTCACCAGTATAGATGCCCCAAGTCGGGTCTGACCAGTCTACGCTGGGCAGTGCATGAGTTATGAGATGGCGCACTTCCTCCGCTGAGCCTAGCGGATCGGCATTCTGATCTTCTGGCAGTTCTTCTAAGTCTTCGGGTGGCTTGCCACCAAAGTTCAATACCATTACGTCCCAACTCATGAGTTTTTGCATTCCTTCTTGGTGAGACTAATACTGATCGGTTGATTCTCTGAGGGCACTGAAGTCTTACCCGATTCTGGTGCACAACACGCTGAGACTTGCGATGCAGAAACTTGAGGCAGTTCAGCATCTTCACCATAAGTTGTAGCTATGTCGGTAGTGTGGAAGCTTTCCCAGGCAATTCCTTGTGGATCATGCACCCAGGTTTTGTCTGCCTTGGCGTAACAGCAAGTGGTTTGTTCTTGTTCAAGAATAGGTTGCTGAGCTTTTTTTAAGCGCATTGAAATTTCTTTCAGTGAGCCTGCATCTTCGACTTGTATGCCTAAATGGTCAAGTCCAGGCTCTCTGCCGCGAGTTGAGATGGCGAAGTTGATGCGGGGATCATCAAGCATCCATTTTGCATAGTCTTCTTTTGACACAGTCGGCGCTGCATCAAAGAACGTTGAATAGAACTGAATGGATTGTTCTAAGTCTGCTACGGCTACATGTACGTGAAATCTTTTCATTGACACTTTCCTCCATCACAACAACCATCATCGTTACCATCACCAGCATCATTTTCTTTTTCTTCAACGCAGCAGTTTTCCAGCATAAAGCTCATTAGTTGCTGCATTCGCTCGTAATTTGCTGAATATATAATTGAACGACTTTCTCTTCTTGGCACAATTAAACCGGCAGTGCTGAGTTCTTTTAGGTGAAATGACATAGTAGCCGCAGGCATGGCGAACTGGCTGCTTAGATCGCCGGCAGCCATTCCTTGTTGACCTTTGCGCACCAAGAGTCTGAATATTTCTAGCCTGGTTTCATGGGCCAGGGCAGATAGAGCGCTTACTGCTGTTTTTATTTCCATGTTTCCAATATAGTCGAAATAACGGAGAGAGTCAACTGTACGGCCTTAAACATTCGTAGTAAGTGCTTGCCATCCGCCTGACGCGATGTTAACCTCAGCTCAGTTAACGTTTAGCAGGTTTCTGTAAGAAATGACCGGCCGCCACCACCATCATCATATGTTTCTCGATGGAGCGGACTAGCAGCCACCTTGCGTTTACGCACGAAACTGTTTAGAGCTCGCTCCCTGCGGGCTCTTTTTTTATGCAATTTTTGAGGATGAGATTATGACCAAGACTGTTAAAGATGGTGAGAATTCAACTGGCTCTGCCAATACTTCCAATACTGCCCATACTTCCAGCGCTGCCAAATTGGAAACTACCGAAGGTAGCCAGAAGACCGATTTGCGGTTGACTATACCCAAGGGTCGCATTCAAGAAAAGGTTATGGCTCTTTTAAGTCAGATTGGCATGAATTTTCTCACTGATGGCCGCTCGTATAGCCCGATTTGCTCAGACCCACACGTAATTACTAAGTTGCTTAAGTCACAAAATATTCCTAGTCTGGTTGCACTTGGTCGCCATGATTGTGGCTTCTCTGGCTACGACTGGACGATTGAGCAAGACGCCGAAGTTGTTGAGCTGCTTGATTTGCAGTTTGACCCAGTGCGAATTGTTGCCGCCATGCCTGAAGACTTGCTTGCTGGTGGCGATTTTAGAACAATGAATTTTGGTAGAAAATTGATAGTAGCTTCTGAGTATCGCAATTTGGCTAAGCGATTTATTGAGAAGAATAAGTTAGACGCGATTTTTCTTCAGACCTTTGGTGCAACCGAGGCCCTGCCTCCAGAAGACGCCGATATCATTGTAGACAATACTTCCACTGGCACTACTCTTAAGCATAATCGTTTGGTAATTGTGGAAGAAATTATGCGTTCCACCACGCGCTTTATATGCAACCCTAAAGCTCTTGAAGATCCCATCAAGCGCCGCATGCTCGAAGAGATGACAATGCTGATGAAGAGCACACTTCTGGCTAAGCAAAAAGTCATGCTTGAAATGAATGTGTCGCGTGAAGACTTTGAGTGTGTGGTAGGCAACCTTCCGTGTATGCGCGCACCTACGATTTCAGAGCTTTACAACGGAGGTGGTTATGCTATCAAGATCGCCGTGCCTACTAGAGAAGTGCCTGATTTGATTCCAAAACTAGTGGCTCTTGGTGCCCGCGATATTCTTGAATATAAAGTAGAGAAAATTGTGGCAGGTTACGACAAATGAGTAGCGATAGCAGCAGAGGCAGTATAAATTTCAATGACAGCGGGAGCAGCAACTCCGCGCTTATCGTGCCGCAAGCCAGCGACGCCAACTATGCTGTGATTTTTGATCTTGATGGCACTCTTGTCGATACCTCCAAGAGTTTCGATGAAACCATTAAACAAATGGTGCAAAAATATTCGGGCGCACCACTGTTTGATCAAGAGATTGCAAACCTGCGACAAGAGGGCGGATACAATGACGATTGGGTAACTACTGCCGAGCTATTGCGCCGTCGTGGTTTTGCCGAGCCTCTTTCTAAAATTGTCCAAGAGGCGACTGAGTTATATTTGCAACTAGCGCCAAGCAACGAATTTGCTCTGTTTGATGATCAGCTTCTTAAAGCTATTTCTGAGCGGCATCCGCTATTTATTGTTACTGGTCGCACAAGACCAGAGTACGATCCAATTTGGGGCGAGCGCTTAGACCCATTATTTAAGCGGGTTTATTGCCTCCATGACGTTCCTGGTAAAGCACCGAAGCCGTCTCCCGACTATCTTTTGCAATTGATGATTGATTTCAATTTAGAAACTGGAGTCTATGTTGGCAACGCCGTAGACGACATGTGGGCAGCGCGGGATGCTAACCTAACGCGCATTGGTATCACTTCTACTTTGCCAGCGGCCGCTCTTAGTGCCGCAGGTGCACAGATAGTTCTAGAATCAGTAAACGAGCTAAGACAGGTATTTTCACTATGACAACAGCTTCTGGAAAAGACCATATTGGAAAAGAACAGATTGGTAAGGACCAAATTGAAAGGAAACAAATGACTCAGAAAATCAGTAGATTTGCTTCTGTCACGAGGAAAACCAAAGAGACCGACATCACTATAGAAATCAATTTGGATCAACCTAGCCCACCTGATATTGAGACATCTTTGCCCTTCTTGTCGCACATGCTAGACGCCTTAGCTGTGCACGGCAGATTTGGCCTCAAGGTGCGCGCCGTTGGCGATATCGAAGTTGATCCCCATCACTTAATTGAAGACACTGGCATCACTTTGGGTGAGGCCATTTTTAAAGCTTTAGGTGGATTGGCTGGGATAAATCGCGCTGGCTGTTTTACTTACCCGATGGACGGCAGCTTGGTCACTATCGCCATTGATTTGTGTGGCCGCCGCAATCTCACCTGGAAAGTACAGTTTGGTAATTTTGAAGTTGGTCACCTCGACCCCAATCTTTTTAGAGAATTCTTCAAGGGTTTGGTTGATGGCTTGAGAGCTACGTTGCACTGCCACGAACTTTATGGTGACAACGATCACCACGTCATTGAAGCAGTCTTCAAGGGCTTAGGCAAGGCGCTGCGTCAGGCCGTAGTGCCTCTAGAAACTGGTGAATATCTCAGCACTAAAGGCATCTTGGATGAAAGCTGAGTATGGCGCGATTGTGCAAGAGCAATTAATCAAGAGCAATTGATCAAGAGCAACTGAAGAAGGAGGCGACAGTAATATGAATTCCCAAAAATTTGCTGTAGACCTAGTCACATCAGTTGGTGGCAACCTGGGCAGCGTCGGTCGTAGCTTGACTCGCCTTGGTATCAATTTTAATGCTGTTGATGTAAGCAATCCGCCCGATGGTTCGCGCCCTATTATTTTGCCGGGTGTTGGCGCCTTTGGGGCGGTTATGGCATCCTTGCGAGAAGGTGGCTTTGATCAAGCTGTCAAATCATTGGTACAAGCTGGTACTCCATTTCTTGGAGTTTGCGTCGGCATGCAAATTCTCTTTGATAGCAGTGAAGAAGCCCCTGGTGTTGCTGGGCTTGGTTTGGTGAAAGGCACGGTCGTCAAATATACTCAAGGCAAAGTGCCGCAGACTGGCTGGAATGAAGTAAGACCAGTCAATGGCAATAGTGACGGCGACGAGGGCTGGCCCTCCGGATTTGTTTATTTCGTCAATTCTTATTATGCCAAGCCCGAGAATGATTCAGCCACTCTCTATGAGGCTGACTACTTCGGCCCATTTTGCGCTGCTGTGTCGACTTGCAACATTACAGCCTTTCAGTTTCACCCAGAAAAGAGCGGTGAATTTGGTGAGAGTCTTCTGAAAAGATGGGTGAGCGATGTTGTCTAGCGGG
>LNEX01000439.1 GCA_001464165.1 bacterium Ga0077546
CGAGCTGCACCGTAGAGAGGCCGGCCGCTTGGGCTATCGTTTTGTCTGGTGGTGGCATAAAATATGCCTATTTCTCTATTGTTGCTAAATTTTTGTGCCTGAGCTGCCCCGCTGCTATTTGGCACTACGGGCGCAACTAGAGTAAGCGAGAGCAGCAAGCCAAGGGGCATGCTGAGCGAGAGCAGCAGTGCTATTTGCGAGCCAAATTTAGTTTTAATGGGCATGACATTTCGTTAGCAGGGAACCTTCATTATAAACTGTACTCTACAGGCCTGCGCCGAAGTTGAGTTGTGCTTGGGTGTAAGCTGACTTCAAGTGGGCCCTAGATACATGGGTATAAAGTTGGGTAGTCACGAGATTGGCGTGGCCAAGTAACTCCTGCACTGCTCTTAAATCAGCACCGTTTTCAAGTAGGTGGGTGGCAAAGCTGTGTCTGAGGGTGTGGGGAGAAATCGATTTTTTGATTCCGGCTTTTTGGCTGAGTCGTTTGACTATCTGCCACACCACTAGGCGAGATAATCTCTGGCCTTGCTCATCTTTAAATAAAGGCTCTTCTTTCACCGCACGGCGTGAGCGCGAATCTGTCTTTTTGCCGCTGCTTGTGACTAAGGTAATTTCTTTTCGTGGCCGACCGCGTTTTCTTGGCTTGCCTAGGCTTGCCTCTCTTTCTTCTGCGGCTTGTCTGAATTTGGCGTTTTTCAACTCTTCTATTTCACTGCGATAAACAGCAAGAGCCGCGATTGCCTCTTTGCCAATTGGCACAATGCGCTCCTTTGAGCCTTTGCCAAAGCATTTGATATAGCCCTGGGCAATGCTTAAGTCTGAAAGGTTGAGTCCAACTAGTTCCGATACGCGCAAACCACAGCCGTACATAAGTTCTAGAATTGCTTTCTCTCGGGCGCTGCTGCTCACCGCAAATAGTAGTGATACTTCTGCGGTGGTAAGAACTTGGGGGAGCTTTTTGATGCGATGAGGATTTTCAAAGTGTTCAAGGGGATCCTTTTCGACCAAGTGCATATCTTTGAGCCAACCGAACCAACCTCTGAGACTGGCTAGCATGCGTGTCACACTAGCTGGTTGCTGGCCCTTGGCCTTGAGCGATGAGAGGTAACGCAATACCTCACCTCTAGTTGGCATTGTGTCCGCAGATGAGCTAATGCGGCCATTTTGCTGCTCAAGCTTGAACCAGTTAGTAAAAAAGGTGAGATCGCGCTGATAAGAGATCACTGTGTTTAGTGAAAGGCTGCGCTCAGCCTTTATGTGCTCTAAATATGGTGGCAAGAAAGAGATTAGCTGGCTCTGACTGGCGCTGCCAGTGGCATGCCCAGGCATAGAGCCACGCATAGAGATAGATATAGGGCTGATGGGAGTCAGCCCGGAGTAATTATTCAATTGCCCTGTCATTGCATATATCATACACATATATGCGGCTAAGGCAAGCAATATTTGGCTTCACCGGTGGTGGCGCCGGCTCGCTCTTTTGAAAACACTAATTATCGGTCGTATTTTGAGAAAGCTATATGCCAGGAACAGGGTGGGCGCTGGCTGCGGTTTTATTGGGCAACCATTTGAAGGTTCTCTCAATTGACTTGGTTATTGCCTTGGCATCAGCCATATTGGCACTTGAAGTGAAACTGAATGTTCTTGGTTTATCAGCA
This sequence comes from bacterium Ga0077546, assembly GCA_001464165.1. The sequence continues at coordinate 1,659 of LNEX01000439.1, forward strand.
GCAATGTCACCAATTAAAGGCAGCGATGGCAGGTTTTCTAGCTTGCCAAAAGTGACTTTGTTGAGAAACTTAGAGATAGTGACTCGCCGCGACAAGTCACCGACCATGCCGCCAAGTCTTGACTTTGTGACACGAGGAATAGTGCCGGCAATCTCTAGGTTGATTGTATTCAGTGGCAAGTTGGCTGTGCCTGCGCCCCACATGCGCAAGTCGTCTCCACTAAAGCGAATTTCTTTGATATTTAGCATGCCTTGGTAGATGGAATATCGACCATTAAGCTCGTTGAACTCACCGGTTCTAACTGGCACCATACTCTGCATTAAGTTGTTGAAGTTGAATCCAAGAATGCCTTGTTGCAATAAATTGGCTTGGGTGAGCTTAGTCTGTAACTGACCAAAGCGAGCGACAATGCCATCTTTTATTGTAAACGCTCCGGTTCCCTCTAAGTTGGCTAAGAACTCTTTGTAGTTGCCGCCAGAGCCGGTAATGTGAATGTCACCATCCATGGCGCCAGTGAGCTCACCTGGGGTATCAAGCAAGCGATCTGAAACTTCTTCCATGTGCACTTGCGTCATATTGCTGTTGAAGACAACTTGACGCCTTTCAAGGTCGACGTAGCCGTCCATTTTTAACAACCCACCAGCAACGCGAGCTGTGCCTTCCTTCAGCGCTATGCGAGGAGCGAGATGTCGACCATCTTTACTCTCTTGGCTCTCCATTTGAATGACACCGCCAATATCATTGACAGAGAGCTTGCGTAATCTCAAATAATTGATATCGACCCTGGCTACTGATAGCGAGTATGGGTCATTTTTGATAGTGCTCAGATTATCAGTCGAAATCACGCCGGATAGATTGAAGAGATTGTAATCGGGATTGCTCAGTCGGTCTATTGAAATTTTGCCAGTCAGTTTTGGATGCCGCACCGGGCCTTCAAGGTTGATAAAGCCATCAAGTGTTCCAGTCAAATTTTTAGTATCAAATGCAGGGTCAACCAAGCCCACAAGAATTTTTGCAGGAACTGGGTTCGGTGATATCATCGTCAGCGAAACTGGTTGGTCGGGAGTACTCCAATTCCAGTTACCTTGAGCCTTAATTGAAGCGTCGCCCAATAGCAAATTGGTACTATGCAGCTTTAGCTCTTTATCTGTTACGGTCACGGAGCCGTCTATGTTTAGCTCTTCGCCAGTGGGTTGATTGATAGTCAGAATCGGCACGCTCAGCTTCAAGTGGTCATCGGCATCTGCGTGAGCCGAAAAAATAACTTCGTTCTTCTTAGTATTGCCTTCAATTTGAGCCCGAAGTTGGAACGGCCCAGCCGACTTGATTTTTACTTGACCGTTCATGAGCTTGGCTGTGAGGGCGGGCACCAAGTCAAGAAACTCTTGAGGCGCAATCGTTGAGCGCAGCTCTGTTTTCCAGCTGGGTTTGTCTGATTTGTAGTTCTTTACATAGCCGTCTAAATCAAAGTGAGTAGATCTAGCATAGCCACTCATATCTTGAATCAATAGTTCATCGCCTGATGCTGCTAGAATTCCAGCAATACGTTCTAAAGGTACTTCTAGCGCGCTTACTGTGGCACCTACACTGTAGCAACCGAGCACACCTTCTAAGTTGAAGTCTTTCTTGCTTTTTGGCACTACCACCACGTCACCATAAATCTTGCCATGTAGATTTTTGATCTTGTAGGTGTCAAGCAGGGTCTTGTACGCTGTTCTTAGTGGTGTGGGAAGAACTGGCGAACTCAAATAGTAGTCGATGTCACCAATATCGATACCATCGCTTTTTACATGTACGCGGCGCAGCTCTGCAGAATGTGATAAATCGTCAATGCGTATCGAAGTTGTTAGTCTCATGCCCCGACTAATAATGCCGACATCTGACAAAGTGACATTGTCGTGTTCGTACAAAATATTCCCAGACACGGCCTTGATTGGTCGGGTTAAACCCGGCGGCCTGTAAGCAATATCATCCGGTGAGGCACTCATATATACTTGTGGCTTTTCTGGGTTACCAGTCAGTTTAATGAGCAGGTCTTTTACTTTGCCAGTTAAATGTTGGTCGGTAACAGCCGGAAACTTCAACTCAAATAAATTCATGATTGTGCTGAGGTTCTCGAAGTTTACGTTGGTGCCTCGCAGGGTTAGATTGATATCAGGTCTCATGGTGAAGAGCTTGGTAGCACCGCCAACTAATGTGAACTTGCCAGTTGCTCCAACTTTGCCTTGCACATTATTAAACTGCAAGGTCTCGCCATTAATCAGGCAATCACCAGAAATAGTATTGGCATTGAGAGTATGGTCAGCCGTAGCGAAGCCACCATTTTCTAGATGGGCCTTGATGTTAGCTGTCATTTGCTGGGTGCGGCTGTTTCCTTTTATATTGCCGGATGCCCGTACCATGCCATCAACGAATAGGGTGTTCAAATCGGCCCGTCTAATGCGAGTAGCTATTGCTGCTCTTGCTTTCGGATCTCTGAGAGCTGCTGCCCAGGCTTTTTTTAGTGAGAGTTTGTCGACATCTATATTGAGGTCAAATGCATCTTTCAGCAAATCGAGTTCGCCCGATATCTTAATGGCTGAGTCTGGCACAGTGATTTGTCCGTCTTTTATCAAAAGACGACGTCCCGGCAACGTTTCAAAATTACCAGTAATGACAGAATGTGCACCAATGCCAGTGAGGGCTAGATAGGGCCCAAGCTCGGGGGCCACTTCGTGTACGACTTCTTGAACAGAGAGGCCTTCTGCTTTTAGTTTTGAAAGAATCTTCGACTGGGTTTCTACTCCGGTCATTTTGATATCG
>LNEX01000440.1 GCA_001464165.1 bacterium Ga0077546
AAAATCGTTGATGCAAGAAAACCGCTAGTTGATTATTTGCTCTCACTGGCCGGTGTTGGAGCTGTCTAATGCAGTGGCGCGAAAAGGTCGACTGGTATTCTTGATTTGCTCTTGTCTTTGATTTCAATACCGGTGAAGGTTTTGGCGATGGCCTGAATCTCAGCTGCAGAGTAACTTTCGTGCGGACATTCAAGATGGTTCAAATGACATTGGCTCAATTTGAGAATGCTTTTTGAGCTGATTTTTAGTCCTCTTAATTCCAGTCTTTTGAGCTGCTTTAGTTTGGCAAGCTGCTCTATGCCGGTGTCGGAAATCTTCTTGTTGTTACTGATGTCTAGAGCCACTAGTTGGTCGATTGTCGCAATATCTTGTAGTGATTGGTCGTTTATTTGTGCGTCAGAAATTTGCAAGACACGAAGCTTTGGCAGTTGCTTGAGGTCTTTGAAATTTGCCGTAGAAAGCTGATTGTGTCCGATCGTCAACACGCGCAGATTTGTTAGGTTCTTCAGCTTGGAGAAGCCGCTACCCTTTAGCTGAGTGCTCTGCAGTAGTAGACACTCAAGATTTTTTAGTTTGGCGATTTCGTTGAAGGCGCTATCGTCTACTTCGGTGTTCTCAAGATTGAGACGTTGAACTTTCTGCAAGTGATCGAGACCTTTGATCTGACTGCTGCTCAGCGGTAGTTTGCTCAGGTCTAAGGCGACGAAACGTTCGGCTGGTAGTGTTTTCAGCAATGATAAATTTTCGGCAAAGGCGAAGTTGCATTTTAGTTTTAGCCTGGCATTCTGCGGTATGACAATCGTACCTTGGGCTGGCCCTAGAGGTTTGTCGTGTCTCTTTGTGCCGTGGTCTGGTGTCCAAGAGTTTTTGCAGAGATAAAGTTGGCCAATGCTTTTGTGTGGAAATTTGATTGTTGCAGAGGATGGTTGCGCCAAGGTCGGACGAGTCGCTATCAGCATTGTGCAGGCTAGGGCACAAATTGGTAGAGACCAATTTTTTCTTTTGCAATTGTTCAAAGGTTAGCGCCTCGTACACTCAGACTTGAGAGTCACCCGGGCTAGAGTAATAATCAGAATAGAAAAATACTCAGGATAGATACCATTGCTGATTTCTATCAAACCATCAAATGCTGCTGCTGGCAATTTTTCCTGCTCATTCATTGGACTTGCTGATGCTCGCAATGTCGAGATTGTATTAGACCGGTCTACTAATTTTTGCTCAAAAAGAAAGTGAAATGGTGCCGATTGAGCACTGTCCCACTTTCTTGCACGTCTACGGCAATCTATCCGCCGTTCTCGGTCAGGCCGGAACGAAAATTTCCACGGACTGGTCCAGCTCCAGAGTGGCCGTGCCGGCTTTTTTGTTGGCTGTCACTTGCCGGGCAATCGGCAGGTAGATGTCTTGTCCATGGCCGTCGCCAGCGATGCGGATGTAGAAGGCCGGGCCACCGGACGGTTCAGCGAGATAGCAGTACTCGCCTTGACCGCGACCATTCCTCTGGCCGAACTCCAAGGCGTCGATGTTGCAGGCGATCAGGCCGTCTTCCGTGGCGTAATTCGGCAAGCGCTTGTCGATGCGCAACTCGGCATTGACCCAGATCGACTGGCTCAGGTCACCGCGGGGGCGAACGAAGACAGGGCTCTTGCTGCTGAGCTCGATGGTGCGCCCTGACGGGGTGAACGGCGCTGGTCGATTGTTGTATGACTGGGCGTAGGGGTGCCGCATGCGCACCTCGATGCCGGCGAAGGTGTTGCGGAACATGGGGTAGAGCTCGGTCCAGGGAATGTAGGTGCTGATGCTCTGGCACCAGCGCTTGCCAGTGTTGTCTTCCATTTCGCAGGTCCACAGCGGCCACATGCCGATCTGGTATTGATACTGAGTCGGCATGTTGACTGCCACCACACGCGAGGGACCAGCGCCGCAGCTGCCACAACTGCAACTCCAACCAGACGAGGTCTTATTGATCAGGCGAGCTTCGAGCTGCTGCTTGAGGTTTTCGGCAACGACCATGGCGCGGGCGAAGACCTCGGGAGAGATTTGAGTTTTCATGAAGTTGCTATGGTTGAAGTTGATGAAGGAAGGCCTGGGAGAGCCTTCCTTCCGGTTGATGAAGCCTTTCCGCTCGCTCAGTCGAAGAATTCCACACGCACCGGATATTTGCCGATGGCGCTGGGAACCTTGGACAGCCACAAAGTCACCGGCACGCCGCCCTTGAGGGTGATCGGCTGGCCCGCGGCGTCGCGTGTCTCCACCTGGGTTCTTACCACCAGCCATTCGCTGCGCTTGCCCGAGCTGTCAGCGTTTTCGTTGCGTTGGCCGGTGCTGTAGTTGCTCAGACCCGCCGCGTTCAGCGTTTCGCCGAGCTGACAGAAGGCATCGAAGAACGGGTTGTTGTGACGCATCGAAGCTTCGGTTTGGCGGCGGCTGGCGTAGTAGAACGCTTCAGCGCGGGCGATGTCGATGTGGAACTTCCAAGCCAAGCCCAGAAGTACCACCGCCAGTGCCGCCACCAGCAGAAGCAGCCAGCCGCTGGCGAAGAAGGCTCCCACGCCGAAGATGACGCCGAAGAAGAGGCAGATGTATTTGGCAAAGCCGATCAACAGACCACCCATGTCGCTTCCAGTCATTTTGATTTCCCTTGTTTCGTTGAGGTTGTGAGTTGCTGCTCTGCTGGGTTACTGCTTGGCGGCGTCGCGGGCCGCTTCGTAGGCGTCGACGCAGCTGTTGAACAGCGCGGCGAAGGCCTGGTAGGCGTGCACGCTCAGCGAGTCGTAGGAGTGGGGAATTGTCGCAGCACTCTGGGCAGCTCTTTCTATGGCAGCCGCCACAGAGGCAGTCGCGGCTTGCTGTTGGCTGTTGATGCGAGTGGCCCACTGCCCGAGGCGTTCGCCTGCGCTGTCGCTGTCGCAGTCTTGAGCGACCGCCTTCAGGGCTGCGAGGAAGCTGCTCGCCGACGGCAAATAGCTCTGCAACGCCGGCAGTACCGTGCGAGACACCTCGTTGGGGTTGTAGACCTGTCGGCGCGCGGGCTTGGCAGCGACGCGCATGCGGCGGTAGGCCTGACGCAACATCTCCTGCGGCCGAGGGGCAGCATTGAGCATGATGATGTGGATGCTTTCCACGGTGTCGAGGATTTCGCAGATGTAGGGCTTCGAGCGGTAGAGCGGCGCCTTGAGAGCGGTGAAGTTGACTTCGTAGCCTTCTTCGAAATCTGTCCAGCCCGCACAATGCAGGTTGCGGCGCAGCCAGGCGATGTACTCGTCGAAGCTTTGCAGCTTTTCGACCGATTGCATCCAGCTGCGCCACTTGTAGGCTTCGTTGCTGGCGGCGGTGTCGTTTCTGGCTGCCTGGCGGCGATTTTCTTCCACCTGGTAGCTGTGCTCGGCGCCGCCTTTGCCTGTGTCGCAGACGCCCGAGCGGCGAGTGCTCATCAGGGCTTGCTGAGCGCGGTCTGCAAAACGGCCGATGACGCGCGCTTTGGCTTGTTCAAATGTGGTCATGTTATCTCCAATTCTGGTTTATGGAGTTGATGGAAGCGCCTTGGTTAAAGGCATTTATTGCTGCACAAGGCTGCACAGCTTTGTGATCGTCTGTGCTTGCTGTCAGAAGACCCCGGGGCCTTCTTCGAGGCGCGCTGCCACATCCGCCCACATTTTCTTGGAATTGGCGTGGCCGAAAGTGCTGGGACTGATCTGCTTGACGCTCACCTTGGGGCGGTTGCCGTCCATGGCTGCCGAGCGGATGGAGACGAAAATCGCAGCACCTTCATCGACGTCTTTGATGTCGAACATCTGCGACTTGTGCAGCAGGGCCGACATGCCGTTCTCGAGCTGGACGAAAGCACCGATCAGGTGTGTGCCCTGGCCCTCGTCGTTGGCCTTGTTGGCGAAGCGGATCACCGTGGCGCGCAGGCAGTCTCCCACCTTGAGGGCGGCCACTTGATCGCGCAGACGAGCAGTTTCTTCTTGCCGGGCGGCGAAGATCTTCTTGAGGGTGATCTTGTCTTCGTTGAGGATGATGCGGGGGCGGGGCTTGCTCGTCTTCGCAGGCTGACTTTCGTCGACCTTGGCCGCTGCCATGCCAGCTTCTTCCACGAAGACCTCGATGGCCATGCCGGGATTGGCGATCAAGAGCAGACGACGTTCGGCCTTGGCGGCGTTGTTCTTGCCGGCGATGAGACGGTTGGGGATGAAGCCGTTGGGATTGCCTGGGATGGTGACGATCACGCCGCTGTCGGGGTGGTGGGCGATGGCGGCGACGGTGCCGGTGATGGTGGTGCCAGCGTTGATGGAGATGGTCGGGGTTTGGGTAGAGCGGGAGGTGTTCAATTTAGATCCTTCAAGATCAGGGTGCGGTTGCAGAGATGGGCGGGGTGTTGGGGGAGGTGGTTTTATATCTGAGTGATTGAGTGGAGTTAAAAAGAGATCTTGAGCTTAGGTTTAGTCGGTGCTTAAAGACAATCAAAGAGCCGTTGTCTTTGATATATACGGCTCTTTGTCGAGCCCTACTACGTGGGGCTTATACGCGGTTTTACGCTATTTGAACTTAGCTTGGCTCGCGATAGCACCACTTAAAGACGGTGCACAAATTATGTAAGCAACAAAGTAAGCCCACTGATTTATGCCGTTAGCTTAGTTCACGCTAGTTGCTTCTAATGCTCGCGCAAAATTAGCTAAGTAAAAGCCTTCTAGCTAATTCAGCTGGAAGGCTTGTTGGTTTTATGTGATTCAAAAGTTGGTTACAAAATGTAAAATTGTAAGTGATCTTGGTGTCACCGTTGGTGATACCAAAAAAATCTCGTTGTTCTGTTTTTGCCGATTGTTCAACCAGTTTTTACGGCAGCAGTCGATCTAGTTGCAGAGATTTTCACCTGAGTGTTGATTGGTCACTTTGACGAAAGTATAGTTCGCTGTTTTTGGCGTTTTATGGGCGTCTTATATGGACCTTGATTCCCTGGATCAGCTTATTTATGATGTCGTATAGTTGGGTAGTGTTTTTGAAAAACTTCGCCAAAAAAATCCAAGTAGCACGGTGGTGAGAGTTTTAAGTCATTCACCAGCGCTACTTGGATAAACCTGAGAGAAAAGAATGCTCCCGATTCTTAATGAAAAGTCTCGGGAGCATTCCAATAGTTACTTGTGACTGTTGCTGCTCTCTGTGACGAGACGAAGCCCAGTCACACCCCAGCGACCTGAAGTGAACTGCGGGTTCTTCATATCGGCTTTGGGGCCGATAGTGATAACGTCGCAGTTGTGCGGATTGCGCAGCATGTCGAACTGTTCCACGGTGAGGTGGAAGAAGCGCATGACGAAGATGCGGATGGTCAGACCGTGGGAGACGATCAACGCCTTGTCTTTCTTCTTGCGCTCCATCTGCCGCATGAAGCTCTCGAGAAAACCTGAGACGCGATCATAGGCTTGGACAGGGCTTTCACCGCGTTCCATCTGGTACCAGAAGTAGCCGATTTTGTCGCGCAGTTGTTTCTGTGCATTCATTCCAGCTTGGCCTTCGTAGCCATGTTCGACCTCGCGAAGACGCGGATCTTCGTATGTGCGCACCGGCAGTTTGTCGTCAGCGTTGCTGATCAGACCGGCGCCAACAAAAGCTTCGACCATGGTCTGCCTCGTCCGTTTATAGGGCGAGAGAAAGACCATGGCTTCGAGCAGATATTCTGGTCCGAGCTTGAGACCGGCGGCATTGGCTTGCTTGATGCCCTTGGGCACGAGGCTGATACGGTGGTCCGGAGTGTCTTTGGTGTCTTGCTCGCCGGTGTTTGCCCCAGAGAGCCCGTGGCGCATGAGTTTGATGATCATAATTTTGATACTTTCTGTCAATGATCGTGCGCTAGGGCACGAGAAGTTACTCGTCGTTCACACGGCGGCCGTTGCGAAAGAGCCGATTGAGAGCGGCTGTGCGCTGTCTCTTGATGTCGTCCATGGTCGGGCAGGTTTCACCAGCCATGGCTTCCAGTTCTTTGATGCGGGTGGTAATGGGCGGATGATTCTCGCCAATTTCTCTCCACCAGCGGCTGACTTTGCCACCAAGGGTTTTGGGGTCGTGATCTTCGTCTTCGTGGAGGCCGAAGAACAGCATGGGGGCAAGGCCGCCCATCATGATCTTGAGCTGCAGCAGAAGCCGATTGCGATTGACCCAGTCGTTGATCTTCTGCAGAGCTGTGGCCAGGGCGCACGGATTGTCCGTCCACTGAGCGGCCAGAGCATCGGCGGCGCTTTCGCGGCTGCGGCTGACGAAGAAGGTGACGAACTTGGCGAAGAAGCTGACCACCGCGAAAACCAACAGAGTGAAGAAGAAGCCAGCAATACCCACAGCCGGAGCTGCGAAGTTCTTCTTGCCTTTCTTCACTTTGTCAGAGAGCTTGTCCACCAGCAGGCCGTCTTTGTTGCTGACGAAAGCAGCGCTGAAAATCCAGGGCATGCCGCCGGCCAAAAGAATGGCGAAGAGCGAACCCATCGTGGCGGTGAGCGAAGTGATAGCGACGTCGCGGCTCTTCACGTGGGCAAGCTCGTGGGCGAGAACGGCTTTGAGTTCTTCGTCGCTGAGGTCGACAGCGAACAGACCCTCAGTACAGGCGATGAACGAGTTGCTGGGTGAACGGCCGGTGGCAAAGGCATTGGGCATCGGAATCGGCGAAACCATAACATCAGGCATCTTTGCCAGGCCCGTCTTGGGATAGATTTCTTTGACCAAACGCACGAGACGACGGTGGTCAGGATTGAGCATGTTCGGGGCTTCGCATTTCATCAGCCTCTTCACCAGATTGGCGCTGTTGTACCAGCTGAAGAGCGGTAGCACGACGGTGAACAATCCCAGGATTGCTGTAGCAATCGTGAAGTTGATGCCGAGCAGGGCGAAGGTGGCGGCGCCGAGAGCAGCGAGCGATACCAGGCCCAGTATGGTGCGAAACCAGTTGGCGCGCAGCTGACTGTCGATCGCCTTCTGGTCCACATTGGGGAAGTTGTTTTTATTCATGGTGTGTCCTAGTTCTTCATCCGCAGATGAGTCTTAGAAAGAGTAGAAAGACTGTCGGCACCTTGAGCTGATACCACTTGCGCGGGCAAGTTAGTTCAAGGTGCGTAATGCAGTAGAGGTTTCTGAATAAAAGAAGGTGGTGTTTGTTTCTGTAAAAGCTAAGAAAAGTGAGAAGTAACGTTAGCTAAAATTCGCGCGTTTTTTCCAGTGCCTGGTGCAAGTTTCAGATGAGATTAGCGCTCTTCTTGTAAACCTAATTTACTATTGGCGTGAATTGCGCTTTCTTGGCAACCTGACGCCAAGTGGCAGCCTGGTTTATGGGTCATCTCTATTAACTGGCCACTAACTAAAAGGTAAAGGATGTCTCTACCTGGTACGATGCGGTATATCATCGCCCTTGACTTGTGCGGAAATTATGCGGTTGCAAAGTAATAACTCTACTTCTAGCCCTAGTTCGATTCTTGTTTCGCTTTTCCTCGCGGCCAATCTAGCGCTTTTCTCTGCGCTTCCAGCAGTCTCTGCTGAACAATTCATCAAGCTGACGCAGCAGAGCTGCACGCGAGGCAAGATGATTGTTTATGTTTCCCCAAAGGCTGTCTTTGTTGATTGCGTCGCTCGCGGTTATTGCGTTGTCTGCAAGGCACCTGACTGGAAAGTGACAATGTATTCGCCAAAGTCTAAACGTTTTTACGAAGAGACGGCGTCAACTTGGAAGAACAGAGCCCAGGTTAATTTTATGGATTTATTGGCTGCACGAATGTCAGGAATGAAAGTGCAGAAGGTCCAGCAAGAGACGTTCTTGCGTCATAACGTGACATTATTGCGTATGAAACAAGATTTCGTATCGCACCTGCGTGACTATGGTGTTTCACATAAAACTGAGTATGGCTCTTACTATATCTGCAATGATTTCAATCTTCCCGCTCAATGTAGTGACTTTATGGTTTGGTTTTTTAAGTTGCCGCCAGTGGCTCCAGCTCAGGGTATACCCCTTAAGTTCTTCCACATAGATAGTTCTCAAAGCACTTACAATCGGCTAAACACCCTTGCGATCGAGCCTGCCGAAGTTGATAGTAAAAGACTAACTGTTCCACCTGGTTATGAGCGCACCGGCTCTGAAACCATAATGTTGCTAGACAAATCGAATGAAGGCGCCTTAGAAGAATTGTGGGATGTGCGCACCCCGTCGCTGAGATCAAGTGATGGAGCTAAAAAGAAGCCTTAGTCTAGCCTTGCACAATTACTAGTGATGAGGAAGTAGCTGAATGATGTCATCGCTTTTACCTCCGTCCAGCAACTCTTCTTGGCTTTTTACTGGCTTGTATTTACTTGGAATGACGAAGCTTTTACTGCTGACAGCTTGGGTTTTGACGCTCAGCAGCTGGAGCTCTTTTGCTATTTTGCTTTTATTGTTTATGGTTGTAAGTTGCAGTGGTAAGCCATCAGCCAAAGGTAGTACATACATTTCTTGAATATGTCGCACCACGGGTGGTGGAATATCTGTGGTCGGTTCTATCCAGTAGTCAGCTGAATGCAGTAGCAGCTTTTGCCAATTGCGATCGCCTGTTTTAAGCGCGGGCTCACCACGCATGGAAATTTTCTTGACCGTACGCCCGTTTAGAACGGTGTTTTCAGTCTTACGTGGTTTTAGTATGCTGGTATCGCCAGTGCGATAGAGACTTGCAGTCATCATCGAGCAGGCGCGAAATTGCCCTGGCGGTGCCATGAAATATTTCTGCTCTGTCGGGTTGAGCATAACCATGCGCCATTCTGGCGGGTGGGAAATTAGGGCAATGTTTTTGCTTTTCCAGTTCAGTCTTATGCCGGCCTTTGACACCATCAGTTGGCAATGGCCTAGAATTTGGCTATTTTGCTCGTAAACAGTGGCCATGGTTGTTGGCTCTGTGGCTTTGCCACTGGCGGTGCAATAACTGCCCAATACTGTGGTCAGAAGAACCCCTATAAGAAGCTTATGTCGCAGTTGCCGGGTCATGTCTTCCTCTGCTTTTCTGCTAGAGACTATTTACCCGTTCTATGGTCTTTGCTCTGTGGCTTAGGTTTATGTCTCGTTTCTCTTGCTTTAAGGCTATGCCGCTCTGATCTGCCTCTTGGCTTTGATGTTTACAGAGTCTTTCGTGTTTTCTCATTGATACTACATAGACAAGTAGATAAAAGGCCAAAAAATAGAAGTTTGGCCTGAGCTACAGTAGATTTCAAAACAGCAGGGAACAGGCAAGATGCCTGTTCCCCACTGATTGAAACCGTGTTACTGCTTGCGGTTGCAAGCAATAATTTCGAAATAGTTGTAGTAAACCGTCTCGCCTTCGTGAGTCTGTTCCAGGCTCAGTTCTTCCAGGTGAATCACTTCCATCCCAGCAAGCATGGTTTCAACTTCACTGCGTGTGCGGCGCACGATGTGGTTCATGCCCTTGTAGTGGTTGGGGCCGAAGAGCTGACCGACGAAGTATCCGCCGGGCAGTAGTGAAGCCCGTATGGCCTGCCAGACAGCATCGAAGCTCTCCGCTGGGCCATAGGGCAGAGAAAGCAGAGCCGCAACTAGAGTGGCATCGTGCCAGCTTGTGTCGCTGAATGACGCCACCCTGGTCTCAAGGTTGTCTTTGTACTGCGTCGCCTCGGGGCGCTGCAGCAGGGCGTCGACACCAGCTTGACTGTAGTCGATGGCCAAGACTTTCCAATCGCGCCGCAGCAGTTCGACTGTGTCTTTGCCCGTGCCGCAGCCCAGGTCTACAGCCAAGCGTGTGCTCGTATCAGCCTCTGCTCTGTCGGCCTCGATAAAGGTCAAGGTCTTGAGCAATAGGGCTGCTGGGCCGGCCTTGGCGGCTTCCAGCATTTGGTAATAGCTAAGAAAGTCTTCCGGCTTGAGCACAGTGTTTGTGTCCATAGCGGTATCTCCTCTTGATGTTTCGGTCAGAGTTTCTTTGGCGCCGGCCTTTCACTTGGCGCCGAATTCGTCGCAAGCGGCGATGAGCGCGCTGCGGATGCCCGGTTCCGACATCGAGTGACCAGCATCACCGACGACCACGAACTTGGCCTCAGGGAAGGCCTGATGCAGCTCATAGGCCGTGGTGATCGGGCAGACCATGTCGTAGCGACCCTGGACGATGGTGGTAGGAATGTGGCGGATGCGGCCGATGTCATCGAGCAGCTGCGAGTCGGAGCGCAGGAAGCAGCCGTTGATGAAGTAGTGGCATTCGATGCGGGCGAAGGCCGTGGCGAAGGTCTCGTCGCCGTTGCGCGCGATCAGGTCATGATCGATGTGCAGCTTGGAAGAGCAACCTTCCCACTTGCTCCAGGCCTGGGCCGCGGCTGTACGAACGGCGATGTCCTTGCTGGTCAGGCGCTTGTAGTAAGCCTTGACCATGTTGCGCCGCTCCTTGACCGGAATCTGCTCCAGATACTGCTGCCAGTAATCGGGAAAGATTTCGCTGGCGCCGAACTGGTAGAGCCAGTCAAGCTCTTTCTTGCGGCCGAGGAAGATGCCACGCAGCACAAGCTCGCTGACGCGCTCGGGATGGGTTTCGGCATAGGTGATGGCCAGGGTGCTGCCCCAGGAGCCACCAAAGACCGTCCAGCGGTCGATGCCGAAGTGTTTGCGTAAGGCCTCGATGTCGCTCACCAGGTCCCAGGTGGTGTTGTTCTCCAGGGAGGCAAAGGGCAAGCTCTTGCCGCAGCCGCGCTGGTCGAACATGATGATGCGGTAGACATCGGGGTTGAAGAGCCGGCGATAGCTCGGTTGCGTACCGCCGCCGGGGCCACCGTGCAGCAGCACCACCGGCTTGCCAGCGGGGTTGCCCGACTCTTCGAAATAGATCTGGTGGCCACCCGAAACAGCGAGCATGCCCGTGCAGAACGGCTCGATTTCGGGATAGTAATCACTGGCAGCGCGAGAGACTGCGGGAACATTCTTACTCATGATGGTTTCCTTTTGTACTTGCGTACTTTTTGATTTTCTGGTTATTGAAACTGTCTGGCGACGGTCTCGGTGAAACGACGCTGTCTGACCACGCGCCCGTTCTGGCTGAACATGGTGCGGGTGACACTGATGTAGAAGTTGTGCTCGTCTGATTGCACGAGAATGCGGGTGCGCAAACGCAGATGCTTTCCTTGCGAAATCATCGTGGTCTGCGCTATGCCCAAGTACTTCGAGTTGGCTGGATTGGCCGGGTTGGTGCTCCAGGTGTTGTTGGTTTCGACGAGGAAGGTGCGCTTCACCCGGTTAGCGCCTTTCTTGGCACGCCCTTTGCTCTTGTCGATGACATAAGCACTGCGAGCTTTGATGGTGTGCGATTGCTCTCCCGTGCGCTTGTTGACGCGGTTGAAAGTCTCGGTGTCGGGCTTACCGTCTTGCTTAGAAGCCGGGAAGTCGATACTCCAGCTGTCTGGAGAGCTTTGCTTGCGTGCCAACTTTGGCAGCTCACGCACTTTGTGAACATCCACTGGCACCGTTGGCAGTGTCAGCGTGGCGCTTCCGTCAGCGATCACAGTCGAGACCATGCTGTCTGGCGAGGGCCAAGCCATCGGAAACTGAGCATTGGCAATGGCCAGACGAATTTTGTGACCCTTGGCGAAAGTCCAAGTGGTGAAGTGCAAGTCAAGCTCAAGCTCGTATACTTCGTTAGCACCGGGCAGGCTGGGAGTCAGTCGGCTGACGCGATGAGCGGGATTGGCGAGAGCACCGGTGATCAGGGCAACGCTGCCATCGGGGGCTACGTCTTCCAGTCTGAAAGTCCACTTGGCCTTCGGCGAAGTAGAGCTGACCGACAGTTTGACCTTGGGATTGCCGATGATTTGCAGTGCTTCCTTGGCCGGCTCACTATCGAACACCAACGATTGGGCATCGTCGGCCGCCATGTCGCCGGTCTTGTTGCCCCACCAGGTGCCAGCCGCCGTGCCCGTGAAAGGCTGATAGGCCAGCTTGAGGTGGTTACTGCTCTCGTCCGCCCCTGCTGCCGTGGTTTCAACACGCGTTTTGACACGATTGCGCCTGAGCTTGCCGCTCTTGGTGAGGAAGAGCTTGAGGTCCTTCCCTCCTTGGGCTGGCAGCGTGTCTTGCCGCCAATAGCCAGGCACAGTCTTGATGTCGAGATCGGGCTTGTGGCCATGGCGGACGAACACCATCAGCTCTTTCTTGTTCTTGCTGCTGCGCTTGTTGCTCGCCGATTCTGGCCGCAGATAGCGGTTGAACCAGTCAGAGAGAGCCTTCTGCCATTCGTAGTTCGGGCCTGGTTGGCCTTCGTCGGGGCAAGAATGCTCCCATGGGCCAATTTCGCAGCGCACTGGTACATCGAGCTGTTGGAACATGCGGGCTGTGGCTGTGCGATAGCCATCCAGCAAACCACCAATCAGGTAGACCGGAATGTTGATCTGGCTGGGGTCTTCCCTCAGAGACTTCTTGCGCCAGAAATCGCCATCGAGCTGATTGTTCAGGTAAGTGAACAGCCAGGGGCGATGGTTGAAGCGCTGGGCAAAGTAGTCGGCATCAAGCTTGTAGTCAGGGGTGCGCGGCAAGCCCAGCTCGTGGTTAATGAAAAGGTGATAGGGGTCGATGTGCAGATTGCCGTCGATGTAGTGCATGTCGTCTTGATACAGGTCGTCGGATGCATGCACAGCGTGAATGGCTTTGAGAGCTGGGGGACGACGCATGGCCATCTGAATCGAGTTGAAGCCGCTCCAAGAAACACCGAGCATACCGACATTGCCGTTCGCATCAGCGCGGGCAGCCAGTTGCTTGATGATCTCTTCGCAATCGCGCATCTCGGTATCAGAATATTCGCGCTCGGGAATTTCTCCTTCTGATGCTCCAGTGCCGCGGATATCTACCTTGACGGTGATGAATCCGAGCTGGGCCTGGTAGCTGAAAAAGGGGTGGTCGACGACATAGAAGGTGTCGTCTTTGCGGTAAGGCAGGTATTCGAGCAGAACCGGGAAGGTTTCGCCGCGACGACGTGCTTTGGGGATGTAAGAAGTGGCTGCCAGTCGAACACCGTCCGGCATGAGCAACCAACTCTTCTCAATCGTAAACTTGCAGCGCCGTGCGGTTCTAGCCGATTGTGCGACTGCTGAACTTTTAGTCTTTGAAACATAGGTACTCATGATACTGCTTCCGTATACGTGCTACTTCGTCTGACCTGCGGGCCCAGATGAATTCGTTAAAGGTGGTTAGTTAGAATGGTTTTGGCTTGTCGCCTGAAATTGAATAGAAGTTATGTATGCCTTGAGAACCTAAGTGAACGCCTGTTACTTAATCAAGAGACTGGTAAGACTAGTGAGTTCTATATTATTTCTGTGAAGCTGCACAATTGACGCAAGCTGGCGCACCACCTGGCAACCCGAGCTAATAAATAGTGAAATATTGGCCTTTAGGTAGTAATCAAGATATCTTTTGCCTGGCCAGATCGTGGAATATCAGCGCGTTACTTCCAAACTACTCACGCAAAGAAAACCTTCCTCCAAGAAACAGACAAACCAAATAAGCCAAATTACGCTTAGACCCCCGCACTGTATGCACACGTTGTGCTGCGTGGTTGCAGATGTACCTTGTGCATCACGGGTCTAGTGGAGAATTTGGCTTCTAGTCTTGGTTCACTTCACATAACCAAAAATGGGAACCCATATGACTCTCAAGAACAAAGTAATGTTCATCACCGGTGCCTCCCGCGGCATTGGTCTTGCCATAGCTCTCAAAGCCGCTAAAGACGGCGCACGCATTGTCATTGCCGCGAAGACTGCAGCTGCCAATGACAAACTTCCTGGCACCATCTACAGTGCCGCTGCCGAAATCAAAGCTGCCGGTGGCGAAGCCCTTGCTATTCAGTGCGATGTGCGCGATGAAGAGCAGATCAAAGCGGCCATCGCCAAAGCAGTAGAAACCTTTGGTGGCATCGACATTGTCGTCAACAATGCCGGCGCCATCCAGCTCACCAACACCGAACAGACCGAGATGAAGCGTTTCGACTTGATGCAGTCGGTCAACGCTCGCGCTGTCTTCATGGTGGTCAAACACGCCCTGCCCTATCTGAAGAAGAGCACCAATGCCCATGTGCTCAACCTCTCGCCGCCTCTCAACCTGGATGCTGACTGGTTGGCGCCGCACCTGGCCTACACTCTCTCGAAGTACGGCATGAGCCTCTGCACCCTTGGTCAGGCTGCTGAGCTGAAGAAGTTTGGCATCGCTGTCAATTCGCTCTGGCCTGAAACCGCTATCGATACATCGGCAATTCGCAACCTGCTCGGTGGCAATGAATCGGTACAGGCCTCGCGCAAACCCGAAATCGTCGCTGACGCTGCTTACTGGATTTTCAACCAGCCAGCGGCCACTTGCAGCGGCAATTTCTTCATCGACTCGGCTGTTCTCAGCGCTGCTGGCGAGACCGACCTGAGCAAGTATGCAGTGGACCCCACTGCCAAGCTGCTTCCCGACTTCTTCCTCGGCAAGCCGCCCAAGGTGCTGCCCAAGGTGAAGGCGATGGAACCGGCGGCGGCAAAGGCTGACGTTGTCCCTGTGGTTGCGGCTGATGCCAAGGCTGATGGCGCTCCGGTGGTGGCTTCGGAAGCGACGGTGGCTCTCAAGGCTGAACCCGTGGCGCCCAAATACAAGTCGTTCAGCGTCACTGTGGCCGATCATGTGGCAACACTGGTCTTCACCAACGCCAAGCGCTCCAATGCCATGGCAGAGGCCTTCTGGACCGAATTTCCCCAGGCCATCAAAGAGCTGGCTGCTCAGGGTGACACCCGGGCGCTGGTGATTTATGGCGAAGGCGACCACTTCTCTGCTGGTATCGACCTGTCCATGTTCCAGAGCCCGACTCTGGCACCGGCTCTGGCGAACCTGCAGAGCGCTGAAGGCAAAGACCATCTGTTGCAGGTGATCACCCGCATGCAGGATGCTTTCACTGCCATCGAGAAGGCGCCCTTCCCTGTGATTGCCGCCATTCACGGTGTCTGTCTCGGGGCTGGCTTGGACCTGGCTGCTGCTTGCGATTTCCGCTATGCCTGCAGCTCGGCGTCGTTTGCCATCGAAGAGATCAATCTGGGCATCATGGCTGACCTGGGCAGCTTGCAGCGCTTGCCGCTGATCATGCCTGCTGGTCTGGTGCGCGAGATGGCCTTCACCGGCATGCGCATCGCTAGCGACCGAGCTCTGTCTTCGGGTTTGGTCAATGCTGTCTATCCCCTCAAGGATGACCTGATCAAGTTCGTCATGCAGACCGCGCAGGTGATGGCAAGCAAGTCGAACAAGGCTGCTTCTGCTACCAAGCAGTCGCTCAACTATGGTATCGACCATGGTGTCTTTGAGTCGCTGCATCTCACCGCCAAGCTGCAGACTCGCGTGATTGACCCGCTGGAAATCGTGGCCAACATCAAGAAGCTGAAGAAGGGCTAGGGCTTGGATTCGGACTAGAACAGGACTCGAGCGAAGTTAGCTCTGGTCTTGATCTCTGCTTGCAGCTCGAAAACTAGAAGGAAGAGTGTGGCCAAAAGCTACACTCTTCCTTTCTTTTTTTCTTTTGCAGAAGTACTAGTAGACCGGTCTGTTAACTGCAGATTCAAGAATTCAGATTGGTAGTAATGGGTATGCAGCATGAGAGGTGAGTCTTGAGCATACAACAACCATTGATCTGTGTTTTGTGCGGACTGAGCGGTTTAGCTGGTTACTCTGCGAAGCCAGAGCTAGGCTCGCACATATGCCAAGATTGTGTGGAATTGCATAATCGAAAGATGCTCGAAAAAGGGTGGTTCAAGGATGAACACGAACTTCAATTGATGATCCTGCAAGTACTTTTCGGTGTTCGCCATAGAGATCAAGGTAGAGGCTGTACCGTTGCTATGGTTTCTGATTGCATCGGACTGGAAGGAATTTTCGACATTCGTCCAGCCCTTTCTTGGCTACGTCGCAACAAAGACATCGAAGCAGAGCAGGGAAAATTCTTTATCACAGACCAGGGAGCTGCATATTTGCTTGAGCAAATCCCTGCGTTAAGGAAGCTCTTTGACGCAGAATGAAATTTTGTAGTCTCTATAGGCGACTTTAAAACTGGGCCTTGGGTGGCATGCAAGCAGCGGCTCCCCAAGGCAACTATTTAAATTTTACCCTATAGGGTTTCATCTGCACACTACGACTAGCGGAAATCTCAGGTTGGCCAATGAGAATTCTGCAGCACAACTCTGTAGCCATCAGGGTCTTCGAAAGTCTTTCCTTGCACGTCCCAGTATGGGTTGAACGATTGCACTGCTTCGTATCCGCAGCTCAGCATGCGCGACACTGCCGCTTCCCACGCCGTTTTATCGGGCAAATAGAAGACAATAAGATTGTCTTTGCTTGGCGCTTTTCCGGCGCTATGACCCAGGCATTTTGTAAATTCAAAATGGTAGGCAGAATCTGGTGAGCCAATCATAACGCCGTCAAATCCTTGGTGATTTTCAAAGCGGCTCAGCTCCTGCAGGCCCAGTCCATCAACGTAGAAACGAACAACATCTTCAAGGTTATCGCTCGGTCTTGCCACGCGAAGTTTTGGGCTAACTGGCTTGAAGAGATCGTCTGTCACTGTCAGTGTGAAGAGAACTTCGACTTTCTCCAGAAGGCACTCAGACTGCCTAGCGCGCACCAAGTCGACTCCGAGCGTTTCTTCTACAAGTTCCCAATGGGCGCGATCTGGCCACTGTGCATAAGAAATCCAAGTACCCTGATCGCTTTCATGCAACCTTGAACCATAGGAGCCGTGTTGGCTGAAAATGGCCTCAGTGATAATGCGCCAAGTATCTCTAAATTGTAGACTGCGCAAAACATCCTTGCCTCGCTAGAAAATATATCGGCTTATTCTATAGCGAAAAAATGTTATTGAACACAAGCTCATAGGGCGATGGAGTGTATTCAGCGGAGGCTTCGCTTTTGGCTTTATCGGCAGCCATAGCAGCCTGATACTGATAGCCTCGTTTAATCAGCTCAGCGTCAGCCGGATTTTGACCGTAGGTAGTTTCCCCTGCAAAAGGGTTGAGAATGTCCAGAGGGCTGCCCCACTCATCATTGGTCTTACCATTCAGATTTTTCGCCAAACCGTTGTACCAAATTGATTGGTCATAGCTGAAGCCCATTTCGCTGGCGTAGACTCCCCAAGCGACGTTGCCCCAAGCCTGAAACTGTCCACCTTTTTGCTTGTCGTCCCAATCGCCCTTGTCTTCAGTTTTTTCTTTGATGAAGGAAAGGGCATCAGTGATATTGAAAAATTCATATGGGTGATTTCTCGCCTCTTCTGTTCTCTCAGCCAGTAATTGCTTCCAGTTGCTTGGCATTTCTTGCACGACGGCGCGATGGGGCTCTCTTTCTAATTTGCATTCGCTGCTGTCAACAATAATGCGGGAGCCGTCATCGCTCTTGCATGAGCTGGTTATTTTGGAGCCGTCTGGTAGAAATCGGGTGGCATAATTACAACCATTGTCTTGGGCCGATTTATCCTTTAACAGTTCATCTCTGACAATTACCTCGCCGTTGCTGTTGGCTTTGACTGCGTGTGCGTCACCTTTAAATGGCATGGATACATTTACTTCGCTAAATTTCTGCCAGCCATTAACTTTCCCGGCGCTATCGAAAGTGGCAGCAAATCTGCTTTTGTCTGGCGCCGTGAACTCCACTAGGTCGTCGCCGTTGTACTTTAGTGATTGCACGGTTTCGCCAGCGGCGTTCATAACCACCATGGTTTTAGTGGTGCCTTCGAAAGTAGTTAGTGTTGACGAGGCGGCCGTTGTGAATTTGCCTTGGTCAGTGCCGGTATCATAAGAAGTAAGCTCAGAGCCATCTGGACGAATTATTCGTTGCACATAGTCTTTACCTTGTGATGGGTCATTTTCATCTTTTGGCATTTGATAGGTAATTGAGATATTGCCTTTTTCGTCAACCTCAAAGTTGGCAAGCTCTTCGCCGGCTGGGTTTATTATGTTAGTGCGATACCACTTTCCAGCGGCTCTTTTTTCGATCTGGTCATCATTGCGATCATTGAATTTGGTTGGCTGGCAGTTGGCGTCGAGGGTCAAGCGATCTGCAGGTTTCAATTGCTCGGTCGCTTTGAGCTTAAGGCTATCTAGGGTAGCCAGGCTTGGCAACGTGGGTTTGAAGAAAATTCCAGTTGACTGCCAGTCTTTCCACACATCGGTCATGAGGTGCTGGTGGGGAGCTCCAAGCAGCTCTACTGCAGGGGAAGGTTTATGGGCTAGTGTGTCTCCGCTCTGCAGCATAGTTTATCCCTTACAATGTGCCGACTTTGGTAGCGACACTCCATTTGTAACTGCGCTATCTAACAGTGACGTAACAGTAATTGGCCACTGAACTGGATTGATGTTTTTGAGAAAATGCAGTTTTGGTTCGCCTTTTAGCTCAAGAGCAAGCGGGACGTTCATGATATTGTTGATTGCTTTCGGCTGTGCGGAATGAGGCTGGCTTTATTT
This sequence comes from bacterium Ga0077546, assembly GCA_001464165.1. The sequence goes on from LNEX01000440.1 coordinate 18,451, forward strand.
TGGAAATAATGAACCAACACGACTCGCGGCGCAAAGCGCCTTACGTACTAAAAACTGGCAAGAAATACGACTATCACTGGCTTTATTGTGCGCATTCAGAATTTGGCTATGAGTTCTTCAAGTGTTGTCCTGAGTTGCAGCAGAACGTTTGGACTAGTCCGCGCATAGAAGGAGATGAGCCTTACTACATGTTTGATAACGAGCCGGAGCCGTCACAAGTTACGCTCGTCGAGTCGGTTCGCTTTCTCCACTACTACCCGGCGGTTGATATTGAAGAGCTTGAGCCAAGTTGGCAAGCTCTTCAGCAGTCTGGGGTTAAGACTCTATGCTATGAAAACGTAGTTATATTCAAGGGAGAAGGTTTTGTTGAGCGCTTCCAGGCTTCTGACTGGGTTCAGGCTCTTCCATGGTTGCATATTCAAGAGAATAAGAGCTTTCTGCGTTGTTGGCTTGAAATGGAAACCACTGATGAAAACTGCGCCCAACCGGGGTGTCAATATAAACGCATTAAATACGGCGCAAATTGTGGCCGCCATCACTTCGAAATGCTTATAAAAGAGCCATTCCCGGATCTTGACTTGGCAGATTGACTGCTAGCACTCCAGTATAATTTCTTCCCGGCTGCGCAACGATATACTGAGGCAAGGCTAAAACGAGGCCGAAACTTCTCTAGACCCGAGGGATGTCAGAAAGAAACCCATGGTAAGACCAGCTGGTGCCGACTTCGCTACCGGTGATATCGTTGGTAATACCTACGAGGTTATCGATTACATTGGTCGTGGCGCCATGGGCTACGTCTATCACGTGCGCCACACTGGTCTTCCTAAAGAGTATGCCCTCAAGACTTTAAGCCCCGATCAAATTACTGAAACAGCCTGGTTGCGCTTTCAGATTGAAGCGCAGTCAATTGCCAAAATGTTTCATCCGAACATCATCACTATTCACAATTTTGCCGTGCACAAGGCGCCAGGTCGAGTTGAACAGCCTTTCTACGTGATGGACCTTTTGGTCGGTACGAGCTTGATGGAAGAGCTGCGGGACAATGACCCTCTTCCTCTTGAAAGAGCGCTATCAGTGTTTACGCAAGCTGCCAGTGGCATTGGCTATGCCCACAGCAAAGGCATCATTCATCGCGACATCAAGCCTGGCAATGTTATGTTGCTCAAACAGCCTGACGCCAGCGGCGCTACAGTCAAGATTGTTGACTTCGGTATCGCCAAATTGACCGCTGATAGCGACATAGCCCAGCAGCATCTAACCAGCGCTGGAGAGGTTTGCGGCAGTCCGCTTTATATGAGCCCAGAGCAAGGTCTGGGGCAGTCTGTCGATGCGCGAAGCGATGTCTACTCACTTGGCGTCACTTTCTTTGAAGCGCTAACTGGAGACTTGCCTTTTAAAGCCAATTCAGCTGTCGATATTATGCTTTTGCATCAGAGCGCGCCGGTACCAGAGCTCAATGCTTTTGGCGATGGTGGTGATTTCCCGTCCACAGTGCAGATTGTTCTAGAGCGAATGTTGGCGAAAGACCCTAGCTTGCGCTATCAGGATATGCAAGAAGTCGTAGCCGATCTTGTGGCCATTCAGTTGGGCAACCCGCTTCCTTCTTCTTCTTCTTCTTCTTCTTCTTTTTCGGCGAGTGGCGTTGAGCATGAAGCCGATGCAGAGTTGGCCGTCGAAGCAGATAGTGATTCTCATCCAGCTCTAGAGGAGAGTGGATCTTCCTTGCCGAGTGGATCTGCCTTGCCGAGGGTGTCTGCTCGACAGTCGCGGCCCAAGGCTCAGTTGGTGTTTCTCGGCCTCTCCGTGGCTGCTGCAGTTATCTCGGTTTTGGCTTTTCTGGCTATTAAATCGGCCGGCAAGCAATCTTCGCCCTCGACGTCTTCCTCTTCTTCCTCTTCTTCATCTACTGCTTTGGCCCCGAAGTTGCCTTCGCGCGCTCAGTCTCAATCTGTTGCGAATGTCGGTTCGAAGGCGCCTAATGCTAGCACAGGCTCGAATTCAGAGGCTGAAAAAGATAAGCCTAAGCTTGATCCAGAAGAAGATAAAGAGCCCGGTGAGTCACTGAAGGAAACTACCCCCTTTGCCACTGTGCGTCAGGTGAAAGGTCGCCGGATTGTTAGCTTTGATTTTCCTACTGACGCGCTAATCGGCAAGATTTATTCTTGGAACGAGGACACCGGCGAAGAGCAAATAGTCAAGGCTAAAGGACGCTTGACCTATAATAAAGGCGAGTGGCTCTGCTTTATTCCTTCGCGCATTATTGCTAAGTATCCGCAGTATCTCAAGCGGTTTCAGCCAGGCCTGCTTGCTGGTATACGTTTAAATGAAAATTCAGATAGTGATCAGATCTTGGAGTTCTGTACGATTATTCCAGGCATCAAGTACCTAGAACTTCACAGAACTAACAAGTTGACCAGTGACTGTGTTGCTTCGCTCAACAAGTTTACCGAGTTAGATGAATTTGACGGCTACCATAGCACCGTAGGTGGTATTAATTTGGCGCGCGCTAATTGCTGGGACAAAATCGAAAAATTTCACTATAGTCATTGTCCCAATGTTGCACCTATGCTGGTGAAGCTTAAGTCATGCAAAAAATTGACATTGTTAGATGTGCACGAAAGCAACCTTACCTACCAAGACTACAAAGCAATTTCAGAGCTTACTAATTTGCGTGAATTGAAATTTGAGAGCGACCGTATGACATTGAACGAACTTAAGTTGCTCGCGAACTTGCCCAACCTTGAAACTATTGAGCTCTATGATTGTGGACTGGTAGAAGGAGCTATTCCGATTTTGCGTCAGTTTAAGGCTCTCAAAGTGCTGCGGATGGAGACAGAGAAAACTACTGTCAAGCTTCGCGATAAATTTAAGGCCGGTCTGCCTGGCGTGAAAATAGAGTAGGCTGCGCTAGAAGCGTCCCCCGCTGGTTAAGGCTTTGATGAGGTTCTTTATTCCTTAACCGTCTAGTTACTTGTCCTTAGGCCCTTGCTCAACGATATACTGAATCTAGACTAGAGACTTCGTTTGACTAGAGGGATGTCAGAAGTAAATCTATGGTAAATCCGGTTGGTGCTGACTTTGCTCCAGGTGATGTCGTTGGTAATACCTACGAGGTCATCGATTACATTGGTCGCGGCGCCATGGGCTTCGTCTATCATGTGCGCCATACTGGCCTGCCCAAAGAGTATGCCCTCAAGACTCTGAGTACTGATCAAATTACTGAAACAGCATGGTTGCGTTTTCAGATTGAAGCGCAGTCAATTGCTAAAATGTTTCACCCTAATATCATTACCATTCACAATTTCGCTGTGCATAAGGTGCCCGGTCGTGTTGAGCAGCCTTTTTATGTGATGGATCTTTTAGCGGGCAAGAGCTTGATGGAAGAGCTTCGAGACAATGACACTCTTCCTCTGGCGAGAGCTCTGTCGGTGTTTGCACAGGCCGCTAGTGGCATTGGTTACGCGCACAGTAAGGGAATCATTCACCGCGACATCAAACCGGGCAATGTTATGCTGCTCAATCAGGCCGACGCTGGCGGCGCTACAGTTAAAATAGTTGATTTTGGCATTGCCAAATTGACTGCTGATAGCGAGATTTCGCAGCAGCATTTAACTAGTGCTGGAGAAGTTTTCGGTAGTCCTTTTTATATGAGCCCAGAACAGGGCCTAGGGCAAACGGTCGATGCACGAAGCGATGTTTACTCACTTGGTGTGACTTTCTTTGAAGCGCTCACAGGTGATCTGCCTTTCAAAGCTAATTCTGCTGTAGATATTATGCTTTTGCACCAGAGTGCGGCGATACCACAGCTAAATAGTGTCGGGGATTGCTGTGAGTTTCCGCCGGCTGTGCAGCACTCTTTGCAGTGCGTTGTAGAGCGCATGATGGCGAAAGAGCCTAGCCAGCGTTATCAGAATATGCAAGAAGTGGTGGCGGATCTTACAGCCATTCATTTCGGCAATCCCCTTCCTTCTTTGGTGAGTGGCGTTGCTCACGGGCGCGACCTCGGTCTAGGTCGCAGAACAATGCAAAGTCAGGCTCCAGATCTTGATTCAGATTTAGATCAAGAATTACATCAAGATTTTGACGGCGAACAGTCGTTAGCTGGCAAAGTTTGGGTAGCTGGGGTTGATGACTCTGATTCTGATTTAGATTCTGATTCAGGAGATGACTTTGATGCTGCTGCGGGTTTAGCTGCAGGAGCTGATACTGGTTCACAAATTGTCCTAAACGAGAGTGGTCGCGCCTTGACTATGGTGTCTACTAGCGCGCCGCGGCCTAAGGCACAGGCTATATTTTTGGCAGTTTCAGTGGCTGCTGCTCTTAGTTCAGCTGCCGCTTATATTGCTGTAAAGTCAGCTGGCAATCAAGCTTCTCTTGAGCACCAGACTGCACTAGCAGCAGTAAAAGGATCTGCAACTAAGTCTGGTTCTTTGCCGGCGAATTCGGTTAATGGGGAAGGTACTAAAAATGGCGGTGCGTCTTCTTCTGGCTCTAATACTGGAGCTGTAGCTACTTCAGGTGCCGATGCTGGTAGCCATTCTAAACGACATCATGACAAGGAGAAACCAAAATTAGACCCTGAGGAAGATAAGGAGCCTACTGATTCTCTTAAGTCCAATAAACCATTTGGCGTGGTGCGCCAGGTCAAGAATGGCTGGATGGCTGATTTCGACTTTCCTACAGATGTTCTTATTGGCAAAATTCACTCTTACAACTGGACTGCCAATACGCATAAGACTGAAAAGGCGAAAGGGCAGCTTCATTATGGCCCTACTGATTGGCTCTGTTTCCAGCCGTCGCGTATTATTGGTAAGTACCCACAATATCTCAAGCGCTTTCATCAGGGTGATATTGCTGCTGTGCAGTTGCTGGAGCATTCTAGTAGTGATGCGATACTAGCGGCTTGTGCGGAGATTCCTGGTATAGACGAAGTTATCCTTCGCCACGCTGACAATTTAACCAATAAGAGTATTGCTTCGCTCAACAAGTTTACAGGGTTGAAAAAATTTGACGGCTCTCATGGTGCCTTGGATGGTATCGCCTTAGCGCGGGCAACTTGTTGGGACAAACTAGAAGAATTCAGGTGCAGTCATGCCCGCAACATTACTCCGATGTTGCTCAAGCTAAGGGACAGCAAAAATTTGCGATATTTAGATGTGCACGAGAGCAATCTGACATATCAAGATTACAAAGCAATATCAGAGATTGCCAATTTGCGTGAATTGAAATTTGAAGAGGAGCTTGTGACCTTGAACGAGCTAAAGCTGCTCGCTAATTTGCCTAAGCTTGAGACGATTGAACTGCGTGACTGCGGCCTAGAGGAAAAGTCTATCCCGATTATGCGCCAGTTTAAGGCACTGAAGAAATTGAAGATGGGAACACCCAAAACCTTGGCTAAATTGAGAGAAGACTTTAGGAAAGGCCTGCCTGGCGTTGAGGTTGAGTAGCCCAGAATTTGCTTCCAGTTGATAGCTAGCTCTGCTCCGCTATGGATATGGAACCGACACATTTGAGAAATTACAATTCGTTTTACTCCCCCCCAAGGAAATAAGACGATGTCAGAGAAAGCATACTTAGGTGAGAATAATTCGCTTCACCCGAGCCAACCATTCGAAGATTTGAATTCCCCTGCTCACGCTTTTGTAAATAATCCTTTGCTTGAGGTCGCTCTAAGTATATGGAGAAACGCTTCAAGAGAAGCAAGCAATTGCCCTCCTGTCAGCAAGGGAAGCGAGAGCGGTTTGCTACTTCCTCACGTTACCTTGTTTGATAGCCATCAGCAGGCTGGCGCGCTGTGCTGAATTCCTGGTGCCAATTCACTATCGTAAGCTCCTTATGCCTTAGGTGAAGAACAGTGAGAGTTTCAGTCGGAAATATTGACCTTTTTATAGCTCCTTTCAGAGCTAAATGGTTTGTTCTCGAGGATGATTTGACTTCTGCGTCAGCTTTAGTCAATCTTCCAGCCAGCTATGTTGCCATTGTGCCATCGTATAAACTCTGGGATTTTGCCGGAGATGAGTTATACATGAGTGAGCCTGAATCTGGAGGGGTGACGCCAACACGTTAGTGTTTCATCGTTTTTTTTGAAGGTTTGCGCTCGCAGCTTCGCTCTAATGCAACTAATTTTTTCTCTTCGTGGCGCTAGAAATTTAGCCAGCTAATGTCTTCCTCTTCTTCTTCCTCTTGTGCTGCCGGGGCTCTGTTCTACTATATAAGAAAGTATACGGGCGGCGAAAAAATGGCGCAGCAGGAGGGGTGACCTCTTACTGCGCCATTTGGTTTGGCTAGTTGGCCGTTGCCGGAACTGTGCTTGGCGCGTCACTGAAAGCGTTGCTCGTCGCCTCACTCGCCGCTGCACTCGATGCTTCGTGGGCTGTGAGCATCTTGCGCAGTTCGTCTGCTGCGACTTTCAGAGCTTCCGGTCCAGTATCGCCATCGACAAGCGTCTCTGGGTCGATGCCGTTCCGTTCAGTTTGACCGCAGTCACCGAGCCATTCGCCGCCAGGAGCGAACCAATGGCAGCGTGTCACACGCAGCTTGACTTGGCCATTACCGACTTCGTAATCAGCCTGCCCAATGCCTTTCCCTGCGGTAGCGGCGCTGCCGACCATGTGCACTCGACCGGCAATGCCGTTTTGCACGAGGGCGCAAATCATCATCTCGCTGGCGCTGGCTGTGCGGCGATTGAGCAAGATCACCAGTGGTTTGCCAAACAGCGTTGCCGCCCGGCGCTTGTAGAGGTCGGTGGGCAAAGTGCTGACTATGCCATTGCTAGTGGCGCCATGCACTTCATCGGTGAGGAAGAACTGGTCCTCGTTGAGGAAGTACTGTCTGATTTTCAATCCCTCTTCGTGGCGAAACTTGAGGGTGGCAAGCAGGCCTTGGTCGAGGAAGAAGCCGCAGCATTCCATGGCCTGGTGCATTCTGCCGCCGCTATTGCCGCGCAGGTCGAGAATCACTCCTTCGCAGGTGGCGATTTTTGCCACAGCAGCTTCGACCAGTTCGACGATATCCTCGCGATCAAAGCTGCTGATGCGCAGATAGCCAATCTTGCTGGGGGAGAGGGCTGACATGACATCGGCAGGCTTTTCAGCCGCTGCGGGGGAATTGCCTGCAGCAGCAGGTTCGTCAGCGCCAGACGGTGAGACGAAGGTGGAAGGTGCGATCAGCCGCTCGGTGTAGGTGTCATTGAGCGAGGCCAACATTTCGTCAGCGCAGCGCAATGCAGTTTCTTTGCTGTCGATCAGGTCGTCGAACTTGTGCTCCCAAGAGCTCCAATTCGCCAATCTCGACTTGTCGAAGAAAGTAACGCCGACCAGTTCCCAGATCGCGTGATAAAGCTCAAGCCCCTGGGTTGAGGCTGTTTTGGAAATATTCATGACGATCCCTTAGGTTAGAGATTTGGAGAATCCATGCGACAGGCTTGGCTCAGGCAAACTAACGAACATCCGACGAAAATGCGGGCACCTAGTGCTCTGAAGAAATTCGACTGGGTGTTGTTGTGTTTTGAAGCTAAGTATTTGTTCGCGGGAAATTAGATAATGGTTATGGCTTTAAACCTAGCCAAGAAATGTAAGAAATTAAAAGAGAATTTCTTACACCTAGATGAGATCGCACTTAGGCATGGTCCGTGCGGCCTAAATTGTTGTGAGATTTTCTTGTACAAGGTTAGTATGGCTCTCGCGAACTAGCGCTCTAGATTTTGTTGCCATGTGAATGGCTATTCTCTTCGTTTCAAAAAAACAGTCAGAAATTTTGAAGAACGTGTTGCCTCAAAAAAGTTTCGTACCAGTTTTAGATGGTGATAAAAGCACTCCATGCGTTGCTTTTCGCGTATTGTTTCTTGTCTCATTTTTCGAGTGAAAATGAGACAAGAAAAGTACTTAGAAAAAGTGGGCTGTTAATTCGTTCGCGCTTCAGAATCGGCTTTCTTGCCATTAAAGGCAAAGACGCGACTGGAAAATTCTGGCAATGAAGCTGAGCCCCTGATGGTGCGGTCGACTGCATTTACCTTCCCCGTCATGTGAGCGATTGCCTTTTCGCTTTTACGAGTCATTCGCGCCAATTTTGAGCGGGAGAAATCGACAAAGAGCCTGACTTCGCCAGTTTCAGCCTGATAGTTGCCCCACAAGGGAAACGTTCCCAATAGACCTTTATAGGTACCTTGTACTTGCTTATCGCTGACACTTGTGATTGTAACTGTTGGTTTTCGCCTGATTTTTGGAATCTCGACTTTCCAAATGCCAATAAATTCGTTTAGGTCCACCGCATCATCTTTTAGCGGCGGGGACACCTCAACGGTGGTCACTTTTCCTTGCAAGGTCTCACCGAAGGCTGGTGCCATATTGCTTGGTGTGATTGTCAGGCAAATTACTGCTAAGTTGAAAAAGCAAAGTGGAGCTGGTCTTAGGGCCTTGAGAACGCTTGCCTTCTGCTTCACTTGCTGTTGTTTGCTAGAATTCAATCGACTTATCTCCTGGGTCTGCAACATCCTTGGTTTTTTAAACTGGATGGACAAAGTTGTTGGCTTAAAAGTTTTTTCGCGTAAAGCTCTTTGTCAAAAGAAATCTTTGGCGTAAATGGTCATGTAAAACCCATACGTATTGAGTGAGCAAATAGTTTCACTTTTCAGCAAAAGATTTTTCTCAGCAGCAAAATAGGGACACGAAATCAGTAAACCAACATGACAGATGCCAATTCTTGAACTGCACAGAAGCAACCGACCTTCTACATTCCCCATGGCTGCGGCCCTTGCTTCTTTATGGAAGGTATGGGGCCAGCCTGCACCAGGGATGGCATGGGCAGTTGGTTAAAGGCTACGAGCTTAAATTCCCCGCTCTTGGAGCTCGGCTGTAGCCAAGCAGGTAGTCGAGCTGCTTCACAAAAAAAGGAATTGATACTAGTACAGATTCAAAGCGCGGTCTTGACCCAGCCTTTCATATTGGCGTTAGCCAAGCCCTTGCTCCTTTGCGTGAGCAAGGGGTATTGATTGTGGGAAGTGGATTACTGGACCGTCAGAGGCTGCAAGAAGCGAAGACCTGATCGCCTGGGAATGCTCCTTCGGCCCGGGCGGCTCATCCCCGTGAGGAACACCTGTTGCCTCTGATGGTTGTGGCCGGGGCGGCTGGCTCAGATATGGGGCGGCGAACATATAGTGAAAGCTAATTGCTTTCTTCATTGGTTTCTGAGAAGAATTTAGCCGAAGTCAAGTGCTGTCATGAAAAGCCAAGAGGTGCTTCGGGATGCGACAATTGCACCCCTGATGTCACCCTGTTGGATATACCCAATAGGCTTTTCGATTTGATTTTACGGTCTTCTTTTACGGTCTTCTTTTATGGTCTTCTAAGGAATCCCTTCTTCGCAATACTTTCCAAATGCAGGGGTGACTATGAGCTCGCCAGAAACCAGTTCAGCAGCTAAGGCAACCGCCAGGTCAAGTGCCAAATCTAGCATTCTCGTGCACAATGCTTATGGCAAATCTGGCGTTCGTCTGACTAAAGTAATCAGGCACGAAGGCTATCAGGAACTGAAAGAACTGACCGCCAATATTCAGCTTGAGGGCGCCTTTGAGGGTTCCTACTTAGACGGTGACAACAGTCAAATCATTGCCACTGATTCAATGAAAAATACTGTTTATGTCATGGCCTCCGAGCACCCGCTCACTGACCTTGAAAGTTTCGCCCAAGACTTAGCCTTGCATTTCTTGAAGACATATTCGCATGTCACCGAAGCTACTGTTCATCTTGTAGAAGACCTCTGGCTGCGGATTCCTGCCGATGGAATGCCGCACCCCCATGCTTTTGTTTCGGCTGGCAACGAGAAGCGCATTGCTTCTGTGGTGGCTGATCGTGAGGGTCTTTCATTGCAGTCAGGAATAGACAATTTGGTAGTGGCAAAAACTACCGATTCGCAGTTCTGGGGCTTCATTCGCGATCAATATACAACTTTGCCTGAAGTGCGCGATCGCATCATGGCCACTAGCATTGAAGCTTCATGGCTCTATCGGGCTGAGACCAAGGCCGATGCTGAGAAGATTGATTTCAACAAAAACTACGACACTATCCGCAAAATCATTCTTGATGTTTTCGCTACTCATAACAGTTTGGCGGTGCAGCAAACCCTGTACGAAATGGGTGAAGCTGTGCTTGCGGCAGTTTCTGATATTGAAGAAATCACTATAACCATGCCTAATCAGCATCGTATTTCCTTTAATTTAGAGCCATTTGGTAAGAAGAATCAGAACGAAATATTCTTCCCTATCGATGAACCCTTCGGCCTAATCTCAGGAACAATCAAGAGAGGTGCCTGATTTGTCAGAGTCTAGCAAGTGGGCCATTAGAAGCAGGCGGGTGTTGCGCTCTAAAGGCTTTGAGGCAGCCGCACTGTTGATTGAAGCTGGGCAGATTCAAAAGATCGTGGCTTTTGACCAGGTTCCTTCCGATTACGCCCTTGAAGATGTTGGTGATCTTATTGTTATGCCCGGTGTTGTTGATAGTCATGTTCATATCAATGAACCAGGTCGCACTGAGTGGGAAGGTTTCACTACAGCTACTCGTGCTGCCGCTGCTGGTGGTATCACTACATTAGCCGATATGCCCCTTAATTGTATTCCCGTCACTACCAGTGCTGAGGCTTTTCGCGAGAAGCTCAAACATATTGAAGGAAGGCTCTCGGTTGATTTGTGCTTCTGGGGCGGGGTTGTACCTGGCAACAGCGGCGAGCTGAACAATATGATTGATCTTGGCGTGATGGGCTTCAAGTGTTTTCTTATTCATTCAGGTATCGATTATTTTCCTAATGTAGAACGCCATGATTTAGAGCTGGCCATGCCGATTTTGGCTAAGCGTGGCTTGCCGTTATTAGTGCACGCTGAACTTGATTGTTCGCATAATACGGACGGCTCACATATAGATAGCTCACAGGCAAGCAGCGACTTTGCTGCCGCACCACACAAATACTCAAACTTCCTCAATTCGCGGCCACGCTCGTGGGAAAACGAAGCGATTAAACTGATGATTGACCTTTGTCGCGAATTTGATTGTCGCGTGCATATTGTTCACCTATCTTCCTCTGACGCTTTGCCGATGATTGCTGCGGCGAAGAAAGAAGGGCTGAAGTTAACGGTTGAGACTTGCCCCCACTATTTAACTTTGGTGGCTGAAGACATTGCTGATGGTGATACCAGATTTAAGTGCACACCGCCCATTAGAGAAAGAGAGAATTGCGAAAAGCTCTGGCAGGGCCTAGCTGATGGCACAATCGATTTTATAGTTTCGGATCATTCCCCTTGCACCCCTGAGCTGAAACTATTGAAAGAAGGTAATTTCGACAAGGCTTGGGGTGGCATATCTTCTCTTCAGTTTGGACTATCAGCAGTGTGGAGCGAGGCTAAGAAACGTGGTCATACGCTGGCCCAAGTAAGTGAGTGGATGTCCAAGCGCCCTGCACAGTTCTTGGGTTTGGCCAAACGTAAGGGGTCATTAGAAGAAGGCCTGGACGCTGATATCGTTGTCTTTGACAGCGAAAAGTCTTTCAAAATTGAGCAATCAATGATTGAGCACCGCCACAAAGTCACCCCTCATGAAGGGCGAGTATTTACTGGACAGGTGCAACAAACTTTTGTTCGTGGAATCAAAATTTATGATCAGGGAAACTTCTCAAAAGAGCCTTCTGGTAAGGCTTTGATGGGTACAAAATTGGGAGAGTATGTTGATGCAAACGTCCATTCTTGAGGCTTCTGCCTTCACTGGTTTGATTGATCTTGCCACTGAAAAACTTGGCGGAAAGGCACTCAGCTGTAGTGATGAATTTTTTGCTGAGAAAGAAAACTTGCTCATGCCTGGTCGCGGCATTTTTATTGAAGACAAATACACTAAAAATGGCAAATGGATGGACGGTTGGGAATCTCGCAGAAAGCGCGGCCCTGGGCACGATTGGTGCATTATCAAATTGGGTCTGCCTGGGGTAATCCGTGGTGTCGATATCGACACTAATCACTTCTTAGGTAATCATCCGCCCTATGCTTCACTTGAAGCTTGTATTGCCGACCCCAATGAGCATGCCGACAAACTAGCCGCTTCAGATAAGTGGGTGGAAATTGTACCGCGCTCATCACTCAAACCTGGCTCACAGAACCTCTTTGCTGTATCTAGCGGCGAGCGTTTCACCCATGTGCGCTTGAATATTTTCCCGGATGGCGGTGTGGCCAGGTTGAAAATATTTGGTGATGTCATTCCTGATTTCTCCAAAATTAAAGCTGACGCCCTGGTCGATTTAGCCGCCGTTGAATTTGGTGGCCATGTGGTTGCCTGCAACGACATGTTTTTCGGTAATATGGACAATTTGATTATGCCTGGTCGTGGCAGAAACATGGGTGATGCCTGGGAAACCAGACGTAAGCGCGGCCCAGGTCACGACTGGGTAATCGTCAAATTGGGCCAACCGGGATTAGTGCAAAAACTTGAAGTAGATACGGCTTTCCATATTGGTAATTATCCTGATACCTGCTCGGTAGACGGCTGCTATTCTCCTGATTTAGAGATGGATAACCTCACTTGGCCACAAGCACACTGGAAAGAACTGCTTCCCCAGCTCAAGCTTTCAGCTGACAAACAGCACCACTTTGAAAAAGAGATAATTGATATTGGCAATATCACCCATGTGCGCTTAAATATCTATCCGGATGGTGGTGTAGCTCGGTTGCGCGTGCACTGTCGCCGTGCTCAAGTCTAGATCGCGAGGGGTATAGGTAACAATTGGCGTGAATCTCGAACAGCTAAATCAATCATCAAGTGAGCTACTGCAACCAGAACTGCTGCGTTGCTGTGGCAGTGCAATGTGGGTAGAAAAGCTGATTGAGGGCCGTCCTTATGTTGCTGAAGCTGAACTATACAATGCCTCCGATCGAATCTGGCAGAGTTTAAAAACTGAAGATTGGTTGGAGGCATTTAGTCATCATCCTAAAATTGGTGATTTAGAGAGTCTCAAAACTAAGTTTGCCAGCACCAGCGATTGGGCCTCTGGCGAGCAAGGTGGAGTGGCCTTGGCTAGTGAACGGGTGATAGAAGAGTTAGCCGCTGGAAACACAGCTTATGAAGAGAAGTTTGGCTACATATTTATTGTGTGTGCTACCGGTAAGACAGCTGGCGAAATGTTAGCCCTCTTGCAAGAGCGGCTGCACAACAGCCCTGATGTTGAAATCGTGCGGGCTATGGAAGAGCAAAATAAAATCACAAGGTTAAGGCTAGAGAAACTTTTAGGGCTGTAGAAGCCTATTTCGTTGCAGAGACCTATTTAATTGGAGAATGGTGCCATGAGCAGAATCACTACACATGTTTTAGATACTTCGTTAGGCCGTCCAGCTGCTGGCGTTGACGTTGTGCTTGAATACAAGGGTCTTGATGATTGGGAAGAAATTGGTCGCGGCACAACTGATAACGATGGCCGCTTTAGCGACTTAGTCCCGGCTGATTGGGCCAATAGAGCTGGTACCTATCAGCTAACTTTTAATACCGGTGGCTATTTTGAAAAGACTCATCGTCAAAATTTCTATCCAACGGTGCCAATCATTTTTGAAATCGTCAATCAAGATGAGCACCATCATGTGCCGCTGTTGTTGAGCCCCTTCGGTTATTCGACTTATAGGGGCAGCTAGTTTATAGAGGCAGCTAGTATATTGTGTCACTTATTGCGTAGTGTCATTTAGTCCAAAAAAGGAAACTAATCGTTCTGTTTGTTGCTTAGTTTAGATACTTAGTTTATTTAGTTTAGATGCTTAGTTTAATTCAGGAGTGCAAGATGAAAGTCAGTCTGCCCGAGGCCACCACTAAAGATGTATTCGCCAAGTTAGCTCAAGCTAACGCTGCATTTAATCAGTTCTATCCTGGTGAGTCTTCTGCCAGGCAGCCAGTGCACACTGTATACGGTGGCGCTCAACTGTTTAAAGCTGACTCTGCTAAAAAGCTAGGGGCCATGGCTATCGCTAGTCTTGAAGAGTATGCTGCCGACTCTTTCATCCTGGCTAAGGCCCTAGATTTGCCCGGCAAAGACTCTGGGTTGGCCAGCAAAATTTATGACCGTGTTCAAGAAAAGTTGAAACGCGAAGCGGTTGAAGATTTTCGCATCGACTTCGAAGACGGCTACGGCAACCGTCCCGACTCCGAAGAAGACCATCACGCCGAAGCTGCAGCCAAAGAAGTCGCCCGTGGTATGAAAGAGCAGCTTCTTCCTCCCTTTATCGGCATTCGCATTAAGCCCTTTAACGAAGAGTTGAAACATCGCAGCGCCCGCACCCTAGATATTTTCATCACTACACTAGTTGAAGAAACTGGCGGTCTGTTGCCCGATAACTTTGTTGTTACTCTGCCCAAGGTCACTATTCCTGAGCAAGTCACGGCCATGGTTGAGCTTCTCGCCCTGCTTGAGACCAAGACGTCGCTGCGCCCTGGCAGTCTCAAAATGGAAATTATGATCGAGCAGACCCAAGCGCTTTTTAATCGAAAAGGTGAAAGCAATATGCCGCTTTTAGCTGAAGCTGCCCAAGGCCGCTGTGTCGCTGCTCACTTTGGCAGCGCATGGACCATCCATCTTGCGATTTCGCTAGACACATGATGAAAGTGACATTTGCCGGAACAGGCATTTGGCTCTCTGATGGCGCTACCAATGTTATGCCTGTTGGCCCTCATCGCCCTGAGATTGGTCGGCAGTTGACAGCAGCGCAAAAGGCAGAGAATGCTGAAGTCGTTCATCGTGCCTGGAAGCTGGCCTATGATCACACTCGCCATTCCCTCGTACATGCCTATTATCAGGGTTGGGATCTTCACCCAGCTCAGCTCCCTGTACGCTATGCCGCTTGTTATGCTTTCTTCCTTGAAGGTCTAGATGCTGCTTCTCTCAGGCTTAAGTCATTCATGGAAAAAGCAGCTCAGGCTACACTGGTTGGCGATGTCTTCGATGATGCTGCCACCGGTCAGGGCCTGCTCAACTATTTCTTACGTGCCATCAATTGTGGTGCTATTACTTTAGAAGAAATCAAAGCCACTGGTCTTACGCTTGAGGAAATTCAAACTAGATCGTTCTTGAAGATTCTCGATGGCCGCACTAAGAGGATTGCAACGAAGTAGCGCTATGGATTGCTGCGTTTTGAGCACTTTGGTTTATGCTTAGCGCAGCTGTGGCTTGCTGGCTGATTTTTCTAAGCGATCTAGTTCCAAGATCGATAAAAGATACTGCTCAAGGTTTCTCTCACCCTTGTCGCGGACCCACGATAGGCGCTCTTTGGCGCTCTTGTAATTGCCTTGACGAGCTAGTTTGGCGCCAACGTAAAAATTGGCTATCGTTCGCTCTTGGTCACTTTTAATGGTCTTATCGAACTCTTCGAGGGCTAGCTCACCAGCCAGAAAGAGAACGATTCTTGCTGCTAGGCTTTTACCGGTTGCGAACTTTTTATATCGGTTAATTATTATAGTTGAGTTCTTGCTTTGCCTAAGAGATTCTAGAGCGAGTGAATACAAGGCAGCGCTGTGCAGTTCAGTGGCACCAACCGAGTGGCTATTCGACAACAAAGCCTCAAAGCGGGCGTTGCTGGTAGACCACTCGCCAAGTCCCCATTCCAGTAGGCCAAGCTCATAATTATACTGGGCATTGTTTTTTGCCGTTATGCGCTGGTACTGTTGGGCAGCTTTGGCGAATAGGTTCTTTGCCGTAGTAGCTGTAATTTGCTTCTCTTGCCCGTTTGTGACCACTGAGTGATAAATTTGATCGGCTGCTACAAGGTCGTCTATTGCTTGCTCTGCATGCTCTTGCTTGATGTTGAGCATGCCGCGTAGCTTGAGCGCTACTGCATTGGTTGGATCTATTGCTAGAGCAGTCGCTATATCGGTTTCTGCTGTCTTTAGATCGTTAGCTTTAAGGGCTAGAGCAGCCCTATGTACCCTGTAGTCGACTACCTTAGGCTGAATGGTGATCGCTCGGTCAACAGCGCGTCGGGCTGAGGGGTAGGCCCCCATCGCCTCTTCAAGAACGGCTAACTTTTCATAATTGGTTGAACGTTGTGGATTCAACTCTATTGCTTTAAGCATGTCGCGATGTGCTAAGCGTTTGTTGCCCAGGCAGAGGTAAGTGGCTCCTCGTGCCGCCCAGACCCAATCTTTTGTTGCGTCTAGTGTTATTGATTGATTTAGGTCCTGAAGAGCGCTTTCAGTCATACCCAAGTTAAGTTTAGTCTCGCCCCGGTGATAGAAAAGAGCGTCAGTGCGGAAACCTAAGAGCCAGGCTTGATTGTAAGACTTGAGTGCTGCGGTCCACTCTGGTTTGGTACGAAAGGCACTTTTGTAACGACTGAGCAGTGAGTAACCTCTGCGGTGGTAAGCCAGGCCTTTGATAAAGTGTACCTGTCCGTCCTTCTGATTGCGTGCCAGAATTTTGTCTAGAATTTTAATGGCTTGGCTGCATCTTTCATAGTTGTAACCATTGAGATAGTCACTCTCAATTTTTTCTAGTTCTATATTTGGCGGGGCGTGTGTAATGAGTCTTGTAGCTTTATTTGGGCTGGCGAAATTTACACCTGTGCTTGCATGAGAGCAGAGTATCAACCCTGTTCCGACAAGGATAATTTTTCTTTGAGCGCTTAGAAACAGATGGTTTGCAGGCATTTCCGGAAAATTCCACGGTACACAATAAAACCGGTTGGTTCAAGCTTTTCGTCCGATTTCCCTTCTAAGTAAGCTTCGTGAACGATGCTGCATTCTTTGTCGCGAGGGAGGAATACGCCGATGAATTCGCGCGTTGGTGAGCCGTCCTCTGCTACAAATCTGCCTTCAATCAAAAGTGCAGTCTTGCCGTTAAGAAGCGTAGTAAATGCATTGGTCAGATTGAACATTGGAGCTTGGTTACTGTTAGTGCTGCTCTTCTCGTTGGTAAATTGATTGTCGCCAATAGTGGACGAGCCAGCTACTTCTCTCAGGCTTTTGATTTCAGTTGGACTTAGTATTTGGTTGCCCTTGAGGGCCGGTTTACTTGCAAGAATTTTGGAGAAAGCTTGAGCACTAGCTTCGCTTAGGGGCTGTCCGCGATAGTATAAATTTAGTTTGATATCATCGTTGTTTTTTGGCGAGAACGTTTCGATTTGGCTGAGGTTGTGCTGATTGGCCATGGGCTGCGAGCTTACCCAGCCAAAGGGTATTCATTTCCATAGGGCTCTTGTGGCTTTCAATGTTGACATAGTCCAATGCTAAATCCTCTCTTATGCAAGTATAGCTTTAGTTGCGACCACGCATTTTCTGTCTGTACGATGAGGTCATATCGACCATGCCTTGACGATCGCATTGCAAATCAAAAATTTTATGTGGCTCACCTTGTTTGCTGGTCCAGTCAAGAATCGCAGAGTTGATCAATTCTTTGTGAGTTTCATTGCAGATCACTAGCACAGAAGGCCCAGCTCCGCTAAGCACGCAACCAATTATTGGAAGGGCATTAAGGTGTTCTCGCAGCGATTTTAGCGCTGGAACAAAAGACTGTCTGTAGGCCTCATGCAATCTATCATCGAGTGCTTCTTTCATGGCTTGGAGGTTATGGGTTACGTCTTTTTTGGGAAGTTGCTCGGGGATTGTCATTCGCATTGACTGTGTTGTTAGGCTGTAGTTTGGCACTACGCATAGCAAGTGCCAGTCAGATGGCCAATGCATTTGCTGAACAGAAACTCGATTACTTTGATAAGCAGGAGCCGATATAACTAAATCTCCCAATAGACTGGCTGCTGCGCACTCTGGCTGAGCTTCTAGGGAGATGCACTGGTGCAATAGGTCTGCCTGGCTGAGCACACAATCTTCAATTGAATTGATTGCATAGAGTGCTGCCAAAACAAGGCTATCGCTTACTCCGAGTCCTCGATTGAGTGGTAAATTTGACACTATCAATATTTTTATTCGATGAAGAAGCTGCCTGCGTGTGAGGCAGATTTTTCTCATGATTGAATAGACTAAATCTCCCACTGATTGGTGATCGCTCGATGTTTTGATGTCGCCAAAAAGCTGTACCATGGGTATAGCCATATTGTCCTGGGGAAGAAGCTCTAGGGTAACTGTGCTATAAGCATTTAGGGCAAGAGCGACAGTATCTAATCCTGGGCCGATATTGCATGTGGTGGCAGGTACTCTTAGGGTGATCCACTGACTGCGTATTTTTTTTACTCTAGTACGGGTGCGGGTGCTGTCGGCAATGGCGCAATTTTGTTGAGTTGTATAAATTTGGGAAGGAAGCACTGCCTTTGTACCTGTATCGTCAGTTCTTTGAGGATTATTGCCAAGCTTACTGCTGCGCTCAGCCAATCAACAGTGACAAAAGTCATTGTCAGGCAGAGATTGTCGAGTTTTTAAAGGGTACAATTCAACAATCTGGCCTATTGCTGGCCTGGTTTAGCCCTCTGTGACAATAATGTGCGGGACAGGGATGTCGAAGATATTACTGATAGATGATGATCGTCAGCTTGTTGAGAGCTTGACCATGTTCTTGGAAAGTGAAATGTTCATTACAGAGGCTGTTTTGACTGGCGAAGATGCCAGAGATCGCCTTCGCCACTACAGCTACGATTTAATTAGTCTCGACTGGTCACTGCCTGATATCTCTGGGGTAACTTTGCTCAAGCAGTTTCGCAAAGAAGGCAAAACTACGCCAGTTCTGATGCTTACCGGTCGGGTTGAAATAGAAGAAAAAGAAGAAGGTTTTGATGCTGGTGCAGATGATTATCTGACTAAACCGTTTTCTACAAGAGAGTTATTGGCGCGCTCACGAGCACTTTTACGTAGATTCTCAGGGGGCACTTCAAATACTTTATCTATTGATAACCTTACCTTAAATACCGCCACTCGTGACGTCCGGCGTAACGGCAGAAGTATCGACCTTTTGCCTAAAGAGTTCGCTGTGCTTGAATTTCTGTTGCGTCACCCCAACCAGGTCTTTACTGGACAAGCCTTACTCAATCATGTTTGGGCCTCAGAATCTGAGGCCAGTGTTGACGCTGTAAGAACTTGTATGATGCGACTGCGCAAGAAACTTCAAGAAGAAGACGAAACAACATTAATTCACACTGTTTATGGCGTTGGCTACAAGCTCCAGGCTGGCATGGGCATTGACGGCAGACAGTAAAATTCAATCAACGTAAGAGCTCGTGAAATTCAGACTCCCTCTCTCAAGTAAGTTGTTGATCCTGGTAGCAACACCGGTTTTGCTCAATCTTGGGCTGCTGGGCACTCTTTCGTATTTGCAGGATGAGGCAGAGAGGGAGGCTCAGCAGGCTGAACACTCAAGAATGGTGCATGAGAGCATCAATCAGCTGACTAAAGACTTCTGGTCTTTGGTCTCTAACACTCCAGACGATCATTCGAAAGACGTAGCTTATGTCGTCTCTTGTCGACCTACCATTCAGAGTATCAATGATGGTTATAACCGTTTGCTTAAGCTATACGCCGACAGTCCAGAAAAGAAAGAGGTAATTACTCGTTCAAAGTCTGCCTGGAAAAATGCGCTGAAGCTTGTTTTTCGTTTACAGGAAGACCTTCCTCCTGATGTGGAGGATTTGAAAGAACAGCGCAAAGAAACACTAAGGCAATCAAGAAAGCTATTAGATCAATTGATATCGCAAGAGCTGCTTGATCTCAGTCGCCGTGAGAAAAGCAATGCTGAAGCCAGCCCTGAGAGACAGGCACAGTATAGACAGCGTGTAAGGATATTGCTTTTTCTCGTTGGTCTAATCACACTTCTATTCAGTTCAGCACTTGCGGCATTTCTGGCGAGAAGTATTAGTTCTAGACTACAGACTATGTATGACAATACTATTCGTCTCGCTAGTGACAAATCACTGAAGCCTGTCTGCCAAGGCGATGATGAAATAGCCAGACTCGATCAAGTTTTTCACGAGATGGCTGATGACTTGCGTGAAGCAGCAAGAAAAGAGCGTGCCATCGTCGAAGATGCCCGCGACATGATTTGCTCGTTTGATAGTGAGGGCAACTTCGTAAAGGTCAATCCGGCCTGTATAGAATTGCTCGGCTTCTCGCGAGATGAGATGCTGGCAATGCACTTTGTCGATTTGGTTCAATCTGATCAGGCCGGTCGGGCCCTTGAAGCATTTAGTCAAATTGAAGAAACTGGTAAGTCAGAAAGTATTGAGCTACAACTCAAGCGAAAAGATGGCGCCATCATTGAAGCAATTTGGTCTGCTCGCTGGTCTGAGGCTGAAAAATCAATGTTTTGCGTGGTGCATGATATTACTGAGCGTAGAATGGCAGAGCGAATCAAACAAGAAGTGATGAACATGATTACCCACGATCTGCGCTCTCCTCTTACTTCTATAAAAGTTTCGCTCGATATGATCGGCAGCGGAAAAGTCAACCAGCAGCAGGGTGATTACTTAATCAATGTGGCCGCAAGAAACTGCGAGCGCATGATGAACTTAATGAATGACCTGTTAGATCTAGAGAAGTTCAAAGCCGGGATGATGATTTTGGAAAGTACTCCATTTCCCCTCGCACATGCCTTCCAGGAAACTGTTCAGCTCATTACCCCTTGGGCTAGAGAATTGGATGTACAACTGCTAGCTAAGCCTACGGCGGCGTTCATAAATGGTGACGAGGACAAGATTAACCGAGTGCTCACTAATCTCATATCAAACGCTCTCAAGTTCTCACCAAAAGGCGGGCAAATTGAAGTTTCAGCTCGCCCTAGTGGCGCCTTTGTTGAGGTAAGTGTGAGAGATCAAGGGCCGGGAATTCCAGCCGACATGTTAGAGCTAGTTTTTACTAGCTTCCAGCAAGTCAACTCTGCCGCCAATAAGAGCAAAGGTGGCACGGGTCTGGGGCTTGCTATATGCAAAGCGATTGTGGAGCTGCATGGTGGAAAAATATGGGTAGAAAGTGAACATGGCAAAGGTAGCAACTTTAAGTTCACTTTACCGAGCGCCTAAGCTGCTACCGGCAGTTATTTTCGCAATGCCAGAGCTAGAAAATACTCATCCATTTGAGTATCGCCATGTTTTTCCAACCAATCGAAGTGTTTGTCTGCTTCGACTTTCTTGCCTTTACTCAATAACTCCAGCCCCACATAGCAATGAGCCGGAGTAGCAAAGTCATCGCGTTTAATTGAGCTGAAGAGTTTTTCTTCACTGTAGAGGCCTAGTAGATAAAGCACCAAAGGCTTAGGCCAATCTTCTGAGCAGTGCTTATTAGCTTCTTCTATAATGGATTGAGCCTCGGCTTTCTGGCCGGTTCTTTGATAGGCGCAGTGCAAAGCGATTGCACCAAATATGGCACCATGTCCTTTCCACTGAATTAGCTCCAAATACTTTTTTAGATCAATTTGAGCTAACTTTGCACGTTTTGCGCACAGAAGCAAAAGCCCTCTGTGATAGTAAGAATCTGCCTGTGCTGGATCCATCTTGATTAGTTGGTTGTAGCCAAGCAGCAGCTTATCTAGCTCGCGGGCATTGATAGAAGGTTGCTTTCGCACCTTACTGCGGGCTGCTGGCGGCAGTATCATTGCTTCGTGAATGTCCTGCATCGCTTGCTCAAAGTCACCTAGATTTGCCGCCAGCATTCCTCTGGCATGTAGTACTGATTTGTTCTCTGGTTTGAGCTTTAATGAGGCGTCAAAATCGCGGAGCGCGCCAGTTGTATCTTGTACTTTCATGCGAATAGCTGCTCGGCAATGGTAGAGATCGGCCATAGCTGGTGCATAGGCAATGGCTTTGTCGTATTCAGCTAGAGCCAAATGATAACGCCCCTCACTATAGTAAAGGTCGCCCTGCAATTGTCTTGCTCTAGGATCGCGAGCGTTAATGGCAATTGCCTTTTTTAGGTCAATCTGGGCTTGCTCGACCTGACCGATCTTGAAATAGACAATTGCCCTCTGGCTATAAGGAAAACTATATCGTTCTTTGCTCAATTCAATCGCTTTGGTAAATGACGCAAGGGCTTCCTTTGTGCGACCAAGAGCAAAAAGCGCGGAGCCCATGGTGCTGTATGGACCCACAAATTCAGGGCAGATTTTTATGGCTATGGCTGAATCTTGCAAGGATGCTTTCAGATCACCTTGATCTAGAGCGGCTATTGCTCTCATATTGTGCAAATCGGCATCATCTGGATAGTACTTGAGAGCTTGATTTGCTACGACCCGACCTTCTTTAAGTCGACCTTGGCCCCAGAGTGACTTAAAGTGCCTGCGATAAGTTTCAATAGGGTAGACGTGCTCAGCCCCTTGAGCCAAGACAGGAGCAGGCGGTAAGACGGTGGCAGCAATGATTAGAAGACTCAAGTAATAATCGTGCCGGTAAGTCACCGTGAAGAATTTTGTTCGATTATGCATAGGCGGGGCGAGCTTTTCCGTTTCTCATGTTCATGGTGAGTTTGCTATTTTTCCTTTGTTCTTATGCCCACCTTTCTTTTAAATCGCATCACTGCCCCTTTTAGTTGCTCTATTTAGCCACCGTGCCCAGGTTGTGGTCTGCCCATCTCCCTTTCTAAGATGAACATAGCGTTGGCCCAGCTACCTTTATAGCGATCACTATAGACAAAATGTTCGAAGGCGGCAGGGAAGTCTGTTTGTGAAAGAGAAACTTCTTCAGGGCTATACCAGCCAACGAACGATCCATGGACGGTAGCTGGTTGGTACCCTTCGCCTGGAGGTGGGCCGTAGTCAGGGGTACTGTCGCTACTGCCGCCGCCGTTGACCATAGGTAAGCCATCATTAGTAAAGCCGCTGCTAGATGAGTGGCCTCTGGCTCCTGATTGGCCCCATTCGCCTGGCGGGGCAATGAACTCGTCGTTACCGGACGCATCGGGCAAGTAGCTGCCGTGACCGGTGGTTAGGCCAGCATCGCGGAGGTCCATGATGCCGGCATTGATGCGATGTGCTTTGCTGAATCCCATATAAGGTGGTAAGCCGTTGCAGCCTTCGTCACCGTAGATGTGCTCAGCATGGCTGCCAGCTTGGTAGACAAAGCTATCCAGGTTTGTCGGAGGTAAGCGCGAATTGTCAGCAAAAGCAGGCAGAACAATTAGTAAGCAAAGGCCAATTGAACAGCTGAGAGAAAACTGAAATCTCATGATCCGTACCTCGCCGACTGGCAAATTAAGTGTAGAAAATTGGTTAATCGCTTTAAGCTTCAATTGAGAGCTTAGTTCGCATTGCAGCCAGATAACAGTTTCAAATGTAATGGTGTATTGATGACCTTAGTCATTGGCAAGGGAAAGTGCTTTCTCTTTCATAAAGTGAAGGAATATCAGAATCATCGAGCCGATTGTGCGGCTAGACGTATCGCTGTCTTCAATCCGCTACTTAGACTCATACGTGTGACTGTAAAGTAGTCCGCATCGTACGTTTTTGTAGACTCTATAGCCGATTCTATTTCGATAGCTCTTCTGTACATTTGGGCGGCCTCTTGATACATGCGCGCGTCCATATAGGCATCTGCAAGCACTTCGCAATCGGTTAATATTGGTGAAGTTGGCCCTAAGCCAGAAAGAAAATAGTCACAGAACATGATCGTTTTATCTGGAAAACACAACTCGTCGATCTCTAGAGCTTTCTTGTATGCATCGATGGCTTCATTGAAATGTTCTGCGCATTGAAACTCACCACCAATGCTTATATGTGTCCTAGCCAGATCGTGGCTCGGCGGCTCAATTTTCTTCATGCCTTCAAGCCTCAAGTTAGCCTTCAGAATAAGCTTTGTTCGTTGCTCCAGATTGGGACGTGGGTATCGTTCATAAGCAGTATCTGTTTTCCTACAGAGAGCTGGCGGCGCCAAATCTTCACAGAGGTAAGAAAGGAGCCGGGCTGCTTGATCAATTTTCTGTGCATCGATTAGCTCCTTGGTGGAAGTTATATGCGGATGAGGATTGCTATTCGGAGATAACGATGGGTTGTCTCTTTTTTGCTTTTGGCGATCGGCTGATTCTAATATTTCTAGAGCCTCTCGTGCATATAGACTTTTGTCACTTAGGCTAACGTATTTGCCGTAGCATTTGATAACGGTAACTAATAAGTCTGCTCGTCTAACATCATTTTGAGGCAAAGCATTTGCGCGTTTAAGCAGTCTGTTCTTCTCTGCTTCGTTGTATTGAGTTTGCCGATAACTCCACGGCCCTTTTTGGGGATCGAAGTTGTCAGCCATGCATCGTAATAATTCTGCTTGCCTAACATCATATTCATGGAAGCGGTCAACCTCACATTTGACTTGTGCCGCGCGAAAAAGAGGAATCACCACTAAGGTGAGACTGAGACAGGTAGCTGCCACAATTGAGGTGGTAAGAAACGCTCGGCGCAGATTCAGCGCACCAAAGTGTTCCATTATTCTTGCTCTCCATATTTTCAATGACGTAATGTGGGGAGTCCAAATCAATGGACCCCCCCGCACTACGGACCCCCCGGCCTAACTTCTGAGTGCGAACCTCTTGAGGTCGAACTTCATGGCATTAGCCTAATGGCTAAGAAGCAGATTTGGAAGTGACTTAGGTCATTCGTTTTTTGACTTTTGGCTATCGAAGGAGGGTAGCGAAAAAGAAAATCGATTGCCTCGATTGACAATACTTTCCACCCAAATTCTGCCACCATGCAATTCTACAATCGTCTTACAAATTGCTAAGCCCAAACCACTTCCACTCTTGTTTTCAGCGTCTTGGCTGTTAACCTGCTGAAATCTTTCAAAGATGGACGTGGATAAATCTGCGGGTATAGGGTCCGCTTGATCTTGCACATGCACTAATATTTCATCGTCAACAAGTACGGCTTGAATCAATACTCGACTGTTTGCTGGGCTAAACTTGACGGCATTGCCCAACAGATTACTTAGTACTTGAATTATTCGTCCTTCGTCAGCGTGAGCTGCTAGTGCGGTGGGCTTGATTTCTATACTGATATTTTTTTCACTGGCCCAGCCAGCTACGGCCTCTTTCGCTGCCTCAAAAGTAGACTGAAGAGTGGTTTCGGCCAATCTTAATCGCAAGCCACCAGACTTAGCTTTTTCTATTAACAGCAGATCGTTGATTAGCATCATCATCCTATCAACATTGCCGTCAGCCATGGCTACCATGCGCTGCCCTCTTTCAGTCAAGCCGCCCAAGATACCTTTGAGCAGTGATTCGTGCACTACTTTTACTGTCGACAATGGACTGCGTAAGTCATGGCTAACCATGGCGATAACTTCTTGCTTTATGCGCTCGGCCTCTTTTCTGTCGCTAATATCGTGCACTACGCAGAACAAGTTTTGAGCCTGTGGTGACCACTTTGCTGACCAGAGAGTGTCCACAATTTTGTCGTCCCGACGGGTCATTCTGGCTTCGAAAGTGGTCATCTCGTCAATATTGCGGCAGGCAGCTAAAGCCTCGTTAACACTATCCAAATCAGCTTCAGGTACAAGACTAAGCATGCGCAGGCCGATCAATTCATCAGCTTCGAATCCTAACAGCCGTTCACAAGAAGGATTTACTGCCACAAAGGCGCCACCAATATTAATCGAACAAATCATATCCACAGCGTTTTCGGTAATGGCACGCTCTTTGCCAATAGCTTCTTCTAGTGCCCGCACCGTATCATGAAAAGCTTGATCAAGTTGCGCGATTTCATCTCGACCAGAAAGTGGTGGCAGAAGTGTTGCACCTCGGGCTAGGCGCGAAACATTTTGACTGACCCTGCCAATGCGTCCGGTCACTGTGCGACTGAAAATAAATACTACCTGGATAGACAAACCTAGTGTCAATAGGCCACCAATCAAGAGAGCCCATCTGATTTTGCTGCGAATCTCGGCTAACCGTTCTGGGCTTTTTTCGGCAATAGCTCGTTGCAGATCCGACAATCCAATCAGGTCTTGGGTAATTGACTTGCGTAAGAGTTTCAGTATTCTGACTGTAAAGTGCGCTTCTTGCAGCTGACCATTTTCATAGTTTACTCTTGTTTGTTCAAGTAGCTTAATCCCCTCTTTATTGCTTTCTGTGGCGCGCTTTAGCTTTGAGACAGACAATGGGTCTTGGCCAATCTTTTCATACAGATTTTCAAAGCGTTTGACTATGGCGTCGAGCTTTTGCCGGGATGGCACGATAACAAATTCAGCCCCTGAGGTGTTATCGGTCACTGAGCCGTAGGTGTCGTAGACGCTTTTGATCAAATGACCAATATCTTCTGCTACCAATCTGGCATGATTCGCCTGATTGGCCTCCTGTTCTGATAAATTCTGCAGATAAGCCAGTGTACCGAACATGACTATTTCGGAAAGCAAAGGAGCAATAAGGAGCAAGAGACTCTTTTGCGAAAGTGTGAGACTTATGGACAAATACTCGGCTCCGCAGGCAACATCACCTTACTGTTCCACATTATTGAAGCTGAGAAACAAGTAAGTCTGCGCCCTTATTGTTTGCTAGCGAGGTCTTGACCTCACTTTTAATCAGTCAAACTTCGCTTAAACAGACTGCGGTTAGCCAAGAAGCCATTGGCGGTTGCTCTATCGCTCGAAGAGCCTTCGAGATAAACTTCCTGGACAACTTTGCCAGTGCCTGTCGAGTCTATAAAGGCGCCGATGAATTCTTTTTGTGGTGTGCCGTTGGCATCAACAAATCGCCCTTCAACAACAACACCTGGCATGCCTTTGATCTGTTTGGTGTAAGCTAAGTCAAGCTGAAAGGTTGGGGCAGCCGAGGTGCCAGGTGCGACTGAATTACTATGTTGATTATCGCCTACACTTGACTGTCCGAAAACTTGACTGAGAGCTTTGATCTCAGAGGGCGATAGCAACTGCTCCCGATTTGCAGCAGGTTTCTTTTCAAGAATGTTGCGAAAGGCCTCTGCCGACTGGGCGTTTAGCTCATGGCCACGATAATAATGATTAATCGTCAAGTCAGGATTTCCCGGTGGTGAGAATGATTCGAGAGAACTGTTACCGGCTTGACTGAACGGGGTTTTAGACTTGATCCAGCCTGCTGGCGGAGCAATTTCAGCCAAGTTTGTATTCGGGCTGGTAGAAGCAAGCCGTGGCTCGTTTCGTTTGCCTTCAATTGATAAATCAACAAAATTGAACGAAGGCCTTGTCTCATCGGCCGCCGACTTTTCACTTGGCGAAACACTTTCTCGGTTGTGTAGGTCGAACATCACTTTCTCCTAGTTTTTAGGCTGAACCTTTGTACAAATCAGACAGACTCATCCAGCCATCGCTGCTTTTGCCCCACTGATTGTCAATTTTGACGCGAGGTGGATTAGTACTGGTATCAATGTCGCGAATGCAAATTACATGATTGATTCCGTTCTCTGGGCTTGTGCCACCAAATACGGGGTCGGAGCCGTTGACAGCCATAATGATTGGTAGATCATCTTTAGATTTCAAATCTACAAGCCTGTCGCCCAGATCTTTCTCGCTTTTGAACGAAAAGACGCTGCCATCTTGGTAATTTGCGCCATCGTTGACAATTAACACCGAATTGTCACCAGGCAGTAGACGTTTAGATTCTTCAGCTATTTCATTGACGGTCAAACCACCGAAAGGCTGAATTACCTTTCCTGAGGCATCTGTCCAGTATTCACCCGTATCTGAGCGGCTGCTTGAGCGCCGTTGCGAGAAGTAAATAGGTGGATTTTCTCTCTGACCTAGGTCATTAAGGGCAGTTACTTGATAGAGCTGTGAGGCATAGCTTCTGGCTCCATCTGATGGAGGAAACGTACGCTCTTCGGCTCCAGGGGTGAGCGAGTTAGTATCGACTTTGATTTGTTTACCATCAGGAGCCGTCCATTGGCCTGTCAATGCTACTTCAGAGATCATTTGTGCGGCTCTAGAAGGATTCTCAGAGAAGGCCATGTTTTCGACAGTGGCAACGTTGCAAGTGCCGTGGAAACCCTGATCAACAGACTCAGGGTGGGCCGCGTGGTGCATGATACCCTGAGCGGCGTTAATACGATCTTGGGCTGGCACTGCTCCTGTGTCGCTATTCAGTAATTGAGCTGTAATCTCCATGGTTTTGCTAACTTCTTCCGCACTTAATCCGTCTGTGCTCATGCGCTTTTCTAAATCAGCACAGTCTTGCAAGAAGGCCTGCTTGGCGGCCGGATCGCTGATCTTCTTTTCGGCGGCTTCTTGAACATCGCGTCGTGCGTTTTCAATACTGACATCTCCGGGCTCCGGTTTAACCGGTGGTACATCCGGCTGGACATCTGGTGGCGCATCTGGCGGTTTGACCGGTGGCACCTCAGGTGGGGCTGGCGGTACTTCAGGCGGCGCTGGAGGTACTTCAGGTGGAGCTGGCGGTACTTCAGGTGGAGCTGGCGGTACTTCAGGTGGAGCTGGCGGTACTTCAGGCGGCGCTGGAG
>LNEX01000441.1 GCA_001464165.1 bacterium Ga0077546
ACTTCAGGGGGAGCTGGCGGTACTTCAGGTGGAGCTGGAGGTACTTCAGGGGGAGCTGGAGGTACTTCAGGGGGAGCTGGAGGTACTTCAGGGGGAGCTGGAGGTCTCTTTGGTATAAACCAGGGTCCTACATCGCCATCGTGGTTTCCGTAGGCCCAGCCGCGACCATTAAATGGAGTAGGACCGTCTTGTTCCTCGTTGTGGTACGGAGTAAAGTCGTCTGGATTAGTTTTGTAGTAAGGAAAAGACTTGTCATTGCCCTCTTCTGGGGCAAAATAATGCTTTCTGCGAATAACTGCTTTCGACTCAATATCGCTGGAATTGCTGCTGTCTCCTGAAACTACAGGCATTCCAGATTCAGCACCCTTAATAGCTTCTGAGCCTTTAGTAGTTTCAACACCTTTATTAGAAGATTCAACAGCCGTTCCAGGCAAAGCAGATGGAGTCGGAGCGAGCAATTTTCTATCGCAGTCTGTTATTTCAAGGCCTGGCAGAAGATTCTTGTTAGCTGTTGATGCACCGATGCCATCACCGCGACACTGTGCACCAGGCCTTGCGTTATCGTCATAGAGGTGTCTAAAATCAATTGAAGACTGGGGCTCTACTTCATTGTTTATGAAAACTTCTGGCATCGGTAAGCCTTCCGCAGGTAAGAAATAATCGGCGCTAGCACTACTAAGTGCGCCAATCTTAATTGCGGACAGAGCGCGGCAGATGTATCTCTATTCCTAAGCTCGGTATGACTATTGTCACTTCCTACTTGGCGGCAAGCTTGGTTGCATAGTAATGAAGTAGCTTTTGCAAAAAAAGGAAGCGTAAACAAATTATGTTCAACGTGCTCTTTCTCTTGAACGATTCGCCATTGATCAAAGAGATATATTCAATCTCAGCTGACTATGACGATATAAATATAGTCGGCTGGGCTAGTGACCCTAGTTGTGCGACACACTATTTGAGTAAGAACAAGATTGATGTTACTGTGCTTGATATGACCTTGGCGTTTCTCGATAGTCCTGAGAATATTCATCAGTTTATAGAAGGCGCCACTAAAGCAAGCATAGACATAAAATGGATTGCCATTACAGCAGCAATAACAAAATTGCTGCCACTAAGCCTCAAGCAGCGATATGGCTGTGTGGCCTGCGTCGATTTGACTGTATCCGCTTCCGAACTGTTCCAGATTTTGAGACTAGTGAGCAAAGGTTATTTCGTCTGCAAGATCGAGGAAGATGCAAGTAACAATCTTTTTGTGCAGGCTGAAACGGACGAGACGCAAGAGACGGACGAGAAGCATCTCACCCAATTCAGTCAAAGAGAAACGCAGATTCTTTGTTTGCTGGCGCAGGGGCTGCCAAACCGAGATATCGCCACCGCTATTGGTCTATCAGAAGGAACCGTGAAGAATCATACAAGCAATATTTTCAATCGCCTTGGGCTGAAAGGCAGAACTCAAGCTGCTCTTTGGGCAAGAAATCATTTTTCAGCCACAATACCATGACTATTTTCCTTGCTATTGCCAAGCGAAGAGTGACAAGCTTCGGAAACTAAAGATACGAGAATCAGCTGCTTATGCGGAGATAGAAGAATGGAAAAATTTGATCGACAATTGCATCAGGTTAGCAGCCCGCCCGCAAATGAGTTTCACAAAGAGCTACTAGACGAGCGTGCCAAGCTTTCTAGTTCAAGAATTGGAGAGAGTTCCACTCCTCTTAACCCTGTTGGCCGCCACCGTGTTAAGGCTGGTGAAACTCTATGGTCAATTGCAAAGCAATCATTATCTTCACAAGAGACAGGCCAACCTAGCGCTGCTGAAATAAAAGCTGAGGTAGCTCGAATCGTGGAACTCAATAGTCAGCGCTATTCATACTTGAAAAAATCGCCAAAGAGTCTGCAGGCCGGAGCCGTTTTGGACGTCTATGTATATGCTGGTCAACAGCCAAACAAGCCAAGCAATCAGAAGCCAAAAGAAAATAGCAATCATGAACCAATCCCTACGCAATGCTATGAGTCGAAGCCTTGGAAGATTGTCAATAAAGGGGAAAGCGCTGACGCAGAAAGATGCGACTATGTGATTGCTCACTCAGGTTCGAAAGTAGTTGCCTATGAGGGCTCTGAGGTGTACGCCAATCGCGGTGCTTTTGTCCTTGCCCTGCCTGGCTCGCGTGTGCACGCAAAGCCAGGTTCGCGAATAGCCGCTCACGGTGTGAAAATAGATGCCGACAAGGGCGCGCTCATTCTTGACTTGTAAATGTAGTTAGAAATGTATTTAGAAATTGTAGTTCGAAATTGTAGTGGCTTCCTTTTGTTTAGACAGTGCTTGGCGGTTCTGGTTGAGCCAGCCAATGTTTGCAAAAGAGGTGCCGAACTCAACAACTATTAGTGCTTTGTCTCCATTGGTTAATGGCACTCGACCGTTTCGATTGTCACCACACAATACCGGCGGAAGTATTGTGCCATCATTAGTGGTGATGGGAGTGAACAGTTCATTGATTCCAGCTTCGCTTCTGGGTACATCCTTCTTGTCAGCACTTAGATGAACTGTAGCGCTGCCTTGATCGCTTGGCGGATGGTTGTTTGATTCTTTGTTGAGTGCGGCGAGATCCCCAGCAGAAAAGGAAATTTGGTGTCCATTGTTGAGCATTATGTAGTTGCCGTTCGCTTTGCCGTCGGTGCTATTTTGTGCATAAATGCTGACTACACCGTCGGCTTTTTCTGTGTTGCTGTTGTAGGTTGCCGGTGGGTCGTAGCAAGCAGCCTTCGCATCATAAGATGTTAGCTGGTGCTGGGCCTCAAGGTAGTTGAGATCAACCCTGCCAGGGCCATCATTACCAGCTGCATGCACTATTGCTACACCTTGATTTTGAATGTCCACTATTGCTTTGTTGTGTTGTGTCGCTTCCCTGGCTATTTGTTGCCATTTTGAGTGGCGTAACTCGTTGTCTGCGACATACTCAAGTGCTTTGGTAAGAGCGGTGCTGTTCTTTTGTAAATTGTCGGCGTCAATCGGCAGGTTTAGCTGAAGTGGAGGTTGTTGTTGTTTGAGATAATTACTTATGCCTTTTTCAAACTTAGAGAGTTCTGTATTTAGTTCTGCAAATGTTGGCATAGGCTTTGAGCTACCAAGGCTGACGTTGAGGATATCGCCGGGACCGAGTGGCAGTTTTTTAGTTTGGATGGCTTCGGCTATTTCAGCTAGCGATTTTGATTGGCCTTTTGCATCTACATGGTTGTCTAGCAAGATGGCGTTGTATCCACTTTTGGCCGCAGCCAGTGCACTAATTTCACCGTGGGATAGTCTGTAGCCATTAAATTGCATACCATCCTCACCGTATTTGGCTTTATCTAGAAAGAATACAGTTGGTTTGTTCTGATCAATTTTGCTAAGGTCTCCAGATACAGTGAAATTATTAAAGCGCGGTTGTCCTATAGCTGGCTGGAGTGAGCCTATATCTCCTGAGCCAGATGTGTATTTGTCTGATAGGGTTTGTTGGGTTTGAGTTTCTTCAGTAAGCAATTTTTTATTGCCGTCGGTTATTTCAACAGCAGGAAGATGCTTGTCAGCCGGTGATGCACTGGTACCATCAACATGACACTGCTTACTAAGCCTTGAGTTATCGTCATAGATCTGTCTAAGATCAAGTGAAGATCGTGGCAGCTCAGTTGAAGATGCTTTTTCTACTTCATTGTTCACGAAGACTTCTGGCATTGGCAGGACTTCCGCAGGTAAGAAATGATCGGCGCTAGCACTGCTAACTGCGTTCAGTGGTGACAGGTATTGTGGTTAAAAGATAATTGTGGTGCTGGTAATACCTGCGCCTTTAGAATCTGGTACACAGATAGTCAACTGACTAAGGTAATTCTCTAGTTCAAGCACTATCTCCATCGACATAGGCGAGCGACCGTCGTGGTAATAATCGCCAGCCGAATGGATAGCTTTTCCGTAGAGTTCAATTGCTCTTACGCTGTCATTGCGTGCCCTTGCCTGTCTAGCCCCTTCAAGTAAAACTGACCAGACTATCAAGCCAGATTGTGAGTCGATATTGCTATAAAAAGAGTTGTTCATCTATTTATGGCTCCGCCTGTGACCGGTTTATGAGTGTTAGACACAACTGCATCACATGATTGAACTTCTGATTGGACTTCTTGTTCTTCAGCGGGTTTTGCGGTAACGGCCAGCACTTGGTCAATCAATAACTGTTTATTTTCTAGAGAAAAAGTTTGCATTGCCTCACGGAAGAGATCCCAGGCTACTTCTGTCTCGCCCTGCTTGAGTTTGTCAATAATTGCTTGGGTTAGCTGCTTATCTGCCATCTCTCTAGCTCCAGAGGTGAGTAACCTAAATGTTTTGATGGAGCAATCTTAATAGCTCAGAGAAAGTTAGTGATGTCACGAAAGACATCGATTGATAGTGACTTTAGTCACGGCCATTGACAAAGGTCATGTCTAGGCGATGACCTTTAGGTTAACGCACGTGTCGCAAGGTGAGCAAGGGGCATATAGTAATGTAATGGTGCGTCAAGTTTGCTGAGCGCACGCTAACCTTAACTGCATTTGACAAGTTTCTTGCTGCTGCTGCCCTCTCGCTAGCCGCGCCTGCCAATCAAAGAGACAATATTAGCTTGCATTATTGATTGTAACGCAGCCTGATAGCCGAGCTGCACAGTCTAAATTTTGAAGTCTGGGTCAATCTTAGGGGCAATGTTGCGAGAAATTACCAACGAAGCGACAGTTGATATGTTTACATCAAGACCGTGACAGTTGGGCAGCAGACCAGCTAGTTTTGGGTCACAAACTCAATTTCTCACCAATCACAGCAGGCCTCCTAACCACCTCGCAACTCCAATAGTTTCTAAATCTACGCCTTAATTGCTCGAACTGCCGTCGGGTAATTTCAGCCACCTTCGAGAGGAGAGACTTCATGGCGAAACGAAGCTACTTCAAGCAGCTATTCTTGCTGGCGACGTGCCTAGTGTGTTTACTGGTCGTAGCTAGCGACAATGTTTTTCAAGGCCTGGTTGACCAAGGCTGCCTGCTATTCCATTGTGGTGACACCATTCCGCAACGGCCCATAGCCTATGTACTGCTCTTCATCAGTCTGACTTTTTTGGTTAGCAGCAATCTTAACTATGACGTGCCTGCAGCAAGAATCTTTATAGGTGCTTTGCTGATTGCATTAGGATTGCGCTA
This sequence comes from bacterium Ga0077546, assembly GCA_001464165.1. The sequence continues at coordinate 5,188 of LNEX01000441.1, forward strand.
TCTTTCGTGGCGCATCTTTAGTATTGTCGGCCAATGGCAGTCTGATTCGTTGAGTGTCCAACTGTTTTTTCTTGCTGTTGAATTGGCTGTGTACACCAACAGTCTGCTCTTCGTTTTGATAACGGCTTGGCCGACAAATAGAAGTGCAGAGGCTGACTTGTTGCAGGTAGATGTTGATGCAGGAAACTTTCTTCCTAGCGTGGACATCCTCATTCCTTCTTATAATGAAGACGCGCAAATGTTAAGGCGTACCATTTGTGCCGCTCAAGCCATCGACTACCCAAGGGAGCTACTGAGAGTCTTTCTCCTTGATGATTCCAGAAGAGATCACATTCGTGACCTCTGTAAACAGCTAGGTTGTCACTACGTTAGACGCCCTGACAATTTGGGACACAAGGCTGGTAACGTCAACCATGCTCTTAAGCATGCGAGTCCAGCCATTAGTGCCGACTTACTGGTACTTTTCGATGCAGACTTCATGCCCGTTTCGAATTTTCTCAGACGTACGGTGGGCTTCTTTCAAGACGCCAAAGTGGCGTTGTTGCAGACGCCTCAATTGTTCTATTCAGCCGACGCTCCGCGTCAGAACCTGGGTGTACCTAGCTCGACAGCTAACGAGGAGGATCTTTTCTTTCAGGTGATTCAACCTGGTCGTGATCGTTTCAATGCCACCATGTGTCATGGCACTTGTTTTGTTGTAAGGCGCGCAGTGCTTGAAGAGATTGGCGGTCTGCCCACCGAGTCGCTTTGCGAAGATTGGGCTACATCTATAAGCATTCAATCAAAGGGCTACAAGGTTCCCTACTTGAATGAGCGCCTTAGCTCTGGTGCCAGTGCCATAACTGTGGCTAACTTCGTGAAACAGCGGTTGCGTTGGGCCCAAGGCACCTGGCAGATCTTGCTCACTCCGCTCAGTCCTCTTCGGGTAGGCGGTCTAACAGCTATGCAGCGAGTCGTTCACATGGCCGGCATTTTGCATTGGATGATGAGCATTTGCTCGGTGATAACGATGCTTTTGCCGATCATCTTTTTCACCACAGGCACTGGTCCGTTTCGAATTACCTTAGAGGAAGCCATCGCCTATTGGCTACCTTACTACGGTGCGACCGCATTGGTATTTTGCTGGCTAACGAAAGGGTATAGGAGTTTCTTTTGGTCAGATATTTATGGACCAATCCTTGCTGTGCCGGTCTTTCTTAGCTTCCTAAAGTTTCTTTGGAATCCATTCGGTGGCACCTTTCAGGTGACCCAAAAGAGTGGAGCCCCTGGCGCGCGGGCTGTATGTTGGTCTGTGCTTTGGCCGATTTTGGCTATCCTCGCTGCATATGTCGTCGCCGCGGGTTACTATGCGATCAACTTTATCTGGTTAGAAGTAGATCGTGCTAGCTCGCCGTTGATGATTATCCTCACTGCATACAACAGTATTATGCTGTTTATCAGTGCCTTGGTTTGTATTGATTTGCCTGAGCGCAGGCAATCGATAAGAGTTCCTGCAACTGGAGCTGTGACAATAAGCGATGAGTTTGGCTGGTCTAAAACTGTCTGCCTTGCTGACATATCTGAAGGTGGTGTGTTGCTGGCAGAACCTTTGGCAGATCAAACTAAGGGTTCTATCTTTTACATCAGTATTGTCGAGTTGGGAATAACCAATCTCGTTGCCACCACTGGTGAAGAAAGAGCGCTTGGGCATACTGTGCTTGTCTCAATACCGAGCTATTGTTGAATTTCTCTACACCCACCCGAGTCGTTGGGCTAAGCCTGAGGTTAGCGAAGTATCGAGCTTAGCCGCAATCGTTCGCATCCTAATTAACTGGCCTGCGCTAACTGCGCGAAGCCGCTAATTCTGAGCCGAGAGGAAATGATGAAAACATTTCAGTTGTTGTTCCGATTGTTCTTTGGTACAGCTGCCCTAGCATTACTAGTAGTATCAGTATGGTGGCTGTTTTTTTCTGTTGACGGCAACAAAGCCTACATCAATGGCACGCTGACTACTCTTAACGCTCCTATAGACGGCACAATCAGCTTGCCCAAGCTGACGCCGACTGACCCCATTAGTGCAGGGGCGAGAATAGGAGAAATCACCAATCCCCGCGCCGCTCAAATTGAGTTTGAGTACGCAAAAGCCCGCTCAGAGCATTTACAAGCTCAGCTTCGCCATACATCTTTGCAGGTCAGTCTGCAGGAGATGCAAGAACAGTTGGAGGAGACATTGGTTCGCGTAGCTAGCGAAACTAAGCTCAACGTTCAGCTGGTGCAAGGCGACATTGAACGGACAAAACACGAGCTTGAAGCTTTGAAGGCCTCCGCTCGTACAGCTGGTGACAAGTGGCGCCGAGTTAGTGACCCTCGGGTAAGGGGCGCACTATCTCAAAATGAGCTTGTCGAAGCGCAAGGGCTTAAGGATTCGGCCAATGCCTTGGTTACCGCCAAGCAGGCAGAACTGACAGCGCAAACAAGTCGACTTGATGCTGCCAAGCACGGCTGGGATGCACAAGTGCGTCAGCGCACATATTCGTTCAACGAGAAGGTAAAACTAGAGCGCGAAGTAAAAGAGCTTCAGCGCGAAATTGGTGAGACTGCACTTCAGGTTAAACAGCTAGCCGTGAGACTTGAGAGCGCTGAGCAACAGCTCAACCTAGCAAAAGCGGCTCCGTTGACTAGTCCGATCGCGGGCTGCATCTGGAGTGTCGACAGGCGCGACGGCTCGGTAGTAAAAGCCGCCGACACAGTGGTTCAGATCCTCAATCCAGAAGACCGCTGGGTAGAGGCTTTTGTCCCTGAGTCTCAGGCTGATCGACTGAATGTTGGTGACAAAGCTGAGATCAAAGTGCCAGGTCAACGCCAGACATGGTTTGCCTACATCGAAGGTGTACGAAGTGGTGGCGGCAGAGTGATTACCGGTCAAGATGTTGCTTACCCGCCTCCTGAGCGAGTACGCAAAGAAGTGGCAGTAAGGCTCCGTTTTGACGCCGAGGCTCCGCACTTTTCTGCTCAGGATTTTTACGGCGTGGGTAAGGCTGTCACTGTCGACTTTGCCGGAGCCGGTTCGCTATCTGGCTGGATTGCTATGCTCGGAGAGAGAGCTCAAGCTAAGCTTGATGCATTTGTACTTTTCTCTTCCGAGCTTACAGAGGCAATGTCTCTGGGGAAAGCGATGAGCCCATCGCTCTCAGTTACTGCCAATGTTGCCTTCTTGTTGGCTGGTATGGCTTTCGGTTCGCTGTTTCGCTCATTGAAGATCAAGACTTCTGCTACTGCTACTTTGGCAGAAGCTTATGCTGGTGCTGGCAGCAGCCAGTCGATACAAACTGTGCCTCCTCGCACCTCCACGATCTTTAATGCCAGCACCACTCTGAGCCCTCCGGAGCGACTGTTCCGAGAGCCACCAGTGTCTTCTCTGGGGCCATCGGTAAGCGTCAGGCAAGACCACGAAGGCACCAAGAAATTTGCCAAAACCAAGCGTAAAAGTCGCCAGCACAAAGGAGGAAAAAGGAAGTAGCGGAAGGAAGTAGCCGAGCGACAACTGAAAGCCTGTTCTTGATGCTCGAACAGGCTTTTATCATGAAAGTAAACAGCGAGCAAAGCTATGGAAAAACGGAGCTGGAATGGTTTCAGCATTGCGGTCACTTCGGTTTTGGGCAAACCTCAACTGAACGTAGATCGTTACTGCCAACTGGCCGAAATAGACGCTGTCGTCACAGCGCGATTTGGACGACGATGGTTCAATCGATCTCACAAATTTCGAAAAGGCCCATGCCTAAGGCTGCCAATCGACCGAGAAGACCTTGACTATATGTCATATCAGGCTCAGTTGATGGAAGTTGCTGTTAGTTGTGTGATCGAAAATTTTGATT
>LNEX01000442.1 GCA_001464165.1 bacterium Ga0077546
ACCAAGTCGTAGGTGCGCAGCGCCACCGAGATAATGCCATTGACCTTGAGGATATCGGCGATCAGCGAACTGACATCGTTGGAAATAGGCAGCTCGTTCTTGCCGCTTTGAAGGGCTTCTACGTCTTTCGAGTAGTAGGTGCGTTCGCCGTTGTACAACGCTGAGGTAAGTCGTTTGGAGGTGGCAAAGTTGCGCACCTGCGAAGAGCCATTTGTGGCAGCGGAAATGCGAATACGACGGATTTCGTTCATGCTTTGAGCTCCGATTTACAATGGTTGATTGATTGGCTGATGGTTAGATTCTTTTGCATTCAAGAGCCTCCCTGCCCTTGAATGCCGTCACTTTAGCGGCGGGTAGCCAGCCAGAATGCGAACGTCTCCGGTAGCTTGTAGAGCACCTCTTTGCAGAGATAGCCCCAGGTCAACAAAGCCATGACCGTGAAGCTCCAACCTGGCACAGCGTGTATGCCGAAGAGTGCCGAGGACAACCAGGCTAGGGCGATGATGGTGATGGACTCAGCCAACAGGTGCACCGCATACCAGGCTAGCGGAGTTTTGCCGATCATGCCCATGAGCTTCTGTCGCAAGAGGCGCTCTGAAATGAGGGTGAAAACCAGGGCGAAAGCGAAGCCGATCAGGGGGGCGGCCCACCAGGAGGAGGTGATGGCTCCCAGCAAGGCGGTCACGAGGAAGAGCATCGGAATAATGCAGATGCGGGCGATGAATTGGTTGAGCTTCATGTTGTTTGTTTAGTCCTGAAGTGAAGTTGAGTTGAGGTTGACCACAGGAATTAGGTCAATTCCTGAGGGTGAGCGCGATCGCGCCAATAGCGCGGGCCGTAGTTGAACAAAACCTGTGCGCCTGGGGCAATGGTCTTCGTGGCGATCAGCAGAATATGCCAGGCCCCGTCCACGATCACATAAGTGGGATGCGCGTTGGCATTTTCGCTCGAGTGATTGATGAAGCGGGTGAAGTTACCGCAGTCCTGAGCATCCACGGTAACTGCGAACGAGATTTCGAAGAGGTAGGGATTGCCCTTTTCACCCCACACCTTTGGTCTGACCAGCCCGGTGTACTCGCCGATTAGCTCACCGGGCTGGATAGTGCTCATAGCAAAAACACCATGACCAACCTCGTCGTTGACCGCAGCCAGATAAAGATCGGCGCTCAGATTTCTGCGCACAGCATCGGCGTAGAGCCAGCTCTTGAGAGGCTGGTCCAGCTCTTGATCTTGATCACGAAAAACCAGCACCTGCCCGAAGAAGTTCTGCAGGGCTTTCCGTTGCCACTCTTCAGGACGAGGATAAGTGTCCTCCGGCTCCACTACCCCATCCGGGCTGAGGCCATCTGCATAGATGAGACCGGCAGTATATTTCACGCCAAACTGTCGGCTGAGCTGCTCGGGCATACCCAGGCTGTGAACATAGATGTGATGACTCATTGATTTTTAGCCCTAAGTTCTTGGAGCCCTGATCCTGACCATGCCTTTGCCGTGAATTCTCTCCACGACGTGGTCGAACTGCCCCCACATGACTGCGTCGCCGCTGCCGAAGCTATCGAAGTGAACTTCTCGCGCCGTACCGCTCAGCACAAAAATCTCGCCGTCGCCGGAATGCTCTGCGGTTACCTTCTGCGCCTTGAGTACATTAATGGTGGCGTCGCCATCGCCTGCTACCCGCAAAGTCAGTTCGCCTGCCTCAAGACTTCTCAGGTTCAGAACTCCGTATCCCACCATATCGAATTTGCCGGTTTGACAAACTAGCGACTCGATTTCGAGGGAGCCGCTGAAAGAACCGGCGGCGTTAGCAAGGAAGGATTTCACCTCAAGGTGCCCCTCCACGAGCAAACTGCCGCTGCCTTGCGCATTGATAGTGAGCTTGTCTCCATGCCAGAAGTCAATGCGAGTGGTGTGTGACCCATCCGTTGTAAGCTCCAGCTCGCCTACATAAGATCTGGGTACCAGAACCTCTAAGCGTTCCAGCAGAGAGGTCACACTTACCACAGGGCTTTTGTCTCCTTGTACGGTGACTTTGTCCCCATTGATGAAGACATCTCCGGTGCCGCTGACGATGTTGCCGACACCTGATACAGTGCTGACGATTGTCTTGTTGCTGCCACTGCTGACGGTGACAGTGTGAGAAGCGCTATTGCCCGAAGGAGCAGTGACTTTCGTCTGGTTGATTGCTCCTTCATGAAGAAGCCAATTCTCAGGCTCGTTTACTGTGACCAGAATGTCCGAGCGCTCCTCGTGTCGGATTCGCACTACTGCGCTTTTGATTACCAGCGCGAGTTTTGGAGTTGATACTGGCACGTGACCAAGCGTCTTTTGCGTCTGGTTGCTCATTTGATTGCCTCTAGTGCATCCGTTTTTGGTTGAATTGTTATGTTGTAGCAGTAGCCTGGTTGAACACCTGCTCAATCAGAGATGATCAACGTAGCGCTCCATTCGCCAGGCCATGCAAGCAGCCAGGGTGAAGAATCCGGCACCGACGAGGGGAATGAGCATGAACGCACCTCCTCCCAACACCGCCAGGATGCTGCCGAGCAGTGCCAATTTGAAATTGCGCTCAATTTTCTTGTTGCCTTTGAGCTTGATGTGGGTGTTGGCCCATTTGCCGGCGAAGATGCCGAGGTAGACGCATGCCACTACTGCCAATGCCGCTGTTGTTTCGTTCATGGGATTTTTTCTTTGGGTGTTTTGGGGTTTTACGGGCCTACGAGAGCATCAGCGTGCTGCATGAGCAGTGCTGATGCTCTCGGTTGGACGAGCTGTTGCCGGTTTGCTTGGCTCTTAATTTCTGCGCTCAGCATCGGCATTGAGACCAGATGCCGTAGAGCAGAGGGCCGAGGACAAGCCCGACGACTGCCAAACCGAGGAGTATGTGTGCGATTTCGCTCATGTCTTTATCTCTGTCAAGTGTTTTGGCACTTATGGGTTCTGAGGTTGCGCTACTATCTTGGCCAGATGGCGAAGAGCATAAGTAACGCGCCGATTGCTATGGCTACTATCCACAACATGTGTTGAATCCTTTTTATTTCTGCGCCAACGACTTGAGGGCGCTGATCATGGCACTGGCCACGACGGTGCCAGTCACAAGCGCATTGATGAAGGCCGTGAGCCAGACGCGGATGTCGACGTCGACGAGGAAGTCGAGGGCGCCCAGTCCGAGAGTGGCAGAGAGGGTTCCCCAGACTAGGGCCACGGCAACGCTGGTTAACCAGATACTTTGCCAGGTAGAACCTTTGCCGGCGGACTCGTAGGCACTGCCGTTGGCGATCAGCGCCGACCAGAAGGCAATGGTGGCACTGATAAAGAGCAAAATGGCGACGGCGATAACGCTGGCGACCGCTGAGGCCGTGGGGTTGAGAGAGGCGAAGATGGCCCAGCTCAGAAGCAGCGAGACCAGGCCAGCGACCGGCGGTTGCCAGCCAAAGGTGCCTGAGGCGATGGCCCAGATGGCACCAAAGAAGGGACGGACGAGGGAGCGCAAAGTCTCCAACATGATTTTTCTCCTGAGATTGAAAGGTTTGAAATGAATCCTTTCACTAAGACATCCATGTCCTCCACAAGCTCCTTAGTAAGTTGCAGCACTTACCAGTGTTTGTACTTTTCGATGACGCGGGCCTGGTAACCGGGCACGTCTTCGGCACTGATGCCGTAGACATTCTGCGTGGTTTTCCTGGGCATCATCATCGTGCCACTATTGCCCAAGGCGATTGCGATGAACCTGGTGGTGGTGTACGAGTCGATGACATGGCCGATCTCTGACAACTCATCCGTGATGTGCTGCAGTGTGGCCATTTCTTCCTTGCCGAGCCCTAGGCTGTTCAGGGCCTGCTTCAGCTCAGCTTCGATGATTACACCGTTGCCGTCCTTGTCTATGGCGGCGAAGTGGCGCTCGACGAATGGTTGCACCCGCGGTGCCATCTTGCGCAAGATCATAGCGCGAGTGCTGCCCTCTGAGGCAGTGGGGGTGAGCGAGGCGAAGATGGCGCAGATCATGAGCAGCGAGGCCATGCCGGTGACAGGCGACTGCCTGCCGAAGGTGCCTGAGGCGATAGCCCCGATGGCACCAAAGAAAGGACGGACGAGGGAGCGCAGAGTCTCCAACATGATTTATCTCCTGAGATTGTGGTTGATGAGAGCACCAGCCTGTCGCATTGTGGTGCTGGTGCCTTGAGACATCAGTCCCGTTCGCAAACCAAGTACCATTTGGGCTTCTGCCAAGGGATGCCCAAAGTGTCGCAAAAATCCTTGAGTTTTAGGATTAGGTCTCTGCGCACCCAGAGGGCTTTGGCATCTAGCTCCGCGACACAGCCCATATAGGCGGAGTATGTTTTGGCCGAGAGGTAGAGATTGAGCCCATCCTCGTCATTGTAGAGTTCAGATCCGAGGAGATCGAGCTTAAGATCGCCAATCAAGGACCGGAGGTCGCGCTGAAAGGTGAGCACCTGCTCCCAATCAACTCCCGGCGTTTTTGGCGGTTCAATCAAGCCCTTCTTAGCGGCGTATACCTTAAAAGCGTTGGGACCCTTGAGCAATGACTGCAAGTCGCTGTCCATTGCGTCGAGGTTTAGGCGAAAGCCGAATTTGAGATGAGCTTCTACTGAATTGCTCATTTTAGGGGGTACCTTGGTAGTTTAGGGAACAGCAAACGGCTCGAGCCGTTGCTATTCCGTTTGTGTTGCTTGCTCTTTGGCTGGGCAATGGGAGGATACTTCGCCGCCTCCTTACTAAGTCTCCTTACGCAGCGCTAGGCTCGCAGTCGGCGCTGGTGTCCCACTCAGCGCTGGTATCCCAGTCGAGCCGCAGGTCGACCTTGGTCGGGAACGCAACGAGCTCGATATGAGGGCTGAGGTCCTCGAGCATGCTGTAGACAGTGTCGGCGAAGCCAACGGCCTTTTGAAACTGCCGAGCATAGTAACAAGCCCGGCCAAACTCAAGCTGGGCGCGAGCATTCATCAGCTGCAGCAAGGCCTGCGGATTGCTCGACGCCAGCACCAAATTGACTTCCATGTAAGTGATGTCCTTATCGAGCTGCTCCATCACCACGCCGATGTCGGTGTTGCAGGTGATTGGCGCAGCATCGCTGGAAGTCAGCATGATCGGGAAAGGCAGCTCGGTACTGTCGGCGGTGCCCTGGCTGACGTCGATGAGGGTGGGGAATACAACAGGTGCTTGATGGTCGTTCATTGTCTGGCCTCTAGACAAAGTGGTGTTTAAGCTGTCGGTGATACTTCGCGAACTTCGATGCGGCTGCCGCGACTGCCGGCATAGGCGCTAGTCACCTGCACCTGTAGCGTGCTGCCGATGTCCAAGCGGCTATAGCGGTCGCAACGAGCGTTGCTGTTGGCGCCGCGCAGATTGCCGATGTGGAGGAAGGCGGTTTCGCAGCTGTCGAGGCTGACGACAAGCCCTCCTTCGACGAATTTCAGAACCTCACCTTTACTGGTGTCGTTGATGCCGAGTTGAACCTTCATTTGGGTTCTGTTCATTGTTGACTCTGTGCAGAAAGATTGTTGTTGGATAGCAGAGCTGAACATCCTTATTGAACTCTGCTTCCTCTGCGACCTTTGTGGTCACTGGGACGGTCATAAAACCTATGACCGAATCGATAAGATGGCTGCTAGTCAAAGCAGGGTTTTAGTCGCTGAGACTTAGACGTTTTACTCGCACATCATGGAAGCCCATGTTGCGAAGTGTTTTCGCTGTTTTCTCATTGCGAACCCAGACAAACGATGCCTGTGCGAGATCGAGCTGTGCTGCCAGAAACTGTACCTGATGCCCGTCTTGATTAGCCAAGCGCAGCCATTTGTGGGTCGGCCAAGACTTCTTGAAGAGCAATCGCCGCAGTTGCGAGCTGACTTGGACCTGGCTCAGTACATCAGAAAGAACGATATTCCACCACAGATAGTCGGTGTACACGCCCTCAAGTGTTTTTACAGGAAAGGCGAAGAGCACGTAGTTGGGGAAGTCACCTGCTTTGCGAGTGATAGGTTGGTATACGCCGTCCACGTTTCTGCCGCCGAGATTGACCAACCATTGGTTTTGGTAGCCAGTTACGTAAGCGGCTTCTTCTCGACCGACAGCCAGAAAGAGAGGAAAGAAGCCAATTTCTTGCTCTAGCCAGCGGTAGGCGGGAAGAAATTCGCTATCAGAAAAAGCCGGGTCAGGTATTAGCAGCTTGCGCTCGACCTGCTCTAGGGACAGTTTGTGATAGAAGAACAGCTGTTCTTTGTCTAAATGCATCACTATTACTCTTGGCACAGAGCGAAAAGGAGCTAGGCTAGCTGAAGTGATCTCAACGGCCGTCGAGTCGTGCTGAGAGCCAATTGCTGGCGAGGTCACTGAGCTTGATTGCCTTGCGCACTGTGACAACGCTAGCCCAGATGGTCAAGCCGATAGTTGGAACCCAGTTGATCTCAATGAGCAAGTAGATCACGCTTATGCCAAGTCCTTGGCTACCAGCGAATCCGCCAGCCACAGCGCCTACCAAGGCAGTGATAATAGTTGCGACGTCGATTGTTGCCTCCTTGCTATCGCGGTTCTTCCATTTTCTGGTCATGAGCGTAGCGGTGATGCGGGCCTCGATCAGACCGACAAGGCCACCCAGGATGGCCATTGTGATGACGCTGATAACAATCATTGCCGTTTGCATTTAAGTATTCTCCGAGGTTTGCAAGGCTATCGACGCAGAATATACAGATTGGATTTCGGCGTTGACAGGAGTTGATGGAACGGAAAGCATCCTTGCTAGCAAGCTGTTGCGGAACATGGCTAACAGTGCACAATCACTTAGCTAAGGTCTTGGCGCGCTTTGCAATTTTCGGTCTTATTCGCGGCAATCAAGTTGCTGACGGAAATTACAAAAGTGGCTATGCGGCTTGGCTAAGTTGGGTGAAAAAAATCCTGGGAAAATTGAAAGAGAATACCCTCTTCTAACATAAACGGCCCACCTCTTGTCAACTAAGGCTCAATGCGGGTTTCGCTTTGCCGAAGTCAATCACGAATAGCAAATCCTTGCCGAGTCGTAGCTAGTCAACAGTCATAATTTATTCATTTAACGCTTCGGCAAAGGTGGCTCGCTGTTGGCATATTTAGGCAAAGTTTTGCTTGAAGTTCCTCCTTATCCATTGCCGCACATAAGAACATTTGCCGTCGCTAAGTAATCAGATTTTCTAGGCACGCCCGTATACATAAGATCCTTTGCGGTTGCATGGCCTCATGCCAATTTGCTATGGCTAGCTTATCCTTCTTCCAAACCTTCTCGGCAATCAATCAATCTACTAACCACGCAAACCAGACCGTCTTAGCAATACAACATCTCTTGCACAGCAATTAGCTGCGCTGGTTGTTGTTTTATTTTTTTAGAGGTATCAATGACCATCGAACAGCAGATTGCAGAACTTCTAGCAGAACTCAGGCAAGTAAATGAGAGGCTGCAAAAAGTCGAAGAGAGATCAGCCACAACGCCGCCAAAAGTCGAGCGACTAGTTACCAATCGGGAGAAGGGCAAAGGCGTATTCGAGTTAAATATCGACAGCTTCATCTCTAATGTCGAAATCGAAGGATTCAGAATCACCTTCAACCCTGGGCGTGCTTTCTTGAGCATCGTCTCTGGATTGACTCAAGCGTTGGTCTTGAAACTCAAGATCGAGAATCGATTCCCCGAGACACTCAAACGCTTCTCTGATGGCTGGCAGCGTGTCAAGAGCGAATTTTCCGCCGAATTCAACAAAGCCAGGCCAGAGGCCAAGAAACAAGAACCAGGCGACTCTACATGAAAGAGAATATTCAGCCTCGCAACCAGCCGCTGTGGCCAATAGTCTTAAACTCCGTGGCCTCACCCTTTCGCTCAAGGCAGTCTTTGCTTCGCCTTTTAATTGGCGCAATGCCAAGTATATTTTTCTGGTGGGCGAAGTCAAACGGATCACTGGCGCTGATTGGCATTGGTCTGTTGCTGTGCTTCCCCCCAGCGGCTTATTCTGTGCGTGTAATCAGGGCTGCTGCGAAAAGCCGCGAGAGCGGAGCCGCCCTAGTGTTGCCACCATGGTTGGGGCCACCGGCCGATTTGTTCAAGGCTTTCGCGGCCTCAGTAGTGGGTACTTTTTCGGTATTGGCGCCGGTGGCACTAATTTTCGCCGCTATAAGCGAATTGGTGATCATCCTGGTGACCGGCCATCCTCTTGCTTCTTTTAGCCCGGAGTCAGTTCTGGCTATCTGGCAAGAGATTCAGAGCAAGGCTGGAGACGTTGTCGCTACGCTTTCTCTGCCAGGGTACGCTTTGGCTATCTGGCTGGTGCTGTTCATACCGGTGATGCTGGTGCACTACGCTAAAGAAGATCGCTTCTCGGCCGTTTTCGAGTGGCGCGCGATTTCTTCAAAAGTGATCCAGCACTTTCCGCAGCTGCTATCAATAGAGCTGTCTGTGCTGCTAATTGTCAGTCTGCTCAATGCCGCCTTTCACCAGCAACCTATATTGCTCAGCATGATTGGTTTTGCTGCTGATGTAATCACCTGGAGCCTGATTGCTCAGGTGTGCGTGATCACAAATCCCTCAGAGTCAGCTTCGCTGACAAGAGAAACAACCCTAGAAACAACAGGGTGAGAGACATTACTGTCTTGCACCCACGAAACTGAAGACAAACAATATGAGCAACAACAACAACAAAATCAATTTCGGCCGCATCCTGGACAAGGCTCGCGAGGCTCTTGGTCTGCCCGAACCCGCTGCTGACAGCTCCACAGCCGAAGACCTGATCACCTATGCCGTGGTCGGCGCCGCGAAGTTGACACGCTCCACCATCGATCAGTCGAAGGCCTGGTGGGAGAGTGCTGTCGAAGCCGCCAAGAAGCGTGCCGCTGAGTTGGAGGCTGAGGCGGAAGCTGCCTGCCGTGAGGCTGCCGATGCGGCCGAGGCTGAAAGCACCGGTGCTCCTGCAGCCGATGCGGCCGACGTGCCTGAGGTCGATGCCGGCACCGTTGCCGACACTACCGATGTCGCTGCCGATACCACCGCTGTCGCGGCTGATGCCACCGAGACGAGCGCTGCGCCTCTTTAGGCCTGTGCTAGGCTGAAATAAGCCGGGATGATGGGGCTGATCTTTGGCCCCGTCATTCACCGTAGCAAAAGTAGAAAACTAATATGGCTAACAAACCAACAGAAGATCCGCGCATAGAGGCACTTGAGAAGCGGGTGGCCGCCCTCGAGGCGCTTGAGGCGCAACAAAAACCAGCCCCACCAGTAGTCGTGAATAACTTCACCATTGGGGTCTCGAAAAATATAAACCGCATTGGTGGCAAGCTGTTCACGGTTACTACCAACGTAGTCACAAGCGTGGTCACACGGGTCTGGACCTCAGCTTTTAATCGCAAGCGCCGCTAGTCGGTCAGCGTCAAAGCATTAGGCAATTTAGCCTGACACAACACAAACATTCCAGACTCACACACATACATCTGAAACAGGATAAAGAAAATGCACGGCATGATCAACGCCGCCGGATACTTACTCTTTGCAGTACTCTTCTTCGCCGGCGCTACTGCGGCTTGGAAGCGTATTAGCAGGGCCCTCGACTGCTCCTACAGCAACACGACAACTTTCTTCGTTGGTGGTATCGGCACAGCCATGGCCACCATATCGGTCTCGCGTCACGTGGCTGAGGGAAGCATTCCTTACCTCTTGCCCTTTGCTATCGTTCTGGCAGCACCAGCCGCCTTCTTGGCGCTTCATGTTGCCGTATATGGTGGCGCCGCAGCTATCTCAACTTTTAAGGTAGTTTTCAGAAAACTGCAGAGTAGCATCGATTGGGCCGCTAACACCGGTCTACCGCCCACTAAGAAAGACGATCAAGACAGCAACAGCGATAGTGCCAGCGGCACCGGCAGCGCTCCCGCCCTTCCACCAGTCAATAGCGACAGCGTCTTCCCGGACGGTTTTTGACAAGCACAATTAGGAACAACTATGAACATCATTGGCTGGGATGGCATTGTCCCTCAACTTGCCGTTTTCTTCGCTACGATTGAGCAGCACCCCGGCGGGCTCAGTCCGTACAATCTCTTTCTGTCTGGTGAGCCGGGCAGCAATAAATCGGAAGGTGCCCTGGCGATGGCCGCACTCTTGGGGCTGAGCGTGCAGTTGGTTGACTGCTCTACCCCTGACGACATTTCAGAACTCGCCGGCGTTGTCGACTTGAACGCCAACCGCGAGAGAGGCGAGGCCAAGCTCATTGAAGGAGATCTCCTCAAGACCGACATTCTTGTGCTCGATGAGTTCCTCAACACCAGAAAGCACGTGGTGCCGCAGTTCCGTCTTTTGCTGCAGCGCAAGTTGGTGCTGTATGGTAAGGACGTGCCTATCAGGGTCAAGGCCATTGTTGCCGCCGGCAACCTTACCGAAGACATGAAAGAAGGCGAAGCCCATGTGCTTGATTCGCCAACGGCCGATCGCTTCGCCATGTTGGTGCGAGTGCCGTCACTCTCGGAACTCTCAGTCGAGCATGCGGCGGCGATTATTGAAGGGCGGACAGACAGTCCCTTTGCCGCGATCTTCCGCAATGCCGTTGAAGGAATTAGGGGCACCATTGGCGGTGTTAGTGACTCCACCTATCGCCATATCACCCTTTATGTGCAAACGATTTTGGCCCATGTCAAAGGTACGCCCTATCACTTTGGCGGTCGTCGGGCGCGGCTGTTGCATCTCTTCGTTTTGGGCGCCCTGGCTCTTTGCGAATTCGAGAAGCTGTTTGGCAAGTGGTGCGCGATTGCCTCAGCTATCATCGTCTTTCCGGTCTGACGCTGGATGAGGGACATTTGCATCAAGCTCATGACTTGGCCATGAGTGTCTTCGACCGCAAAGGAGATACCTTGATCGAGGCGCGCATTTCTGCTGAGCCGATCTTGGCAAACAAGATCGGGCTGGTGCTCAAACACCCGAACCACGTCAGTTTGATCACCAAGGTGCACGTTTTCGGTCAGGTCGTGGCTGGCTCTGATCGTGATCTCCAGTTCGCCTGTCGTATTCTGGCCGGTTCACCAGTATTCGCCAATGAGCCTGCCGAAATCTCAGCGCTGCTGCGTAGTGGCTTTCTGCCTCCAGCTGAGTTCTGGCAAAGTCTGGAAGGTTGGAATGCAGAAGAAGCCAGCAAATGGAGCAGCCTCAGCCCTGAAGCTTGCATGGCTTGGTGGGCTCGCTGGATGGCTGGAGAGTATCAAGGTGAAACCGCTCGCCTACTTTCTGCTGCGCGCCAATATCTTGCCTCCTGGGGCCTCGACCCGGTCGGTTGATACATACATTTGCTCTCGGGCCTCCAAGCGGTCACTAACTCTGACTGTTGGAGGGCCCTAGAGCCAACTGCGACATCGCGAGAATTACTATGCCAAGCAAAGGGCAAATCACCGATATTCCACTAGCTGAAATTAGTGGCACCGTGCTTAGTAAAGCATCTAAAGCCGGTATTCTTTCCCCTATTATGCAGACGCTTAAGGGGATGACGCTAGAGTGGGGAGAGGTTCCTACTACTATGGCCCTGAAGCGTGGCGGTAAAGCCATCATCATTTTGGGCCGTAGTTTTTTTGCTGCCAATGTGCGCAATAAGAGCGAAGCTGCTGATTTGGTGCTGCACGAAATACTGCACCACCTCTTTCTGCATTTGGCTCGGGCTCACTACTTCACTGCTCGGGGTTATAGCGTTCATTTGCAGGCCCTGGCCATGGATGCCATTATCAATGCCTACCTGTCACGCTTTGACTGCGCCGGATTTATGGAGCGCTATTTCCGGGACGTTGAAGAGCAGGCTTTCTTGCGACCCAATTCCACTGAATTCGGCGTGCAGCGACACTGGCTTTTTATTCGCCATGTTCGGCCGCTTAAGATGGTTGACGGGCGGAAGTACCAAGAATTTAAGCAATTCTATGCCCGTCTCTATCAGCTGCGGGTTGGCCTTGAAGAAGCTCTGATTTTCTTCGCTAAGCACTTTC